>NZ_QQNA01000372.1 GCF_003346515.1 Streptomyces corynorhini
GAGCCCCGAAGCGGGCGCGCCACTCCGGACTGGCGCGTCCGCTTCGGGGCTCTCTCGCTCATCTGGGGCTTCAGCTTTCTGCTGATCAAGGTCGGCACGCAGGTGTTCGCACCGTTCCAGGTGACCTTCGGCCGGCTGTTCTTCGGTACGGCGGTGCTGGCCGTCGCCATGGCGGTGAAGCGGGAGCGCTTTCCCCGCTCGGGCCGGGTCTGGGCCCATCTCGCCGTCGCGGGGCTCCTGCTCAACGCGCTGCCGTTCTCGCTCTTCGCGTACGCGGAGCTGACGATCCCCTCGACGCTCGCGGGCATCTGCAACGCCACTTCGCCGCTGTGGGGGATGGCGCTGTCCCTGGTCGCGCTCTCCGAGGACCGGCCCACCCGGCGCAGGGTGGCCGGGCTCGGTCTGGGGTTCCTCGGGGTGCTGACCGTGCTGGGTGCCTGGCAGGGCTTCTCAGGACTGGACTTCACGGGTACGGCCCTGGCACTGCTCGCCTCGCTCTGCTACCCGATCGGCTGGATCTACATCCGCAGGACCCTGGCGGGCAGCAGCAGCTCCCACCTCTCCCTGACCGGCGCCCAGCTCATGCTGGCGACGGGGCAACTGGCCTTGGTGACACCCCTGTTCACCACGTTCCCGACCTCGTTCCCGGTGGGGCCGGTACTCGCGGTGGTGGTGCTGGGCGCACTCGGCACGGGGCTGGCGATCCTGCTCCAGTACGGCATCGTCGCGGAGGTGGGGCCGACGACCGGGCAGATGGTCACCTACTTCGTCCCGGTCATCGCCACGGCGGCGGGGGTCACGCTGCTCGGCGAGCGGATCAGCTGGAACACCCCGGTCGGCGCCCTCGTCATCCTCGCGGGCGCGGCGCTCACCCAGAGCCGCGCCCGGCAGCGAGCCGGGACACCCGCGCCCGCCGAGGCCGGAACACCCGCGCCCGCCGGGGCCGGGACACCCGCATCCGCCGGGGCCGAGGCGCCCGCCCCCGCCGAGCGGTAGCGGCACCGCGCACCCGGGCTGCGGCACGGCACGCCCCCGTGCCGCGGCGTTCGGCGCGGCACGCCGCGCGCCTCAGCCGTGGGTACGGGCCGGGGCCGGGCCGGCCGCCGAGGCGAGCGCGTCGGCGAGCGGCCCGATGTCGTCGGCCGTCAGCTCCGAGACCGTCACCCGGACGCCCTGCGGCGCGGCCAGCCGGAAGCGCGCCCCGGGAGCGACCGCCCAGCCGGCGCCCAGCAGCCGCGCCACCGCCCCGGTCTCGTCGGAGACCGGCACCCAGACGTTCATCCCGCTGCGGCCGTACGCCTCGACGCCCCGCGCGGCGAGCGCCGTGACGAGCGCGTCGCGGCGCTCCCCGTAGGACCGCGCGACCTCCGCCACGTCCACCGCGCCCGAGGTCCACAGCTGGAGGACGGCCCGCTGGAGGAGCCGGCTCACCCAGCCGGGGCCCAGCCGCTGGCGCCCCTCGACGCGGTCCACGGTCACCGGGTCGCCGGTGAGTACGGCGAGCCGCAGATCGGGTCCGTACGCCTTGGCGGTGGAGCGCACGAGCACCCAGCTGTCGGTGACCCCGGCGAGGGGATGCAGCGGCAGATCCACGATGTGATGACCGTGATCGTCCTCGATGAGCAGGACCCCAGGATGCGCGGCGAGCAGGGCGCGCAGCTCGAAGGCGCGGGCGGCGCCGATCGCCGCGCCGGTCGGGTTCTGCGCGCGGTCGGTGACCACGACCGCGCGTACGCCCGCGCGCAGCGCGCGCGCCAGGGCCGCCGGGAGCGGGCCCTCGTCGTCCATCTCCACCGGTACGGGGCGCAGCCCCAGCGCCGGTACGAGATCGAGCAGGCTCCCCCACCCCGGGTCCTCGACGGCGACGGCGTCGCCCGGCCGCAGACGCGCGGCCAGTACGCGTTCGATCGCGTCCAGCGACCCGGAGGCCACGGAGACCGGCCCCGCGGGCACCCCGTCGGCGTCCAGTGCGGCCCGCGCCGCGCGGGCGAACTCGGCTTCGACGGGGGCCTGTCCGTACAGTCCTGGCCGCTCCGCGTTGTGGCGGGCGGCGGCGGCGAGCGCCTCGTGCAGCGGGGGCAGCAGCGCGGGATCGGGGTTGCCCTCCGAGATGTCCCGTACGCCGGGGGGCGCCTCGACCCGGATCGATCCGCGTGCCGTACTGGCGGGGCGGGGCCGGATCCGGCTGCCCCTGCGCCCGGCCGTCTCGATCACCCCGCGCTCGCGCAGCGTGCGGTAGGCGGCGGCGACGGTGTTCGGATTGACCCCCAGTTCCGTGGCCAATTCCCGCATCGGCGGCAGCAGTTGCCCGGGTCTCAGCTCGCCGGCCCCGACGGCCCGCTCCACGCTCGCGGAGATCTCCGCCGCACCTCGCCCAGTAATCCGATACTCTCCTAGCACAAAGAACATTATGCACTAGTACATTGGAGAGCGCACATGCCGGACACCCCCTACTCCGCGACCCCGCGCACCGTCCCCAGCCGCGCCCGCCAACGGGCCTTCTACGACCGGGAACTGGTGCACGGGATCCTCGACCAGGCGTATGTCTGCCATCTCGGTTTCGTCCGCGACGGCGCCCCCGTCGTCCTCCCGACGCTCTACGCCCGGGTCGGTGAGCGGCTGTATCTGCACGGCTCCACCGGATCGCGTCCGCTGCGCATGACGGGCGGCCCGGTCGGCGGGGCGCGGCGGGGCGAGGGCCCCGGGGACGAGGCGGCGGATCCCGGGCTGGCCGTCTGTGTCACCGTGACCCATGTCGACGGTCTGGTGCTGGCGCGCGCCGCCTTCCACCACTCGATCAACTACCGCTCCGTGGTGGTGCACGGCACCGCCCACACGGTGAGCGACCCCGAGGAGCGGCGCACCGCCCTGGACGCCCTCGTCGACCAGGTCGTCCCCGGCCGCTCGCGCGACTCACGCCCGGCCAACGGCCGCGAGCTGGCCGCGACGGCGGTGATCCGGCTCGACCTCGACGAGGTCTCCGCCAAGGCCCGCCGCGGCGGGCCCGATGACGACCCCGAGGACCTCGCGCTGCCGCACTGGGCTGGGGTCGTACCCGTCGTACACGGCTACGGCACCCCGGAACCGGACGGCGGCACCGGCCCGGCCGCCCCGCTGCCCGGCTATCTCGCGGCGCTCCCGGCGGCCGGGTGACCCAGCGGCGCCCGCCGGGCGGCGCCGAGGGCGGGCGGCGGCAGAGCGGTCGGGTGGCCGATCCGGGCCCTATGTCGTGGTGCGATCGGCGGCACGGGCAGTGTCGCCACCGGCCGCACCGCCGCTCCCCGTACCGCCGCTCCCCGTACCGCCACTGTCCGTATCACGACTGTCCGTATCACGACTGTCCGTACCGCGACTGCCGGTACCGGCCCCGCCCGCACCGGCAACGGCCGTACCGCCGCCCGCCACCGGTCCGGTCGCGGCCTTCGGCGTGGACGACTGCGCGATGAACGCGCCTGCCAGCACCACGGCCCCGCCGAGGATCTGCGGCGCCGAGAGGTGCTCGCGCAGCAGCACCCACGCCAGTACGGTCGCGATGACCGCCTCCAGGCAGGCGACCACGCCCGCCACCGACGGGGAGAGCTTCCGTACGGAGATCACGCCGGTCACGTAGGCGAGCACCGTGGCGACGAGCACGATCCATCCCAGCAGCAGCCACGCCGCCACCCGGGTCCCGCCCAGGTCCGCGTCGGCGCCGAGCAGCGACCAGTCCATGCCCCAGGGACGGGCGACGGCCGTCAGCACGACGGCGCCGACGATCAGCCCGTACGCGATCACCCCGAGCGGATCCGCCGCCTCCTCGCCGTCGCCGCCCTGGTCCGACAGGATGAAGTAACCGACCTGGCAGCAGGCGGCGCCCAGCGCGAGCGCCACCCCGACCGCGTCGAAGCCGAGCCCCGCCCACACCTCCACCACGCAGGCGAGCCCGCCCACCGCGAGCACGACACCGACGGCGGCGGCGCGGGTGACGGGCCGCCGCTGCACGAAGCGCACCCAGAGCAGGACGAGCGCGGGGGCGAGGTATTCGATGAGCAGCGCGACCCCGACAGGGATACGCGAGATCGCGGCGAAGTAACAGGCCTGTACGCCCGCCACCGCCAGCAGCCCGAAGCCGACGAGCAGCGCGGGCCTGCGGGTGACCAGCGCGCGGTGGCGCCAGGCCACGGGCAGCATCACGAGGGCGGCTCCGGTGACGCGCAGCCACACCACATGGAGCGGGTCGAGCCCCGCCTCTATCAGCGGCTTGGCCGCGACCCCCGAACCGCCGAACGCGAACGCCGAGGCCAGGGCGAGTCCCAGGCCGGCGCTCCTCCCCTGAGACGCAAGCATGGCGACATCATGACAGCTCGCGTCAGGAGTGACATCCTCATGACACCTGTCGAGACGACCGGAGCGGCCGGGCGAGCCTCGCGGCCAGGGTGAGCGTGTCCACCCCGGCCCGTTCGAGGACCTCGACGGCCCGGCAGGACGCGTCCGAGGCGAGCGCCGCCAGCAGATCGACGCCGCCGACCCGGGGCGCGCCACGCCGCGCCGCCCGCTCCAGCGCTCCGGACATGGCGCTCACCGCGGGCGGCGACCAGCCCGCCACGGTCCGGTTCCTGATGACGGGCAGCGCCCCGGAGTCCTCCACGGTGCCCTGCCAGCGCAGCCCGTATCCGATGCTGCGCTGCACGAGATAGCCGAGGACCCGGGCGAGCTGGGGGCCCTCGAAGACAGCGCGCGCCTCGGGGTCGGTTTCGAGCAGGGAGTGCAGCAGATGAGCCGTGTCGATCTGGGCGTCCGCGCCACGGTGCGCCCTTCTGCGGGCACCCGCGACCACCGACGCCAACTCCACGGTGAACCGCTCCTCGGCCTCGGTCCGTGATTCGGTCCGTGATTCGGTGGGCGCCGCGGCACGCGCGAGCGTGTCGTCGGCACGGTTCGGTACGGGCGGGTGAGGCACTCGCGGTGGAGGGTTTCGCACTCTCTCACCCCATCAGTCCCGACTGTCGGAGACATCACCGCCGGGAAGCATCTTCGAATCCCACGGAAGGTGGGTACGTCTGGACGAGTTCTCCTCCTTACGGATGAGATGAACACGCTTGTTCCCCCAGGGCACGACCCCGACGCGCTCAAGGCCCGCCGCCGCGTCCCGGAGCGTTCCGGAAGGCGACGGCGGGCCCGGAGTCAACCCGCGGGACTCAGCTCTCGTCGGCGAGGATCAGATAGAGCTTCTTGCGCGAGTCGTTGATGACCGCGAGGGCCTTCTCACGCTGTTCGGGCGTGCCGGTCTTCCAGACCTGCCCGAACGCCTCCATCAGCCCGAAACCGGCCTGCCGCATCTCGTTCATCGAGTCCCAGTCGACGCCGCGGCCGGCCTCTTCCCACGGGGCGTCGGGCCCCGATTCGGCCTCCGCGCTCCCGGCGTCGGTGAGCGTGAACAGCTTCTTGCCGCCCTCGCTCCGGCTGGTGATCAGCCCTTCGTCCTCCAGCAGCTGGAGGGTCGGGTACACCGATCCGGGGCTGGGACGCCAGGCACCGCCGCTGCGCTCGCCGATCTCCTGGATCATCTCGTAACCGTGCATCGGCCGGTCTTTCAGCAGCGCCAGGATCGACGCGCGCACATCGCCGCGCCGCGCCCTCCCCCGACCCCCGCCACGCCCCCGGCCACCCCCACCGAAGGG
>NZ_QQNA01000373.1:0-233 GCF_003346515.1 Streptomyces corynorhini
CCAGGCCGAACGCCTCCTCGACCACGCCGCCCGCCGCCCCGAGCAGACCGCCGCCGACCTCGGCCACGCCCTCGCCACCACCCGCACCGCCTTCGAACACCGGGCCGTGCTCCTCGGCGCCGACCGCGACGCCCTCCTCACCGACCTCGCCCGCCTCGCCTCCGGCGACCTGCGCCCCGAGACCACCGTCCCCGCCACCCGCACCGGAACCACCGCGTTCCTCTTCACCGGCC
>NZ_QQNA01000373.1:279-1404 GCF_003346515.1 Streptomyces corynorhini
GTTCGCCGCCGCCTTCGACGAGGTGAGCGCCCAGTTCGGCGCCGACACCCTCGACCCGCTCCCGCACGACACCGTCCTCGGCGACGCGGGACACCTCCTCGCCACCACCGGCCACGCCCAACCCGCCCTGTTCGCCTTCGAAGTGGCTCTCCACCGCCTCGTCCGCAGCCTCGGCGTCACCCCCGACCACCTCCTCGGCCACTCCATCGGCTCCCTCGCCGCGGCCCACGCCGCAGGCGTCCTCTCCCTGCCCGACGCGTGCCGTCTCGTCGCCGCCCGCGCCCGCCTCATGCAGGCCCTGCCCGAGGGCGGCGCCATGGTCGCCCTCCAGGCTGGCGAGGACGAGGTGCTGCCCCTGCTCGCGGGGGCCGAGGACCGGGTCGCACTGGCCGCCGTCAACGGCCCCCGCTCCGTCGTCGTCTCCGGCGAGGAGAGCGCCGTCCTCGACGTCACCGCCCGGATCGAGGCCCTCGGCCGCCGCACCAAGCGGCTGCGCGTCAGCCACGCCTTCCACTCGCCCCTCATGGACCCCGTCCTCGACGAGTTCCGGCAGGTCGCCGCCGCCCTCACCTACCACGAGCCGCGCATCCCGACGATCTCCGACGTCACCGGAGAGCCCGCCGCCCCCGGCGAACTCACCGACCCCGAACACTGGGTACGCCACGTCCGGCAGACCGTACGCTTCCACGACGGCGTCCGCGCCCTGGAAGCCCTCGGTGTCCGCCGCACCCTGGAGATCGGCCCCGACGCTACCCTCACCGCCCTCGTCACCGACTCCCTGGCCGCCCCCGCCGACACCGCGGCCGTCGCCCTGCTGCGCCCCGGCCACGACGACACCGACGCCCTCCTGGCCGGACTCGCCCGCGCGCACGCCCACGGCGCCGACGTCGACTGGGCCGCCCTGACACCCCGCCCCGCCCACGCCGTGGAGCTGCCCACCTACCCCTTCCAGCGGCAGCGCCACTGGCCGAGCGCCGGCCGGCGCACCGCCGACCTCGCCGCCGCGGGACTCGCCGCGACCGGACACCCCCTGCTCGGCGCCCGCGTCGACCTGCCCGACGGCGGCGGACACCTCTTCACCAGCAGGCTCTCCCTCGCCGACCAGCCCTGGCTCGCCGACCACGC
>NZ_QQNA01000374.1 GCF_003346515.1 Streptomyces corynorhini
GTCCACAGGTGCCTTGCGACTGCGCCTGCCCACAGGTGCCTGACGGCTGTGCCCGTCCACAGGTGCCTTGCGACTGCTGCTGTCCAGGTGCTTTACGACTGCGTCCCGGCGGTCCCTGGCGGGTCCGGTGGGCCGGGCGCCGTCGTCTTCAGGGCGAGCCACAGCTCCATCCGTACGTCCGCGTCGTCGAGGGAGCGGCCGAGGATCTCCTCCACCCTGCGCATGCGGTAGCGCAGCGTGTGGCGGTGGACCCCGAGGTCGGCCGCCGCCGCGTCCCACTGGCCGTGGTGGGAGAGCCAGGCGCGCAGCGAGGCCACCAGGTCGCCGCGCCCCTTGGCGTCGTGTTCGCGCAGGGCGCGGAGCATGCCGTCGGCGAAGGCGCGCACGGCGTCGTCCGCGAGGAGGGGAAGGAGGGAGCCGGTCGCCAGCTCCTCGTGCTCGACCAGGGCCCGGCCGCGTCGGCGGGCGACGGAGAGCGCCTGTTCGGCCTGTTTGTACGCGCCGGCCGTCGCGATGGGTCCGGTGGTGGCGGAGAGTCCGAAGACGACACCGGTCTCGTCGGACTCGCGCGGCGCGTACGCCTGGCAGGCGGCGACGACGGCGCCGCCGTCCGCCGCGAGCACGGCGAGGCGCCCGTCGCCGTCCGGGACGGCGAGGACCGGTTCGCCCGCGCGCGCGGCGGCCGCCTCCAGCTCCTCGGCGAGGACGTGCAGCGGGTGTTCGGGCGTGCCGGGGGCGGCGGCGGGACCCGTCGTGGCCTCGGCGATCAGCAGCCGGAAGGGGGCGTCGAGCAGCTCGCCGTAGAGATCGCCCGCCACGGCGCGCGCGTGGTCGGGCTGCCCGGCGAGCAGCATCCGCAGGACGGCGGCGCCGAGGCGCTGTTCCGCCGCCTGGAGGGTGCGGGAGCGCTCGGTGGTGAGGGTCAGCAGAGCTATGGCGGAGTGCACGGCGTAGCGCTCGGCGGTGCCCAGGGCGGCGCCGGTGCCGACGGCGAGGGCGCCGCGCACGCGCCGCCCGGTGCCGAGGGACTGGAGTTCCACGCGGTCCTCGGCGCACGCGCCGGTGCGGGTGCCGGTGCGGGTGCCGGTCGTCGCGTCCGGGCCGGTCGCGGTCGCGGTCGCGGTGTCCGCATCGGTGTCCTGGCCCGGGTCGGACGCGTGGTCGGCGCCGACCACCGCGCTGGCGGGCGCGGGCCGCTCGCGCAGCCGCCGTACCTCGGCGCCGAACCGGGCCGCGCGGCGCGCGGCCCAGTCCGGTGCGGCGGCGACGACGGCGCCCGACGCGTCGTACAGCGCGGCCCAGCCGTCCACCTGCGCGGCGAGGCGGGCCAGCAGCGCGGTGGGTCCTTCGGCGAGCGCGGCACGGGTCAGCTCGCGCTGGACCTCGAAGCCCGCGGTCACCGCGCGGTACTGATCGGCGGCGATCGCCGCCGAGACGGCCTTGCTGATCGCGAGGAACGGCGTGCGCCGGGGCACGCCCAGCAGCGGCAGCCCGGCCTCCCGCGCCGCCGTGACGAGCGCCTCGGGAACGTCCTCGTAGTTCACCCCGACCGCGAACCCGAGCCCGGCCACCCCGGCGCCGGTCAGCCGCCGTACATAGCGCCGCATCGCCTCGGGGTCCTCGGCGTCCAGCGTGGTCGCCGTGATGAGCAGCAGCTCGCCGCCCTCCATGTACGGCACGGGATCGACCAGCTCACTCGCGTGCACCCAGCGCACAGCCGTGCGCAGCCGGTCCTGCCCGGCGCGCACGGTGAGGTTGAGCGCCGGGTGCTGGACGAGTGAGGCGAGCGTGGGCGGCATGGTCGGACCGTAGGACCTTCGGAGGATTTACGACGTCCCGTATGAACGGCGTCCGTCAATTCTGCCATCTTGTACGGACCCCGGCGGCCGGTCGGCCGCGCCCACAGGTCAGCCGCGCAGATCCACCAGCAGCGGCGGGGCGTGCTCGCCGGTGACGGTGCGCAGGGAGAGGACGGCGTGGCCCGCGGGGACGGAGTACGCCAGTTCGGAGGCCGACCAGCGTTCCCGCTCGACCTGCCGTACGGTCACGGCGTCCGTCGTCACGGCCTTGCCCGTGACGAGTTTGCGCAGCGCGTGGACGGCCCGGGTGAAGGGCTGGTCGGCGAAGACCGTGTGCTGGGCGACCTCCCGGGTCTCCACCCACTCCTTGCCCCACACCTCGGCGAAGCGCTTGCCGTCCCAGGTGGTGACGCCGGAGAACGCCATGCAGCAGCCGACCGCGCCGAGCAGCGGGGTGTGCAGTCCCTCCGGCACGTCGTCGATGGTGCGCAGCGCGAGGACGGCGCCCGCGTTCACCGAGCGCAGCCGCCGCACGCCCCGGACGGTCTCCGGGGTGAGGGTCCTGGTGGCGTCGTCGAGGACCAGGCAGATGAAGAGCGAGCGGTCCGCGCGGGCGGCGGCGACGGCGGTGAACTGGGCGAGGACGAGGCGGGCGAGCAGCCGGGACGCCTCCGCGTGGGCGCGTTCCGGCAGCTCGATCCGTACCCGTACGGGCAGTCGTTCCACGGAGCGCAGCGAGAAGGGGCGCGCCTCGGGTCCGGTGGCGAAGAACTCCGCGAACGCGGGCCGGTCGAGGAGGGCGAGCCGGTCGGTGAGGGCGGGCCCGGGGTCACCCGCGCCGCCCGCCTGGCGGGCGCGCGCGTCGAGTTCGCGCAGCATCGCGTGGTGTGCGCGCGGGTCGAGCGCCTCCCGCAGCCCGGTGAGCGCGGACGGTACGCCGTCGAGCAGCTCCCGGAGCACGGGCACCGCCGGGAAGTGTCCGTGGGCGGCGCGGTAGGGGCCGATGAGCTGGGCGAGCGCCGAGGCCGCCCGGCGGCTGTCGAGGGTGGGGAGGTCGCCCACGAGGCCCTCCGCGAGCAGGGCGGCGGCCTCGTCGGGGTCGGTGGTGCCGCCGTACAGGTCGAAGTCGTGGCGGGAGGCGGGGGCGCCGATCCTGACGACGACGTCGTACGCCTCGTCGGGGCCGAGCGGTGTGCCGGCGGCGCAGACGGTGACGGCGGCGCACCGCCCGGCGAGCGCCTGGAGGGCGAGGGACTCCACGACGGGCCTGATCAGCCGGTCGGACTTGCCCGCGCCCGGCGGTCCGACGGCCAGCAGCGAGGTGCCGAGGAGCCCGGGGTCCAGGGCCGCACCGGAGCCGCGACGCTCGTAGGGGTTGTGGGGGTCGTCCGCGCAGCGGCCGATGCGGACCTGCCCGGTGAGCAGGTCGTGCGGTGCGGTGCGCCGGGGCAGGTCCCGGTCGCCCGAGGGGTGCGGGCAGGCGGCGGCTCCGCGGCGCAGCACGGCGTCGGTGAAGGGGGCGATCCGTGCCGGCTCGGTCCCGGCCGCGGACCACGCGTGGCGCAGCCGCGCGACGTCCACGTCGTTCATCGCGCCGGTGCGCGCTTCGGCGGCCAGGGTGTCGGCGGCGTCGGGCTGTCCGGCCGCCCGCAGCTCCGGCCAGTCGGCGGGTGAGGCCGCGCCGGGCCGCTGGGCGGGGGCGGACGCGCCGGCGGCCGGGGGGCGGCCCGCGCCGCCCCCGGCGTACCGCGCGGCGAGCGAGCGCCACTGGCCGAGACGCGCGAAGGGCCACAGGACGCCCACGCTGATGAGTACGTAGATCACGTTCACGACGCCCTGGCTCTGGAAGATCCGGCCGCCCGCGATCCAGGCCACGACGATCAGCACCGGCCGGGCGACCGGCAGCACGTCCCGCCAGACGAGCAGCAGCACCAAGGCGCCCGCGAGGGCCGAGGCGGCGCCGAGGAAGGGCTGTCCGCGCCGCGCGACATGGCGCCGGAACAGCTCGGCCCAGTTCCCGAGCCGGGCGCAGGTATGGACGAGGAGTCCGAAGAGGAGGGCCTCGTAGACCGTGACCGCGCGCTCCGCCTCGCGCGTCGTGGGGCCGCCGAAGCTGCCCGCGTACCACCAGTCGGCCGGGGTGAGGAGTTTCAGTGGGACGAGCCGGTAGGGGATGTAGCCGTGCCGCCACAGTGTCCAGACGAGCGTCCCGGAGAGCAGGGAGATCAGCAGGCCGACGACCAGCGCGCGGTCGGGGACCCCCTCGGGCTTCTCCGGTGGCCTCGGGACATGGCCGTAGCGCCAGACGCCGGGGGCGTCGCCGCGCCTCGGGGTGCGCAGCCAGTCGTCGAGCGGGACGGCCGGGGCCGCGGCCTCGGTCGGCGGCGGCCCGGGGGGCGCGTGCGACGGGCGGGGCGG
>NZ_QQNA01000375.1 GCF_003346515.1 Streptomyces corynorhini
ATGCCACGGGTGCGGGTGGTACCCGTGGCATGGGAGGGGCGGCGCGAGCGCTCCGGTCGGCGGCGGGGCGGCCCTCGGACGGTTGCGTCTTGGGCCGCGGCGGACCGTACGAGGGCTGTCGGCCGGTCGTGACGGGCGGCGGGCCGAACGCGGTACGCGGGCGCGGCGGAGCCGTCGCAGGGCGCGGGGGTACGGCGGGGGGCCGGGGGGCCGTGACGGAGGGCTTGGACGGCGCGACGGTGTCCGCGGCCGGTGGATCGGTGGGGCGCGGCGGTACGGGCGTGCGCGGGGGTACGGGCGTACGTGGCGATGCGGCGGCGCGTGGTGCTTCGGTGCTCATCCGCGCCCCCCAGTGCCGCTGTCCTGACCGATCGGTTCACCGCATGGCCGATCACCTTACGGAAGAGGCCCGTTCGACGCGGCGTGTGCGTCACTCTACGGGCTGGAGGGGGCCCGGCGGGAACGACCGCGGAGGCCGGTGACGTTCTGCCCAGAACGTCCCCCTACCGTGCGGTAGCGGGCTCTGGCAGGCTGCGTGCCATGAATCCGCGCGCCACTGACCGGGCCCGTTACGACCGGGCCACCGCTCATCTCGACGCTCCGCTCGCCCTCGTGGATCTCGAAGCGTTCGACGCGAACGCCGACGATCTCGTACGGCGGGCGGGCGGCAAACCGATCCGGGTGGCGAGCAAGTCCGTACGCTCTCGCGCGCTGCTGGAGCGGGTGCTGGCCCGGGACGGCTTCGCGGGAATCATGTCGTTCACGCTGGCCGAGTCGCTGTGGCTGGCGCGGGCCGGCTTCACGGACGTGCTGCTCGCCTATCCGTCGGCGGACCGCGCGCGCTACGCGGAGCTGGCCGGGGACCGGAAGCTGGCCGACGCCGTCACGGTGATGATCGACGATCCGGCGCAGCTGGATCTCATCGACGCGGCGCGCGACGGTGGCCGGGAGGAGCTGCGGATCTGTCTGGAACTCGATACGGCCCTGCGGATGTTGGGCGGGCGGGTCAGGATCGGCGCCCTGCGGTCGCCGCTGCGGGAACCGGCCCAGCTGGCCGAGCTGGCCCGGTCGACAGCCCGGCGTCCCGGGTTCCGGCTGGTCGGGCTCATGGCGTACGAAGGTCATATCGCCGGGGTGGGGGACGCTCTGGCGGGGCGGCCGCTGCGTTCGCTGGTGATCAGGGCGATGCAGGCCACCGCCCGCCGGGAGTTGACGGAGCGGCGCGCCGCGGTGGTCCGCGCGGTGCGGACCGTCACGCCGGAGCTGGAGTTCGTCAACGGCGGTGGGACGGGCAGTGTCCAGCACACGGCCGCCGAGGACGCGGTGACGGAGATCGCCGCGGGCTCGGGCCTCTACGTTCCGCGGCTGTTCGACAACTACACGTCGTTCACGGGCCGCCCCGCCGCGCTGTTCGCGCAGCCGGTGGTGCGCAGGCCGGGGGTCGGGGTGGTGACGGTGCTCGGTGGCGGCTATCCGGCGTCGGGGCCCGCGGGGCGGGACCGGCTTCCCGTGCCGTATCTGCCGGAGGGGCTGCGCTTCGACGGCCAGGAGGGGCCGGGCGAGGTGCAGACCCCCCTGCTCGGTTCGGCGGCCGACGATCTGCTGATCGGCGACAAGGTGTGGTTCCGCCATGCCAAGGCCGGTGAGCTGTGCGAGCGGTTCGAGACGCTGCGGCTGGTGGAGGGCGACCGGGTGGTGGCGTCCGTGCCCACGTACCGGGGCGAGGGTCACACGTTCCTGTGAGTCCGCTCTGCCGGTCCGCGCTCCGCGTCGCCCTCCTCGGGGCACCGGCCCGGCGGGGTCGTCATGCTCATGCCTCGGGCCCTGTCTTCGAGGCGGCACCGTCCCGTCCGCGGGGCGGGCGGGACGGTGAAGACAGGGCCCAGGCTCTGTCCGACCAGGTGGTACGTCGCCCTACACCGGGGTGACGTAGGCGCCCGCGATCCCGCCGTCGACCAGGAAGTCGGTGGCGTTCACGAACGACGCGTCGTCGCTCGCGAGGAACGCGACCGCCGCCGCGATCTCCTGCGCGTCGGCGAAGCGGCCCACCGGGATGTGCACCAGTCGGCGCGCGGCGCGCTCCGGGTCCTTCGCGAACAGCTCCCGCAGCAGCGGGGTGTTGACCGGCCCCGGGCACAGCGCGTTGACCCGGATGCCCTCCCGGGCGAACTGCACGCCCAGCTCCCGGGACATCGCGAGCACTCCTCCCTTGGAGGCGGTGTAGGAGATCTGCGAGGTGGCCGCGCCCATCCGCGCCACGAAGGAGGCGGTGTTGATGATGGAGCCCCGGCCCTGACGCCGCATGTACGGAATGGCCGCCTTGCAGCACAGGTAGACGGAGGTGAGGTTGACCTCCTGGACCCGCTTCCACGCGTCGAGTCCTGTGGTGAGGATCGAGTCGTCGTCGGTCGGCGAGATGCCCGCGTTGTTGAAGGCGATGTCGACGCTGCCGTAGGTGTCGAACGCGGTCTTGAACAACGCCTCGACCTGCTCGGCGTCGGTGACGTCGACCTGGACGAAGGTCCCGCCGACCGCCTCGGCCGCGGCCTTGCCCGCGGTCTCGTCGATGTCGCCGCAGACGACGTGCGCGCCCTCGGAGGCGAGCCGCCGCGCGGTGGCGAGGCCGATGCCGCTGCCGGCACCGGTGATGACCGCCGTACGGCCCACGAGCCGGCGGCAGACGAGGTCGTTCTGGGGAGCGGTCATGGTTCAGGCCTCCGTGCTGATGAAGACGTTCTTGGTTTCCGTGAAAGCGGTCAGGGCGTCCGGCCCCAGCTCCCGGCCGAGTCCGGACTGTTTGTAGCCGCCGAAGGGGGTCCCGTACCGGACGGCGCTGTGCGAGTTGACGGACAGGTTCCCGGCGGCGACGGCGCGCGAGACGCGCAGCGCGCGGCCGACGTCCCGGGTCCAGATCGACCCGGCGAGCCCGTACTCGGTGGCGTTGGCCAGCCGGACGGCGTCCTCCTCGTCGTCGAAGGGCAGCACGACGGCGACCGGTCCGAAGACCTCGTCGGTGGCGACCGGCGAGTCGGGCGCCACCTCGGTGAGGACGGTCGGCGGGAACCAGAAGCCGGGGCCGTCCGGTGCGGCGCCCCGGATGGCCGTCGCCCCTCCGGGGACGTAGGACCGTACCCGCTCCAGTTGGGCCGCCGAGATCAGCGGGCCCATCCGGGTCCTCTCGTCGGCCGGGTCGCCGACGACGACGGACTCGACGGCGGGGGCGAGCAGCTCCAGGAACCGGTCGTGGACCTCGCGCTGGACGAGGATGCGGGTACGGGCGCAGCAGTCCTGCCCGGCGTTGTCCAGGAACGCCATCGGCGCGCTCGCGGCGGCCTGTTCGAGGTCGGAGTCGGCGAAGACGATGTTGGGGCTCTTGCCGCCGAGTTCGAGGGTCACCCGCTTCACGAGCGCGCTGCCGCGCGCCATGATCCGCTTGCCCACCCGGGTGGAGCCGGTGAACACGATCTTGGCCACGCCCGGGTGGTCGACCAGGGCCTCGCCCGTGACGTCCCCGGCGCCGGGCAGGACCTGGAAGAGGCCCTCGGGGAGCCCGGCCTCCAGGGCGAGTTCGGCGAGCCGGAGCGCGGTGAGCGGCGTGGTCTCGGCGGGTTTGAGCAGGACGGCGTTGCCCGCCGCGAGCGCGGGTGCGGTGGCCCAGGCGGCGATCGGCATGGGGAAGTTCCACGGGGCGATCACCCCGACGACCCCGAGGGGTTCGAGCAGGGTGAGGTCGAGCCCTCCGGCGACCGGGATCTGGCGGCCGGTCAGCCGCTCCACTCCCCCGGCGGAGTAGTCCAGCAGATCGCGGACGTTACCGGCCTCCCAGCGGGCGTTGCCGATGGTGTGGCCGGCCTGCCGGACCTCGGTCCTGGCCAGCTCCTCGCGGTGCTCGTCGACGACGACGGCGAACCGGCGCAGCGCCCTGGCCCGGTCGGCGGGGGCGAGCGCCGCCCATCCGCGCTGGGCCGCGGCGGCCCGCCGTACCGCCGCGTCGACCTCGGCGGGGGTGGTCGCCGCGACGGTGGCGATGGTCCGTCCGGTGGCCGGGTCGAGGACGTGGTGTTCGGCCACGTGGTGTTCCTGCACGTCGTTCCTCACAGACGTTCGAAGGAGCGGCGAAGCTCCCAGTCGGTCACCGCGGCGTCGAATGCCTCCACCTCGACGCGCGCCATGTTGCGGTAGTGCGCCACCACTTCGTCGCCGAAGGCGGCGCGGGCGATGGGGCTGTTCTCCCAGAGGGCGGCGGCCTCGTGCAGGGTGGTGGGGACCTGCTCGTAACCTGCGCTGTAGGCGTTGCCCGCGCACTCGTCGGGGAGTTCGAGTGCGTGCTCGATGCCGTGGAGCCCGGCGGCGATCAGCCCGGCGACGGCGAGGTGCGGGTTGACGTCTCCGCCGGGCAGCCGGTTCTCGAAGCGCATGGACCGGCCGTGTCCGACGACCCGCAGCGAGCAGGTGCGGTTGTCGTAGCCCCAGGCGACGGCGGTGGGGGCGAACGAGCCCGGCTGGAAGCGTTTGTACGAGTTGATGGTGGGCGCGTACAGCAGGGAGAACTCGCGCAGCGCGGCGAGCTGACCCGCGAGGAAGTGCCGCATCACGGGCGACATGCCGCCGGGCCCGTCCCCGGCCATCACGTTGGTGCCGTGCGCGTCCTGGAGCGAGAGGTGGATATGACAGGAGTTGCCCTCGCGCTCGTTGTACTTGGCCATGAAGGTGAGCGAGACGCCCTCCTGCGAGGCGATCTCCTTGGCGCCGGTCTTGTATATGGCGTGCTGGTCGCAGGTGACGAGCGCCTCGTCGTACTTGAAGGCGATCTCGTGCTGCCCGGGGTTGCACTCGCCCTTGGCGGACTCGACGGTCAGCCCGGCGGCGGCCATCTCGTTGCGGATCCGGCGCAGCAGGGGCTCGACGCGTCCGGTGCCGAGGACGGAGTAGTCGACGTTGTACTGGTTGGCGGGGGTCAGCCCCCGGTAGTTGCTGTCCCAGGCCCGTTCGTAGCTGTCCTTGAAGACGATGAACTCCAGCTCCGTGCCGACGTGCGCGGTGAAGCCGTGTTCGGCGAGGCGCTCCAGCTGGCGGCGGAGGATCTGCCGGGGCGCGGCGACGACGGGCGAGCCGTCGTGCCAGGTGAGGTCGGCGACGAGCATCGCCGTGCCCTCGTTCCAGGGGACGCGGCGCAGGGTGGTGAGGTCGGGGCGCATGGCGAAGTCGCCGTAGCCGCGCTCCCAGGAGGACATCGCGTAGCCGTCGACGGTGTTCATCTCGGTGTCGACGGCGAGGAGGTAGTTGCAGCCCTCGGTGCCGTGCTCCAGGACGTCGTCGAGGAAGAACGGAGCGGCGAACCGCTTGCCCTGGAGCCGTCCCTGCATGTCGGGGAAGGCCAGGACGACCGTGTCGATCTCACCGCTCGCCACGAGGACACGCAGTTCCTCGACGCTGAGCGGGGGTGTGCGGTCTGCCACGGGGGTACTCCTCCTTCGGTCGGCCGGAAGCCATAAGGTATGCCTGTAGACCATTGATTGGGAAGGGGAAACGGCGACGTGGCGAAGAAGGGCGGGCCCGTCGGCCCGCCGGAAGCGGATCCACTGACTCCGGTGCTGCGGCCGGTGCGGGCGGGCAACGGCTTCGAGGAGGCGCTGGAGCAGATCCTGCGGATCGTCCGGCTCGGCCTGGTGGCGGGCGGCGAACGGCTGCCCGCCGAGCGCGAGCTGGCCGACCGGCTGGGGATCAGCCGGGTCACCCTCCGCGAGGTGCTCAAGGTCCTCCAGGACCAAGGGCTGCTGGAGAGCCGACGCGGCAGGTACGGCGGGACGTTCGTACGTCCCAGGCCCGACGCTCCGGCCCTGGGCGCCGAGGAGGAGCTGCGGCGCCGGGTGGCGGACGTCGACATCGAGGACGTCCTGCGCTTCCGCGAGGTGCTGGAGGTCGGCGCGGCGGGGCTGTGCGCGGCGGACGGGCTGAGCGGGGAGCGGGCGGAGCGGCTGCGCTCGGCGCTGGCCGCGACCCGCGACGCGCCGTTGGCGGAGTACCGCAGGCTGGACACGCTGCTGCATCTCACCCTCGCCGAGCTGGCCGGGTCCGCGACACTGACCGAGCAGTACGCGGCCGTGCGGGCGTCGGTGAACGATCTGCTGGACTGCATCCCGTTGCTCGTGCGGAACCTGGAGCACTCGCAGCGCCAGCACACGGCGCTGGTGGAGGCGGTGTTCGACGGGGACGCGGACGGGGCGCGCGAGATCGCCCGCGAGCACTGCGGCGGCACGGCGGCGCTGCTGCGGGGGTTCCTGAGCTGAGCGTCGCGGCAGCTCGGCCCGGAGGAGGCCCGCGACCGGCCGGGGGCCGCTCCGGGCCCGGCTGCGATGCGAAGCACGATCCCCCTCACGGTCCATCCGTAACAACCGTTTAACGCACGAGTCTTGCGCGCGGCGATCCGGAGCGTAAAGGTGTGGCCTCACACCTTTAACCCGAGGCAGGAGCAGCTCATGTCCGACGGCACCGACGCGCTCACCCCACCGGCCGATACGGCCGACGGCGCCGATCAGCGGGACACCGACTATCTGAAACGGCGCGCGCTGCGGCGCGGCAGCGCCGGGTGGCTGCTGCTGACCGGGCTCGGCGTCGCCTATGTCGTCTCCGGGGACTTCTCCGGCTGGAACATCGGCCTCTCCGAGGGGGGCTTCGGCGGTCTCGCGATCGCCATGGTGCTGATGGGGGTGATGTACGCGTGCCTCGTCTTCTCGCTCGCCGAACTCTCCGCCATCCTGCCCACGGCGGGCGGCGGCTACGGCTTCGCACGCCGCGCGCTCGGTACCTGGGGCGGCTTCCTGACCGGCACGGCGATCCTCATCGAGTACATCCTGGCACCGGCCGCGATCTCCATATTCATCGGTGAGTACGTCGAATCGCTGCGTCTCTTCGGCCTGACGGCGGGCTGGCCCGTCTATCTGGCCTGTTTCGTGATCTTCATCGGTATCCATCTCTGGGGCGTCGGCGAGGCGCTGCGCTTCAGCCTGGTGGTGACGGCCGTCGCGGTGGCGGCGCTGCTGATCTTCGCGGTCGGCGCCTTCACCGAGTTCGACGCGGGCGGTCTCAACGACATCCCGGTGGACGAGGCGGCGTTCGGCTCCAACTCGTGGCTTCCCTTCGGTGTGCTGGGCATCTGGGCGGCCTTCCCGTTCGGCATGTGGTTCTTCCTGGGCGTGGAGGGGGTGCCGCTGGCCGCCGAGGAGGCCAAGGACCCGGTGCGCTCGATGCCGAAGGCGCTCTCGATCGCCATGGGCGTGCTCGTCCTGCTGGCGCTGGTGACCTTCTTCGCGGCGACGGGGGCGCGCGGCTCGGCCGCCCTCCAGGAGGCGGGCAATCCGCTGGTGGTCGCGCTCCAGGGCGACGGCGAGCCGACTGCGCTGAGCCGGTTCGTGAACTACGCGGGTCTCGCCGGTCTCGTCGCGTCGTTCATCTCCCTCATCTACGCCGGTTCCCGGCAGCTGTTCGCGCTCTCGCGCGCGGGCTATCTGCCCCGGTTCCTTTCCCTGACGAGCCGCCGCAAAGCCCCCTATCTGGGTCTGCTGATCCCCGGCGCCATCGGCTTCGGGCTGGCGGCGGCCACCGGGGACGGCGGCCGGATGCTGAACGTGGCGGTGTTCGGCGCGACCATCTCGTACTCCCTGATGGCCCTCTCCCATCTCGTGCTGCGCCGCCGCGAGCCCGGCCTCCCGCGTCCGTACCGCACGCCCGGCGGGATGCTGACCTCCGGTGTGGCGTTCGTCCTGGCGCTGTCCGCGCTGGTCGCGACGTTCCTGGTGGACAAGGACGCGGCCTTCATCGCGCTGGGGGTCTATGTCGTCGCCCTGGCCTACTTCACCTTCTACAGTCGGCACCGGCTGGTGGCCGCGGCTCCCGAGGAGGAGTTCGCGGCGCTGGCCGCCGCCGAGGCCGAACTCGAACGGGACCGATAGTGCGCACAGCGCGAGAGACAGCACGGAGGACGCGACCATGAAGCCGCTCATCGGCGTCAGCACCTATCTGGAGGCGTCCGCCGCCTGGGGCGTCTGGGAGCTGCCCGCCGCCCTGCTGCCCGCCGGCTACCCCCGGCTGGTGCAGCGGGCCGGTGGGCTGGCCGCCCTGCTCCCGCCCGACGCGGACCCCGGCGCCGCCGCGTCCGTGGTGGGGCGGCTGGACGGGCTGGTCATCGCGGGCGGCCCCGATGTGGAGCCCGTACGGTACGGAGCCGACCGGGACCCGCGCACCGGGCCGCCCGCCCGGGAACGGGACGCCTGGGAGCTGGCCCTGATCGGGGCGGCCCTGGACTCCGGGACCCCGCTGCTGGGGATCTGCCGGGGGATGCAGCTGCTGAACGTGGCGCTGGGCGGAACGCTCGTCCAGCACCTGGACGGCCACACCTCGGGGGTGACGGGCCGCTTCGGCGAGCACGCCGTGAAGCCGGTGCCCGGCACCCGCTACGGCGCTCTGGTGCCGCAGGAGTTCACCGTACCGACCCACCACCACCAGTGCGTGGACCGGCTGGGCACGGGGCTGACGGCCTCGGCGCTCGCGGCGGACGGCACGGTCGAGGCCGTGGAGCTGCCCGGCCCCGGATGGACGCTGGGCGTCCAGTGGCACCCGGAGATGGCCGAGGACACCCGGGTCATGGGGGCCCTGGTCGAGGCCGCGGGCGCCAGGACCGCCGAGGTCGGGGCGGGCGCACCCCGGTAGCCGGGACCGGCAGGACCGGACCCGCCGGTAGGGCCGGATCCCGGATCGGTCCTGGACCGGTCCTGGACCGCCCGGACCGGACCCGGTCAGCCGCCCCGGTCAGCCGCCCCGGTCAGCCGGGGCGGTCAGCCGGGGCGGTCAGCCGGGGCGGGGGCTCCGCGTGTCAGGGAGAGCAGATCGCGCGCGGGGCCCGTCGGCCTGGCCCCGGCAGGCCAGACCGCGCGCAGATCGCGGCGCAGCCGTACGCCCGCCACCGGCACCTCGACGAGCCGGTGCGCCGCCAGCTCCTCGCCGACCGCCAGTTCGCTGAGGACACAGGGACCGGCTCCGCTCACCGCCGCCGCCTTCAGCGCGGTGGTGGACGCCAGCTCCAGCAGCGGCTCGGCCAGTCCCCCGTACGCGGCGAGCCCGGCGTCCAGGACCTGGCGGGTGCCGGATCCTGGCTCCCGCAGGATGAGCGGGGTCGCGGCCAGCTCGGCCGGGTCCAGCGGGGCGCGGCGGCGGGCCCACGGGTGGCCGGGGGCGGCGACGACGAGCAGCCGGTCGTGGCCGACGACGGCCGAGTCGAGCCCGTCCGGCGTGGCGAGGCCCTCCACGAACCCGAGGTCCGCCTCATGGCCCAGGAGCCGCTCGGCGACGGCGACGGAGTTGCCCGCGTGCAGCGAGACGGCGGTGCCCGGCCGCTCCCGGCGCAGCGCGATCAGCCAGCGCGGCAGCAGGTACTCCGCGATCGTCATGCTGGCCGCGACCCGCAGCCGTGAGTCCCGGCGCCCGCGCAGGGCCTGGGCGCCCGCGTCGAACGCCTCGGCGGCCTCCACCACGCGCCGGGCCCAGTCGGTGACCAGCGTTCCGGCGTCGGTGAGGCGCGAGCCACGCGGTGAGCGGTCCACCAGGGCCACCCCGAGCAGGCGCTCCATGGCCCGGATGCGGCCGCTGGCGGCGGGCTGGCTGATGCCGCTCTCGCGGGCCGCACGGCCGAGGCTGCCGAGCCGGGCCACGGCGAGCAGCAGCTCCAGCGAGCCGAGGTCGGGCACCCGGTGGGCGAGCGGCGCGGCGCCGGGAGCGCCGGACCGGGGGGTGGGCGGGGCATCGGCCATAAGCCCAGGTTATGACCTCATAGGGACAAGGCGCGTGGTGGGTCCGGTACCGGGCGGCGAGGGTGGTCGTATGAGCCCTCTCGCGCACTCCGGCGCGCACCCCGCGGCGCACTCGGCAGTGCCCCTCGCCGCACCACCCGTCGCACGCCCCACCGCACCACCCGGCGCACCACCCGTCGCACGCCCCACCGCACGCCCCGCCGCTCCGGCCGCTCCGGCCGCTCCGG
>NZ_QQNA01000376.1 GCF_003346515.1 Streptomyces corynorhini
CCGCGTGCCGGAAGCCCGGCGCGTCCAGGGTGCCGCCCTCGTCCAGCGCGAGCGGCAGCACGCCCGCGCTCACCCCGAGCGCCGGGCTTCCGGCACGCGGCGGAGGTCGGCTGGTACGCCCACGGCCCCCGGCCGGGCGAGCCGGGTCCCGCCGTGCTGGTCGGCCACCGCGACGCCCCGGCCAACCCGGGCACCGTTCCGGTGGTGGGCGGCCGGGACGACATCAAGAACGCGGTCTTCGCCAAGCTCGGCCGGGTGCGCCCCGGCGATCTGGTCGAGGCGGAGCTGGGAGACGGGCGGCGGGTGCCCTTCCGGGTGACGTCCGTGGACACGTACCCGACCGGGGCGTTCCCCACCGAGCGGGTCTACGGCCCGGTGCCCGACCCGCAGCTGCGGCTGATCACCTGCGGCGGGGTCATCGACGCCCAGGGCCACTGGGACTCGAACGTCGTGGTCAGCGCGGTGTCGGACGCCGTATCCGGCGACGGGCCCGCGGCGGTGCGCTGAGACCTGGCGGGCCCGCGGGGGTCAGGCGGCCAGGTTGTTGTCGTCCGGCCGCTGCTCGGGAATGCCCAGCGACCGCGTCCCGCCGATCCCACCGGCCCCCGGCTCCGCGCGGTCCCGCTCACGCGCCGCCCGCGACCGTACGAGCGGACCGAGCCGGGGCGACCTGGCGACGGCGGAGACGAGCGGCGTCAGCAGCGCGAGCGCGAGCGGGGTGAGCAGCAGGGCGACCGCCGTTCCGAGCGCGAAGCCGCCGATCACGTCGGTCGGATAGTGGACGCCCAGGTAGACGCGGCAGAAGCCTTCGAGCAGCGCCAGCGCGATCGCGCCGACGCCGAGCCGGCGGTGCGCGACGAAGACGCCGACGGCGATGGCCATCGCCATGGTGGCGTGGTCGCTGACGAACGAGTAGTCCGTCTTGCCGGTGACCAGGACCTCAAGTCCCTTGTGGTCGAGGAAGGGCCGGGGGCGCTCCACGAAACCGCGGATCGGGATGTTGACCAGCAGCGCCACCGCGGCGGCCAGCGGCGCCCAGAGGAGACCGGCGACGGACCCGACCGAGTCCTCGGCGGAACCGGCCCCGCGCACGCTCCACCAGGCCGCGAGCACGACGAGGACCAGCCCGATCATGATCCCGTACTCGCCGGTGAACGCCATGGCGCGGTCGAACCACGGCGGGGCGTCCTTGGCCAGCCCGTTGATGTCGTAGAGCAGGCCGACATCGGGGTTCGACCCATCCAGTACGAGTCCAGCCATCTGCCGCGGCCCCTTTTGCCTCTGCCTCGTCTCCCGCGCGCCGCACCTCGCGGGTGCGCGGCCTCCACCAACCCGCCTGGCCGGTGGGGAACATGCTGCGTGATCAGTACCGCAGCACTTGTCCAGGGAACGGCCCACACGCCGTCCACGTTCCACTCGCTACCGAAAGATCACCATGCCGTTATCGAAGAGTGACACATAGTCGCAGCTCAGAGCGGTGGCCCGCCGCACGGTTCCGGCCACTCGCCACCGTCACGCGCCCTTGCGCCAGCTCCGGTTCCGCTCCGCTCCCCGTCCGTTCCACGGCCTGGATCAGGCTTCGGGGCGATTCTCCGGCAGTGCGGTGGGGAGCGATTTCGCGCCGTCCTCGGTGACGCGGGTCGCCCCGAAGTAGTCGGGGGTGTCGATCTTGTCGAACCGGATCACGGAGCCCGTGTACGGAGCGTTGATCATGTACCCGCCGCCGACGTACAGCCCCACGTGCCGGATGGCCCGGGAGTTGGTCAGATCGTCCGAGAAGAAGACCAGATCACCGGGGAGCAGTTCGTCCCGTGACGGGTGCTCACCCGCGTTGTACTGGTCGTTGGCCACCCGGGGCAGTTCGATCCCCACGGTCCGGTAGGCCGCCTGCGTCAGCCCGGAACAGTCGAAGCGGCCACCCTGCTCCGCCGTGCCGTTGCCGCCCCACAGATAGGGCGTGCCGAGCTTCTGCTGGGCGAAGTAGATGGCGGTGGCCGCCTGCTTGGAGGGCGCCACCCGCCCGACGGGCCGGGCGAAGCTCTTCTCCAGCGTCCGGATGACCTTGACGTAGTTCTGCGTCTCCGCGTAGGGCGGCACGCCCCCGTACTTGATGACGGCGTACGCCCCCGCGTTGTAGGCGGCGAGCATGTTGCTGGCCGGGTCGCCGGGGACGTCCTTGACGTAACCGGCCAGTTCGCAGTCGTAGGAGGCGGCCGAGGGGATCGCGTCGGCCGGGTCCCAGATGTCCTTGACGCCGTCGTTGTTCCCGTCGATCGCGTGCGCTTCCCAGGTGCCGGGGATGAACTGCGCGATGCCCTTGGCGTCGGCGGGGCTCTGCGCGGACGGGTTCCAGCCGCTCTCCTGGTACAACTGCGCGGCGAGGAGGGCGGGGTTGATGGCGGGGCAGTGGTTGCCCCACTTCTGCACCAGCGACTGGTACCGCGCGGGCACCGCCCCCTTGGCCAGCGCCACGGACCCGCCGCCGCCCGCGGCGAGACCGGCGGCCGCGGAGTAGGTACCGACGACGAGCAGGGCGACGAAGCTCATCCCCAGCCCGCCGACGGCGGCCACGATCACCCATGCCTTACGCACCGTCACACACCCCTCGCGTCAGGGCCACCGTCGTGCGCCAGTGTAGGCGGGCGCGGGCGTGATCCGGTGGTGTACGAGGAGAGAGCCGTGGAGGTTCGGCGAAGCCATGACCGTAAAGGTGTAACAACGACAGTCATTGCCCAAAGTCACGCAGCGTGATACACAGAGTAACCATACGCGTCCACGTATATCCGATCCGTACCAGGTCAGCGCCCCGGCGTCGGTCATATGTGCGGGGATCGGGTAAAGAGAGCAGCCAAGCGGCATACGAGGCCGGTTCCATCAGCGAAGATAGAGCGTGACCCGTGCCATGGGGCACGGGCGTGAACGACCCGACAGGGGCGGTGAGTTACATGTACCTGGCAGCCGAGAAGGGCGACATCACCACCATCATCGGTGGCATCGCACCGAACTGGGGGCCTTTCGGGACTCTCGGCAACGAGGCCCGCGTCATGATCGAGGTAGTGATGGCCGTGGCCATCCTGCTCTGCCTGGGCATCGCGATCTGGGGCGCCGCCAAGCAGCGAATCGGGGCGACGGCGCTCAGGGACACGTTCAGCGCCGAGCAGGGCAAGGGCCTGATCGTCGCGGGACTGACCGGTGTCTTCATCATCGGCTCACTGGGCACGCTCTTCACGATCGTGTACGGGATGGCCGTCTAGTGCGCCTCCCGGCCGGCCCCGCCCCGTCACGGCACTAGCGTGCCCCTCCCGGCACGAGCCCCCGCCGGCCTCCGGCCCCGGCCCGCCGGGCCCGAACACCCCGACCGGGACCCGTCCCCCGGCATCCACCGAGCCCATCCGTACCGGTCGTCCCCGGACCACCCTCAACACCACCCGTCCGTCGCACCCACCGGCTGAGGTTGCGTCTCCCTGATGTCGAGTCACCACACCGCGCCCGCGCGGCAACCAGCACGGCTACCGTCGTACTACGCGGGCATCGCAGGCAACGCGGACCGGCACACGGCTGAGGGGACGTACCCGGCATGAGCTTCGGCGACGACCACGGCTACGGCGGCGACACCGGCCGTACGGACGACGGCTTCGGCGGTACGGGCCAGACCCGCACCCGGCTGCCCGACGGCAGAACCGGCGACCCCTACGGCCCCGCCCGCCGCCCC
>NZ_QQNA01000377.1 GCF_003346515.1 Streptomyces corynorhini
GGATGGCCGATGGATGGCCGATGGATGGCCGATGGCCGGTCAGCTGACGCGCGTCAGCTTCGCGCCGAGGCCGGGCTCGGTCAGGTCGTCCTGGAGCGCGACCGGCGCGGTCACCTGTCCCAGTCCGGATCCCACGGTGAGCTTTCCGACGACCGTGCCCGCCTTCGCCTCGTGCGGGATCGTCTTTCCGTCGTCCGCCAGTTTGACGGGGGTCTTCAGCCCCGACCAGCCGACCGCCTTGAGGTCCTTGGTGGCGACGACGGGAACCTGTCCGCCCAGCCCGTCGTCGACGTATCCGACCGTGTCACCCTTCTTGATCACGGTCTTCGACACGAGGACCTCACGCGCCGCGAGCATGACCTTCTTGCTGGCCGCGTTGACGGCGTCGATGATCGAGGGCCCCTGCTGTCCGAGAACAGCGCCCACGACGTACTGTTTCGTGCCGCCGACGTCCTTGGTCGCGGCGAAGAGCAGGTTTCCGCCGGCCTTGGTGGTGGTGCCGGTCTTTATCCCGATCGCGCCGTCGTAGGGCACCAGGGTGTTCCAGTTGGGCCAGGTCTTGCCGGACGGGTCGGTCCACGACGGCATCTGGGTGATCACCATCAGCGCCCGCATCTTGACCAGTTCAAGGCCGAGCTTGACCTGATCGGCCGCGGTGGAGACCGTCGTCGCGTCGAGCCCCGACGGGTCGGTGTACGTGGTGTCGTTCATCCCGAGCTGCTTGGCGGCCTCGTTCATCTTCGCGACGAACTTGTCCTGCGAACCGGAGTCCCAGCGCGCCAGCAGCCGCGCCACGTTGTTGGCCGAGGGAATCATCAGGGCGCTGAGGGCGTCCTTCTGGGAGAGCTTGTCGCCCTCCTTGATCGTGTTGAGCGTCGACTCGTTGCCCGACTCGTCGTAGCCGCCCTCCTTCTCGGCCAGGGCGTCGACCGGGATCTGAGCGCCGTCCTCGTCGACCTTCATGGGATGGTCGCGCATGATGATGTACGCGGTCATCGACTTGGTCACGGAGGCGATCGGCACCGGCTTCTGCTCGCCGAACGCGTCCATGGCCCCCAGCCCGGCCACCGACATGGCGCCCTGCCCGTGATCGGGCCACGGCAGCGAGGGCTTGCCGCCCTCGAAGGCGTACGAGGAGTCGGCGGTGAGCGCGAGTTCCGGTTCCGGCAGCGTCCGCATGGACTGGACGACGACGAAGACGATCGCGAGGAGCAGGACCAGCGGGGTCCAGATCTTGACGCGCCGCACGGCCGTGCGGACCGGGGTCTCGGGGGTGTTCGTCAGCTCGGCCAGCAGGTCGAGCGGCGGCATCGGCGGCATGGGCTGCTGCCGGGTGCGCTCGGCCTCGGGGATCGGGCCCGCCGCCGAGGGCGGTGTCGGTACGGGCGAGACGGGGCCGGACGGGCGGGGCCCGGCGACGCCGGGGTACGGGGCGGCCCGCGTGGCCGCCGCGTCCAGGCCGACCGCGGCGGCGGACGCCGAGCCGGGCTGGTGCTTGCGGAAGTCCGGCTTGCGAGGCTCCGGCTTGTCGTCCCCGCGCAGCGGTACGAAGGTGCTGGTCCGCTCCGCGGGGTCCTCGGTCTCGGCGCCCTCGGCGCCCTTGCCGTTCTCGGTGCTCTTGGTGCTCTTGCCGTTCTCGGTGCCCTTGGCGCTCTTGCCGTTCTGGGGGCTCTTGCCGTCGGCCGCGCCTTCGGCGTCCTCGCCGCCCTTCCCGGCGTTCTGGCCGGTCTTCCCGGCCCGGAGGCTCGACGGGATCTTCAGCGCGGTGGTGGGCTGGTCGACAGCGGGCCGCGGCAGGGCCTTGAAGACCCTCGTGGGCTGATCGGTCCCGCCCGGGTCCGGTTCGCCGCAGTCGGCGTCCTGAGCGCCTTCAGAGCCCTTGGAGGAGCCCTCGGAAGAGCCCTTCCCGGAGGTTCCGGAGACCTTCGGCTCCTTCGTGGCACCGGCCGCTTCGGTGGCCGGCCTCGCCCAGGACGGGCCCGAAGAGGACGACGCGGACGAGGAGGAGGGCGAGGACGAGGGGGACGAGGGGGACGACGGGGCCCCGGCGTCCGAGGCGTCGGACGCGTCAGACGAATCCGCCGCGTCCGATGAATCCGTAGCGTCCGATGAATCCGTCGCGTCCTTCTCCGCTTCGTCCTCGCTCTCGCCGCCCGTCCTGCCGTCGCCCCCGTCGGCGCCCGCGCCCCGCCCCGCGCCCTCGCCGCCGTCCGTAGGGGGCTTTCCAGCCGTTCCGGTCCCGCTCGCGGCGGCTCCCTCGCCGTCCTCGCCGCTCTTCGCGGCCTCCACGGGCTCCGCTATCGGACCGCCCTCGGGCTCCCCGGTGTCCTCCGCGGCCCCCGAGGGTCCTGCGGACTCCGCGGATTCGGCGGATTCAGCCGCCGGCTCCTCCGTACGATTTGCGATCGCGACCTTCGTCGACACCGCGGAACCGGAGTCCGGAAGAGAGCCGGAGCCCGAACCGGATTCGGCCTTCTCGGCCGTTCCGGCCCTCTCCGTCCCCGATTCGCGGAAGACTGAGAGCCGGGGATCGCGTTCTCCCGGGGCCGTCTCCCCCGACGACTTCCGCTGATCCGACTTACCGGGGGACTCGCCCGCCACCGTGTCTCCTTCATGTCTCATCCGACGTACCGCACTGTCCGAAGCATCTATCAGTGTCCTGCTCTGAGACCTCGGCCCACGTGCTAGACGAGAACGACATACATAACGGTTCCCACACAAAGCACCCAGGCACCCTCGACAGACCATTGTGAGAGGGGTCACCCTGTCATTCATCCACGCGGGGAGGCATGGATGGGCAGGAGCCGCAGAACAATTCCGGAGGAGCTTCTGCTGCTCGCTCTGGACCCGGCCACGGGTACCACAGCGCAGCCGCAGTCGCTCGACCTCGGCCTGGCCGGAGCACAGCTAGTAGAGCTGGCTCTGGCAGGACGGATAGCCCCTGATGGGGATCGTATCGCCGTGGTGATGCCACGGCCGACCGGAGATCCGACTCTGGACTCCGCACTGGAACTGCTGCGCAGACGCGGCAGTCCGGTCCGGGCCGTCCATTGGATTGGCGGACCCCGACTGGGGCTGCGCCAGACCTATCTCTCGCATCTGGAGCGGTGCGGCATGGTGCATGCCGTGGCGGGCCAGATGTGCGGAGTGCTGCCGACGACGCGCTATCAGGCGACCGAGACAGCCATCAGCCGGGAAATCAGGTCCCGGCTGGACAACGCGATCCGCACCGGCGTTCCGCCGGACCCGCGGACCGCGGCGCTCGCCGCCCTGGCCCACGCGGTCGGACTCGGCAAGCATCTGTACCCCGGGAACGAGGGGCGCTCCTCGCGCTCCCGGCTCCGGGACCTGATACGGCACGACCCGATGGGCGGCCTCGTGGCACACGCCGTGATGGACGTCCAGAACGGCGCGGGCGCACAGCAACGCCGTAACCCCGCCCAGGGCGCCCCCGGCGCTCCGGGCGGTACCAGGCCGCCGGGAGGCGTGCCGATGCAACCGCAGCGCGGGGGCATGGATCGCGTGCCGGCGCACTGAACGCGCAGGACCGCACCGCTCGCAGGACCCGAACGACCCGCGGGATCCGTACGGCGCCCCGGCGCGCGTACGCCCGCGGTACGGCGTTCCGCCGCACGCGCAGTCCCCAGACCCGTTCCGGGAGCCGCACACGACGCGCGGGGCGGCCGGGCATCCGTCCGGCCGCCCCGCGCGTCGGCGCGTGGGGCGCCCTCGGCGGCTCCGCGCGCCCCGGAGGGGGGCGGGGAGCACCAGCGGGGCCCGGCAGCGCCTGGAGGCGCCTGGGGGCTTCCGGCGGGCAGGCGGGAGGGTGCGGGAGGGCGGCGGCGCCCGGTCCGCGCGCGGACCGGCG
>NZ_QQNA01000378.1 GCF_003346515.1 Streptomyces corynorhini
GGCCAGGGCGTGGCCGCCCGAGCAGAGGTCACCCGACAGGCTCTGAGCCGACCGGCACGCGAGAGTCGCAGGCGATGTCTTCCCGGAGGAGCGGAGAAGCCGCGACGTGGGTCTTCATCGGTTCACCCTTCCGTTCGAGGCAGGTCCTCTCAGGCGCGGGTCCAGCGTTGGTTGCTGCCGTTCGAGCAGGAGTAGAGCTGGATCAGGGTGCCGTTGGCGGTGCCGCCCCCGACGGCGTCGAGGCAGAGGCCGGACTGGACGCCGACGATGGATCCGTCGGAGTTGAGGCGCCACTTCTGGTTGTCGGCGCCCCAGCAGCTGTAGATCTGGACCTTGGTGCCATTGCCGGTGCCCCCGGCGTCCAGGCACTTGTCGCCGTAGACCCTGAACTCACCGGCGGCGGTGTACGTCCACTGCTGGTTGGTTCCGTTGCCGCAGTCCCGCAGCTGGAGCTGCGTGCCGTCGGTGGTGCTGGCGCCGGGCACGTCGAGGCAGCGGCCCGAACCGACGCCCTTGATCGGTGCGGCATCCGAAGGGGGCGTCGTGGTGCCGCCGTTGAGCGCGTTGAGGACGGCGGTGTAGGCGGCCTTCTTGCTGCCGTCGTTGTTGAACAGCAGCGGCGTCTGCTCCGCTCGCCAGGAGTCGCTGTCGCGCACACCCCAGACGGTGATGCCGAGGCAGCGCGGGACGGCCAGGCAGTCGTTGGTCACGCTGGTGTAGGTCGTGGCCGAGGCGCCCTGGATGTCGAGTTCGGTGATGGCCACGTCGACGCCGAGGGCGGCGAAGCTCTGGAGGGTGGTGCGGAAGTTGCTGTTGTAGGGGCTGCCGCTGTTGAAGTGCGACTGGAAGCCGACGCAGTCGATCGGCACGCCGCGCTGCTTGAAGTCCCGGACCATGGTGTACATGGCCTGGGTCTTGGCCCAGGTCCAGTCCTCGACGTTGTAGTCGTTGTAACAGAGCTTGGCGGCCGGGTCGGCGGCGCGCGCCGTGCGGAAGGCGACCTCGATCCAGTCGTTGCCGGTGCGCTGGAGGTTGGAGTCGCGGCGGGCTCCCGTGCTGCCGTCGGCGAAGGCTTCGTTCACGACGTCCCACTGGACGACCTTGCCCTTGTAGTGGCCCATCACGCCGTTGATGTGGTCGATCATCGCCTGGCGCAGTGTGCCGCCGCTGAGGCTCTGCATCCAGCCGGGCTGCTGGGAGTGCCAGGCCAGGGTGTGACCGCGTACCTGCTTGCCGTTCTGCACCGCCCAGTTGTGGACGCGGTCACCTGCGGTGAAGTTGAACTGGCCCCGCTGCGGTTCGGTGGCGTCGATCTTCATCTCGTTCTCGGCCGTCACCGAGTTGAACTCACGGCCCGCGATCGTCGTGTAGGCCGAGTCGCCCAGCTTGCCCGAGGCGATGGCGGTGCCGAAGTAGCGGCCGCTCTGCGCCGCCGCGGCACCGAGCGTGCTTTCGGCGGCGTGTGCTCCCGGCGGCGCGGCCAGCGCGGCGACGACACCGAGGACGCCGACGACCAGCGCCAGCAGCAGACCGCGGAGCTTCCGGCGGATATCGGTTCTGGGAAGGGCGTACAAACCCATGACTGTGCCTCCGGGGTAGGACTCACGGAAGGGACGGAGCGCGGGGCGCTCTGGTACGCGGATCTTTTGTGCGGCTATGAGTGGATCTGCCGTGTGGCGCGGGTTGCCCTGGAGCAACTCGGCTCGACATCTCGAACCATGGCCGGTGTCTCAGACAGAGATGATTGAGGCGTTGACGACGGGCCGTCAATACACGGCGCAGAGGAAGTTTCGGTTTCGGGACCGAAAATTTCTGAAGACCGGCGAGCCGGACGGTACGCCCCGGCGTCGCCGCCATCGGATACCCCAGGGGCCGTGACCGAGGCGAGGGCACGGGTATCCCGGGTCGGCGCGGAGCCGGTCGAGCCCCCAGAGGGAGGCACTGTTTGTGGACAGATCGGTGACAAATCTTGACCAGAGGGCCCCTGATTCCTAGCTTGTGGCGGCAGAGGCTCCGGGAATTCTTCGAAACTCTTTCGAAATGACCGGGGTCCTCCCGCACGGCCGCTCCGTCGTCCGTCGCGGTCGCCTCGCCCCCCACCTCGAAGGAGGCACTCCGATGCGGTTACGCCGCTCCCCGTCCCCGGTCCGTCCGCGTGGACGCCTGTCAGCCGTCCTCGCGCCCCTGCTCCTCGTGGCCGCCTTCCTCGGCGCCCAACCCGTCGGCGCGGCGACCGTGGCCCCCCACGCCGACCGCTCAGGCCCGTGCGACCTTCCGTCGGCATACCGCTGGACGTCCACCGGCGCCCTGGCGCAGCCCAAGCCGGGATGGGTCTCGCTCAAGGACTTCACCGTCGTCCCCTACAACGGCAGGCAACTCGTCTACGCGACGACGCACGACACGGGGACGAGTTGGGGTTCGATGAACTTCGGCCTGTTCACCAACTGGTCGGAGATGGCCTCGGCAGGCCAGAACACGATGTCGACTCCCACCGTCGCGCCCACGCTCTTCCACTTCGCGCCGAAGAACATCTGGGTGCTCGCCTACCAGTGGGGCGGAACCGCCTTCTCCTACCGGACGTCGAGCGACCCCAGCAATCCGAATGGCTGGTCATCCCAGCAGGTGCTCTTCTCCGGAAGCATCTCCGGCTCCGGAACGGGACCCATCGACCAGACACTCATCGGCGACGGGACGAACATGTACCTGTTCTTCGCCGGTGACAACGGCAAGATCTACCGGGCCGGCATGCCGATCGGGAACTTCCCGGGCAGCTTCGGCACGACCTCGACAGTGGTCATGAGCGATACGACGAACAACCTGTTCGAAGCCCCGCAGGTCTACAAACTGCAGGGCCAGAACCGCTACCTCATGATCGTCGAGGCGATCGGCGCGCAGGGCCGCTACTTCCGCTCGTTCACGGCCACCAGTCTCAACGGCTCATGGACCCCCCAGGCCGCGACCGAGGGCAACCCCTTCGCGGGCAAGGCCAACAGCGGAGCAGGCTGGACCAACGACATCAGCCACGGCGAACTGATCCGCACCAGCCCTGATCAGACCATGACCGTCGACCCCTGCGCTCTCCAGCTGCTCTACCAGGGACGCAGCCCCAACTCCGGCGGTGACTACGGCCTCCTGCCCTACCGCCCGGGTCTGCTGACACTGCAACGCTGACGACGTGACCCGGGGCCGGGGCCGGACCCTGACCCGGCCCCGGGTCAGGGTCCGGCCCCGGGTACGAGCCGCTCAGCCGCCGTCGGAGCCGTCGGCCGCGGCCACCGGAGCGGCTACCTGTTCCGTCTGGGTGCGAGCCATGGCCCGGTCGGCATGCGCCAGGCTCTCCTCGATCAGCTCGCGGTCGTGCGCGGTGGAGAGGAACCAGTTGTGCATCGGGTGGATCAGTGTTCCCTCGGCCGCCATGTGTACGGCGAAGCGGCTCATCCACGCGTACGTGTCGTCGCCCTCCACCGTGACCGTCGGGATGGCCGGGGGTCCGCTGACGCGGAGGGGCACATCGTGTTGTTCCGCCAGTTTGATCAGTCCGGCGGTGAACTGGTCGGAAGCGGTACGCATCAGAGCCGGCCCGTCGTCCCTGCGCAGCAACTCCACGTTGGCCACGGCCGCGGCCATGGCGGGGCCGGAATTCCAGAAGGTACCGGCCAGGAACATCGTGTCCGCGGTCGGGCGCAGCGCCTCACTCCCGACGACGGCGGCGATGGGCCAGCCGTTACCGAGCGCCTTGGAGAAGCACACGATGTCGGGAGCGAAGCCCATGACGGTGTGGGAACCCTGGAGAGCCAGCCGGAATCCGGCGCGCACGTCGTCCGACACCAGCAGGGTTCCCGAGGACGCGCAGTGCACGCCCAGGGCCTGGAGCCAGGCCGGGTCGGGGAGTACGGACTCCCCGGGAATGGGATGGTGGAACGGGGTGATCATGACGGCGGCGAGTTGTTCGCCCTGCGCCGCGAACAGCGCGTCCAGCGCCGCGATGTCGTTCCACGGCAGGGTGACCACGGCTGCCTCGTCCTCGGGGTGTCGGCCGTGGGGCGCGTTGCACCAGGAGCACCAGCTGTGCGAGCCGTGGTAAGCGCCCGCGACGACGGCCACCTTCTTGCGGCCGGTGTGCGCACGCGCCAGCAGGAGCGCCGTCCACGTGGCGTCGGAACCACTTGTCCCCCACGTCGCCCAGGCCGCTCCGTCGACCAGGTCGACGAGAAGTTCGGCCAGCTCCACCGAGCTGGGGGTCGCGGTGGTGAGCGTCGGGCCGTGACCGGCGCGCCGGACGGCGGGGCCATCGACCTCCGCACGGCCGTAGCCGTTGATCATGGCGCCGTATCCGCAGAGGAAATCGTTGTACCAGCGGCCGTCGGTGCTCAACAGCCGTGCGCCCTCGCCGCGTTCGGCGAACCAGGGGTAGGCGTCGGGGGCATAGGCGGCCGGGTAACGGTTGTGGCCCCACACACCGCCGGGGATCACGCGGTGCGCGCGCTGGACCAGATTCCCGGAGGACGCGGCGTCGGCTGGGGTCGAGGTGGTCATGGCGTTCCTCCGGTCAGTGGCTGACATAGCGTTCAAGGCGCCGTGCGTGCTCGGGAAACGCGGCGGCGATGTCCTGGGCCCGCGCCATTCGTTGGTCGGCGAAGTCGAAGCCCGGCGCGACGATCTCGCTGATGAGGCCCTCCGTAACGCCGTCGGGCAGGAAGCTCGTCTTCCACCAGGCGCCGGGGCAGGTGAACGCGGGGACCTCGCCTCGCTCCACGTCGAGTCCGAGCACCCGCTCGTGGAGTTCCCCGTCCGGGGACAGCAGCAGGTAGTGGACGGGGCCGCCCCGGTGCAGGAAGTGAGTGATGTCGGAGACGTTGCCGTGCAGATGGCCGACGGGGGACGCACGGTCCAGGAGGTAGTAGATGGTGTTGGCCAGCGTGCGGATCCCCCGCTCGGTGGCCACCGTGGCGGTCGACTCGTACATCTGGCGGAAGTAGCCGCCCTCCACATGGGCCGCGAGGTCGAGAAGGTGCGCCGTGCGGGTACTGCTCCTGTCCGACGGGACACCGACGGGGCTCGGCGCCGTCGAGAGGCGCGGGCGGGGGAACGGTGTCGTCTCACACTCCGCCTCGCCCGGGACGTGTGCCTCGCTCAGCAGGACGTGACCGGAGTCCGGCGGAACCAGCGCGTAGTGGCTTCCGGCGGGCACGGTGTACTGAGGGACCTGTCCGGCCGCGAGGTCCTTCCCGAGGACCGCGTGGGCCGCGTGGGCCACGCGGGCGTTCCCGTGCTGAAGGAGGACGTGCGCCGTGCCTTCGTGGGAGAACAACACGGTGTCCCCGGTGCCGCACCGCCACACCGGGTCGGCGTGCGGCCCTATCAGCACCGTGCGCCAGCGCATGACCGTGTCGCCCGATGCCACGACGGCATCGTGCCAAGGGCCGGTGTACCGGCCGTCAGGTCCAGGTGTGAGCCGTAGCGTGGCCGAGAGCCGCTCCACGCGTCCGTCGGTGGCGGTGGACTGCTGTTCCTTCATCGTCTTTCCTTCGTACGGTAAAGGCCCGGACTTACTCGTCTACTCGTCTACTCGTCTAGTACCGGTAGTGGTCAGGCTTGTACGGACCCGCGACCGGGATGCCCTGGCGCCGTGACTGCTCCTGCGTCAAGGTCGTCAACTCCGCACCGAGGTGCGCCAGGTGCAGCCGGGCGACCCTTTCGTCGAGCAGTTTCGGCAACGTGCTGACCCCGATCGGCCGGTCCCGGCTGTTCAACTCGATCTGGGCGAGCACCTGGTTGCTGAACGAGGTGGACATCACGAAGCTCGGGTGCCCCGTGGCGTTACCCAGGTTGAGCAGCCGCCCCTCGGACAGCACGATGACCGAGTGGCCGTCCGGGAAGACCCACTCGTCGACCTGCGGCTTGACCGGCACCCGGGTGGCGATGCCCGCCTGCTCCAGACCGGTCACATCGATCTCCGCGTCGAAGTGGCCCATGTTGCCCACGATCGCCTGATGCCTCATGCGGGCCAGGTGAGCGGCGGTCACGACACCCGGACCGCCTGTGGTGGTCACGACGATGTTGGCCTCTTCGAGGAAGCGGTCGAGTACCGAGACCTGGTAGCCGTCCATCGCGGCCTGGAGGGCACAGATCGGATCGATCTCGGTGACCACGACCCGCGCGCCCTGGGCGCGCAACGCGTCGGCGCAGCCCTTTCCGACGTCGCCGTATCCGCAGACGATGGCGAGTTTGCCGCCGATGAGGGCGTCGGTCGCCCGGTTCAGACCGTCGATCAGGGAGTGCCGGCAGCCGTAGCGGTTGTCGAACTTCGATTTGGTCACCGAGTCGTTGACGCTGATGGCGGGGAACAACAGGGCACCGGCATCGGCCAGTTGGTGCAGGTAGTGGGCGCCGGTCGTCGTCTCCTCGCTGACGCCCCGTACCGCGGCGGCCGTCCGGCTCCAGAACGCCGGGTCCTTTTCGCGGAACTCGTCGATCAGGGCCAGCGCTTCGGCCGGCAGGCCGACGCCGTACGGGCTCGGATCCTCGCCCTTCTCCCTGGCGACGCCGTGGTGGAGCAGCAGTGTCATACCGGCGCCGTCGTCGAGCAGCAGATCGGGCCCCCTGCCGTCGGGCCAGGCCAGGGCGCTGCCCGCGCTCGACCAGAGTTCTCGCCGGGACTGGCCTTTCCAGCCGAAGACCGGGACCCGGTGGGGGCCGGCCGCCAGCGCCGCGGCCGCGTCGTCCTGCGCGGAGTCCTGGTGGGATCCCGCCCACCGCACTTGGGCGCCGAGCGCGATCAGTGTCTCCACGAGTACGGCCGTCTGGACCGTCAGATGCAGGAAACCGGTGATGCGCACGCCCGCGAGCGGCTGCCGGGGGCCCATCTCCGTGCGAAGGGCCATGAGGCCCGGCATCTCGTGCTCGGCCAGGAGGATGGCACGGCGCCCGGCGGAGGCCAGTCCGAGGTCGGCCACCGCGAAGTCGTCTCGGTAGGAGCGCGAAGGCATCAAGGGGAGGGGAGGGGAGAGAGCTTCCACGAATCTGACCTCTTTCGTCTTTCGTGACGGGAAATGGTGAGAGATCCAAGTCCCGGCGCGGCGCGGGGCAGTCGGCCGGACCGGGCTCAGAAGATGTCGGTCCCCCCTGCCCGGCGGCCCCGGTTCATGAAGGCGTCAAAGGCGAAGTAGGCCGCCGTCAGCCAGAGGGCGCCCCACAGCACCGCCTGGCCCGCGGCCAGGGCGACCGGCCCGGGGGCGGCATCGGCCGCGACGAGCCGTATCGCCCGCAGACTGTGGGTCAGGGGGATGACGTCCGCGACCACGCGCACGGGAGCGGGCCACTCACCCACCGGAACGTTGACGCCACAGACGATCATCATCAGCAGATAGGCCGTCTGGGAGACCATGTTGCGGATTCCGTTGGCGTTGAGCACCAGCGCGGCGAGGAACAGGCCGAAGCAGTACGTGGTCAGCGCGGTGAGGACGACCAACAGGATCAGGACGGGAACCTGTGCCGGACGCCAGGTGACGCCGAACAGCGGGGCGAGGCCGAACAAGGCCACGATGGAGGTGCCGCTGCCGCTGATGGGCCACTGGACGCTACGGCCGAAGAAGACCCAGACGGGTTTCGCCGGTGCCGCGGCGAGCAGGACGAGGGTGCCGGAGATGCGTTCCCACGTGGTCGACGCGACGACGGACATGCATTCGAGCGCGCATGTCATGACCGAGTTGCCGATCACCAGGTAGGCGATGCGTTCGTCACCGCCGCCTGCGCTTCTGCCCAGCAGGGTGAAGAAGGTGACCTGCGCGAGCATCCGGCCCAGCCAGCCGAACAGCCAGACCCGCCAGGTGTAGATGGCCCGCATGTCGGCGAAGGCGTTGGCGGCGCTGTGCCGGATGACCAGGAACGGTTGCACGACCGGGCCTTTCACGTCTGGGAGAGAGTGCCGGTGCGGCGGACCCGCCCCACGACCCGGTTGAGGAGCACCATGCCCACCCCGTAACCGGCGGCCCCGAGGAGCAGCACCACCAGCAGCCGTCCCACCGGGTTGTGTACGGCGGGACCGGCCAGGCTGTCGCGCATGAGGTCCGCGCCCCAGGACAGGAAGACGACGCGGGAAGCGGGCTGAATCCAGTGCGGCAGGACGTCGACGGGTACGAGGACACCCCCGAGCAGGTAGAAGGGGAAGGTGAAGGTGTTCTGGAGCGTGCGCGCCGAGGGAGTCAGCATGAAGAGGGGGGACAGCAGCCCCGCCGTACCCGCGGTCGCCGCACCGGTCACCAGCAGGCAGGCGCCGAGAACGACAGGGTGGGGGACGGTGAGCCAGCGTCCGAAGACGAGCCCGGCGACGAGCCAGGTCTCGGCGAACGCGACGAGGCCGACGAGCACGACCGAGCACATCCGGCCCAGGAACGTGAGTCCCATGGGCGCGGGGGCGGCGATCTGGCCTTCCAGCGTGCCCAGGTCCCGGTCTTCGGTCAGGGCCGTACCCGCGACGGACAACGCCAAGATCCACAGCGACATCAGAGTCGGGGCGACGATCGCGTAGGCCGTGAGGTCCGGCCCCGTGCCGTATTCGCTGATGGACAGGAAGATGAGGGTGTACAGCGGCGCGGTGACGCATACCTGGAAGGTGTCGGGCGAGGTGCGGGCAAGGCGCAGTTGAAAGGTGAAGCCGTTGAGGAACAGTCTCATCGCCGCACCGACATGCCACGCTTGCCGATGAGGCTCAGATAAACTTCCTCAAGCCCGGGTGGGGCCGTACTGAGCCGGGTCACTCCCGCCGCCACCAGCAGACGGAGCGCTTCGGTCACGGTCGCCGCGTCCACTGTCATGATCCGGACCGTGTCGTCGGCCCCTGCCTCGACGGCTTCGACCCCCGGCATCGCCCGCAGCGCCGCCAGGGTCTCCGGCGGGACTTCGGCGGCGTCGACACGGTTGCGGTGTGCCAGCAGAGCGCCGACCGCCCCGGTCGGTTCCGTGGCGATGACCTTGCCGTGGTCGACGAGGGTGACACGGTCGCACAGCGCCTCTGCCTCCCGCATGTCGTGGGTGGTGAGGAGCACGGTACGGCCGTCGCTCCTGAGCTGCTTGATCATCTCCCGGAAGTCGTGCGCCGCGACGGGGTCCATGCCCATCGTCGGCTCGTCGAGGATCAGCACGGGAGGGTCGGTCACCAGCCCCCGCGCGATGTGGAGCCGCTGCTTCATGCCGCGCGACATCGTGTCCACACGGTCGTCGGCGCGTTCGGACAGCCCGGTGCGTTCCAGCAAGACGTCGGCCCTACGGCGCAGTTCCCGGCCGCTCAGTCCGTAGAGGGCGCCCCAGAAACGGAGATTCTGACGAGCCGTCAGCCTTCCGTAGAGGCCCCGTTCGCCGCCGAAGACGATACCGATGCTGCGGCGCACCACATGGGCTTCCGCCCGCACGTCGTGCCCCAGCACCTCGGCGGTGCCGCTCGTGGGGAGCAGGACGGTGCACAGGATGCGGCACAAGGTGGTCTTGCCCGCGCCGTTGGGCCCCAGCAGCCCGTGCACCTCGCCCCGTTCCACCCGCAGGTCGAACTCGTCAAGGGCCAGCCGCACCCGGCCGCTGTCGTCCTTGCGCCCGGGGTAGGAGCGGACCAACCGGCGGGTCTCGACAGCGCTCACCGTGCCGCCTCCCCGCCGGGTGACGGCACACCGCCGCCGGAGTCCGGCGCGAACAGCGGCCTTTCCCACAGGACGTGGTCAACCCGCCAGCCCTGTCCGCCCAGTACGGTGACGACCGCTTCGCCCGGGTCCGCCTCGGCCGCCGGGGTGTGGACCACATTGCCGAAGAGAGGCAGTCCGAGGCCGGCGGCGTGCCGCGCCGCGGCGGCGACGAGCACGCCGGTGGCGTTTCTCCGGTCCGCGTCGCCGGCCTCCACCAGGATGTCGAACAGCTCGACATGGGCGCGCCCTGTCACCTCGTCCTCCGCGTCGCACAGCAACGTCGCGTGGCCGATGGCCTCGCCGCCCTGTGCGGCCACGAAGCTCAGTCGGCCGGGGCTGTTCAGCAGGGTGTCCGCGAAGGAGGGATCCGCGGTGTGTCCCGCGGGTGCTCCATGGGACACGGCAGCGGCCGAGAGCGCCATGGTCAGCCAACGCCGGATCGGTCCGTCGTGCGCCGGAACGGCGGGCAGCACTTCACAGTCCCCGTCCCCGGAACCCGCGGAGGCGGGCACGCCGTCGTACCGCAGGTACGTGACGAGGCGGCGCCACGGAGCGGGCGGAACGGCGTCGGCCGGAGCGCGCAGGACGACCGACCGCGCCCGGGGAACGGCGGCCCGAGCGAGACCCGGCAGCGCCGACCACCACGAGGGCAGCCGGGTCAGGGCGGGGTCGCAGTAGGTCACCAGCCACTGCGGCTCCTTCCTGACGGGCTCCTCGTACTCGCCCGCGACGAAGGGCAGTTCGTCGTACCGGGCGAGCAATCCCGCTTCCCGGGCGCCCACCAGGTAGGCCGCGCTGACTGTCATGACGCCTCCGGGCGGACGGTGACGACCAGACCGTCCAGGATCCGCGCTGCCGCCGCGGCGACATCCTCCGCCGTCACGTCCTGGAGAGCCTTCTCTTCCACCTCGACCGTCCAGCCCGGGTCCTTCACCCGCTGCCGGGCCAGCAACTGGGCGTGTTCCAAGGGGCTTTCCGTACCGAACAGCATGGCGCTGCGGGCCTGCCGCCGTGCGGTCTCCAGATCCACCGAGGTGGGGCCGTGCTCGGCCATGGCCATGAGAGCCCGGGTCACCACCTCGATGACTTCTTCGCCCTTGCCGGTGTCGGCGCCGACCAGCACCCGCCACGCACCGGCCTCGGTGTAGCCCCGGTCCCATGCCTGGAACGAGTACGCCAGCCCCTTCTCGCCGCGCAGCGTCCGGTACAAGGGGGAGGCCGCGCTGCTGCCGAACAGCTCGGCCAGGATCTGGAAGCAGTGCCGTCCGGGCGCGCCGGCGGGTGCGGATCGGGCGCCTATCGACACCCAGCTGAAGTCGTCGGCCCAGCGGGGGGCTCGGGGGGCGACCTTGCCCGGGGCGACGGCAGGCCGAGGCCGGAGGTTCACGGCGGGCCGTGCGCCGTTCGGCGTTCCCGGGAGCAGGCTCGCCGGAGTGAACGGTGCGACGACGACGAGCGCGGAACGGCTCGACAGGAACACGTCCCGATGACCGTCGCTGATGTCGGACAGGCCGAGTGCCTCGACCTCGGGCAGTGTGCCGCCGACCGGCCGTCCCAGGGCGTGCCCGGGAAACAGATCCGCGAGAAAGGCGTCCTGCACCGTGTCGACCGGATCGGCCGCGGCGGCGGCCAGCTCCTGTACCACCACGGTGCGTTCGGACTCCAGGACGGCGGCGTCGTGGCGCGGCCGTCCGACCGCGTCCAGCAGCAGGCCGAGGACTTCCTCGGTGTCCTCCGCGAGGACCTGCGCGTGGAACAGCATGTGCTCAAGGCCGGTCTCCGCGTTGGTCCTGCCGCCGAGCCGCTCGACGTACTCGGCCAGAGAGTCCGCGCCCACGAGGGGATAAGACATCAATAGGTGCTCCAGGACGTGCGCCATGCCGCCGTGTCGCTCGGGGTCGTGCCTGGCGCCGTAGTCGACGGCGAGGCAGATTCCCGCCGTTCTCAGTCCTTCGTCAACGACCGAATAGGTCGAGCAGTGATCCAGCATCAGATTTTCCCGCCTGAGCGACTGAAGATCTTTTGAAATGCGGTGGGCGCCACCGCGAAAAGCGGTGGCGCCCACTCTGACTAGCTGATTCAGCGCTTCTTGATCTTGTCAAGGCGCGGACGGAGGGAGGAAGCGTGCTGACGCATAGCGATACCTCTTTCTTTTCGGTTGACAGCGTCCCGGCGGAGTTGTCTCCTACGGATTTCCGCTGCCGAATGAAATAAATATGGCATGACGAAGAAGGAAGATCCAGATGTTGTCCAATGTTCGAGGGTTGCACAATGGACAACCAGGACGGGCCCCTGTCGCACCACGAAACACGGGAAACTTCTCCCTTTATTGGACAACGGACAACTCTCGTTTCCAGGCATGAAAAAACGTCATCCTGGAGAAAGTTTCGTGATGCAGGCGCCAGCCGCCAGACGCATACGCGACATACGGACACGAAGAAAGGCCCCAGCGCAGTGAAACCTGAAGACATGCTCCTGACCGCCGAACCGGAAGGGTGCCTTTATGTCCTTTCCGGACCTTCCGGGACGGGCAAGACGTCGCTCGCGATGGCCATGCTCGAATCCGATCCGGATATCGGGTACACCAGGTCGGTGACGACCCGCCCGCCACGGAGCGCGACCGAGCAGCACTACGACTACGTCGACCGGGACACCTTCCTCACGATGATCGACGAGGGCAGATTCGCGCAGTGGATACATCCGTCGTACGACGAGTACTACGGCACACTGCGCGCTCCCGTCGAAGAAGCCCTGGAGAAAGGCCGCGATCTGGTTTTCGACTATTCACCCGAGGGCTATCTCAATCTCCGGCGCCTCTATCCGGATCACACCGTCGGAATTTTCGTGATGGCACCGAGTGTCGCGGCGATGCGGGAGCGACTGGCCGGGCGAGGCAGCGAGAGCAGTGAGGAACTCGTCCTGCGCCGACGTATGGCCGAACGAGACTTCGACTTTGTCGAACAGCACGACTATCACGTCGTCAACGACAATTTCGACCACGCTCTTCGACAGCTCCAGGCCATCCGGGCGGCAGAGAAAGCACGCATGAGTCGACAGCGGAGTCTGCTCCGGACCTACACGCTCAACAAGCGGCCGACCTTGCTGCGCTATTACGACCCGCCAGTGCGGTGACGTGGCATTTTCCGAGCTGTGGTACGGGAAGTCCCGGTCGGCGGAGAGCCGACCGGGACTTCCCGTACC
>NZ_QQNA01000379.1 GCF_003346515.1 Streptomyces corynorhini
GCCGCGTCAGTCGTCCTCCCCCTCCAACTCCCCCTCCGTCTCCAGGAACACCTTCCGCAGCGCGTCCAGCACCCCCGGGTCCGGCTTCTCCCACATGCCGCGCGACTCCGCCTCCAGCAGGCGTTCCGCGATGCCGTGCAGGGCCCAGGGGTTGGCCTCCTGGAGGAAGGCGCGGTTCTCCGGGTCCAGGACGTACGTCTCGGTCAGCTTGTCGTACATCCAGTCCGCGACCACGCCCGTCGTCGCGTCGTAGCCGAACAGGTAGTCGACCGTCGCCGCCAGCTCGAACGCGCCCTTGTAGCCGTGGCGGCGCATCGCCTCGATCCACTTCGGGTTGACCACGCGGGCGCGGAAGACGCGGGAGGTCTCCTCGACCAGGGTGCGGGTGCGGACCGTTTCCGGGCGGGTGGAGTCGCCGATGTACGCCTCCGGGGCCGTGCCCTTCAGGGCGCGGACCGTGGCGACCATGCCGCCGTGGTACTGGAAGTAGTCGTCGGAGTCGGCGATGTCGTGCTCGCGCGTGTCCGTGTTCTTCGCGGCGACGGCGATGCGCTTGTACGCGGTCTCCATCTCCTCGCGCGCCGGGCGGCCCTCCAGTTCGCGGCCGTACGCGTAGCCGCCCCAGACCGTGTAGACCTCGGCCAGGTCCGCGTCCGTGCGCCAGTCGCGGCTGTCGATGAGCTGGAGGATGCCCGCGCCGTACGTGCCGGGGCGGGAGCCGAAGATACGGGTGGTGGCGCGGCGTTCGTCGCCGTGTTCGGCCAGGTCCGCCTGGGCGTGGGCCCGTACGAAGTTGGACTCGGCGGGCTCCTCCAGCCCGGCGACCAGCCGTACCGCGTCGTCCAGCAGCCCGATGGCGTGCGGGAACGCGTCCCGGAAGAAACCGCTGATGCGCAGCGTGACGTCGACACGGGGGCGGTCGAGTTCCGTCAGGGGGATCGGCTCCAGGCCCGTCACCCGCCTCGACGCGTCGTCCCACACCGGGCGCACGCCCAGCAGCGCCAGCGCCTCCGCGATGTCGTCGCCCGACGTGCGCATCGCGCTCGTGCCCCACAGGGAGAGCCCGACGGACGTCGGCCAGTCGCCGTTGTCCGTGCGGTAGCGGGTCAGGAGGGAGTCCGCGAGGGCCTGGCCGGTCTCCCAGGCGAGCCGGCTCGGGACGGCCTTGGGGTCGACGGAGTAGAAGTTGCGGCCGGTCGGCAGGACGTTGACCAGGCCGCGCAGCGGCGAGCCCGACGGGCCGGCCTGCACGAAGCCGCCGTTCAGGGCGTGTACGACGTTGTCGATCTCGTCCGTGGTCGCTTCGAGGCGCGGTACGACCTCCCGCGCCGCGAACTCCAGGATCGCCGCGACCTGTTCCGGATGGCCCGCCGCGACCCCCGGCACCGCCGCCGGGTCCCACTCCGCGTCCTCCATCGCCTGGACCAGCGCGCGGGCCGTGGCCTCCACCGCGTCCGCGTCCGCGCGCCCCGGCGCGGACTCGTCGAGCCCGAGCGCCTCGCGCAGGCCCGGCAGGGACGTCGTACCGCCCCAGATCTGGCGCGCGCGCAGGATCGCCAGCACGAGATTGACGCGCGCCTCGCCCTCCGGCGCGCCGCCCAGCACATGCAGCCCGTCGCGGATCTGCGCGTCCTTGACCTCGCAGAGCCAGCCGTCGACGTGGAGCAGGAAGTCGTCGAAGCCGTCGTCGTCAGGCCGGTCCTCAAGACCGAGGTCGTGGTCGAGCTTCGCCGCCTGGATCAGCGTCCAGATCTGCGCGCGGATCGCGGGCAGCTTGGCCGGGTCCATGGCGGAGATCGCCGCGTACTCGTCGAGGAGCTGCTCCAGGCGCGCGATGTCGCCGTACGACTCGGCGCGCGCCATCGGCGGTACGAGGTGATCCACCAGCGTGGCGTGGACGCGCCGCTTCGCCTGCGTACCCTCGCCCGGGTCGTTGACCAGGAACGGGTAGATCAGCGGCAGGTCACCGAGCGCCGCGTCGGGCGCGCACGCGGCGGACAGGCCCGCGTTCTTGCCCGGCAGCCACTCCAGGTTGCCGTGCTTGCCGAGATGGATCATGGCGTCGGCGCCGAACCCGCCGTCGGCGGCGGGGGCCTGGATCCAGCGGTAGGCGGCCAGATAGTGGTGCGAGGGCGGCAGATCGGGGTCGTGGTAGATCGCGATCGGGTTCTCGCCGAAGCCGCGCGGCGGCTGGATGAGGATCAGCAGATTGCCGCGCCGCAGCGCCGCGAGGACGATGTCGCCGTCCGGGTCCCCGCCCTTGCCGACCCGGCTGCGGTCCAGGAACATCTCGCCAGGCGGCGGCCCCCAGTGCCGCTCCACGGACTCGCGCAGCTCGGCGGGGAGCTTCTCGTACCAGCGCCGGTAGTCGGCGGCCGGGATCCGGACCGGGTTACGGGCGAGCTGCTCCTCGGTGAGCCACTCCTGGTCGTGGCCGCCGGCCTCGATCAGCGCGTAGATCAGCTCGTCGCCGTCGCCGGACTCCAGTCCCGGGACCGCTTCCGTGCCGAAGTCGTAGCCCTGGCCGAGCAGTTCGCGCAGCAGCTCGACGGCGCTGGCGGGGGTGTCGAGGCCGACGGCGTTGCCGATGCGGGAGTGCTTGGTGGGGTACGCGGAGAGGACGAGCGCGATGCGCTTGTCGGCGTTCAGGATGTACGCGAGACGCGCGTGGCGTACGGCGATCCCGGCGACGCGCGCGGCCCGCTCGGGGTCGGCGACGTAGACCGGCAGACCTTCCTCGTCCAGCTCCTTGAAGGAGAACGGGACGGTGATCAGCCGACCGTCGAACTCCGGCACAGCGACCTGCGACGCCGCGTCCAGCGGCGAGAGCCCCTCGTCGCTCTCCTCCCAGGCGGCGCGGCTGCTGGTGAGGCAGAGCGCCTGAAGGATCGGTATGTCCAGCGCGGCGAGCGCGCCCGCGTCCCACGCCTCGTCGTCCCCGCCCGCCGACGCCTCGGCCGGCTTGGTGCCCCCGGCGGCGAGGACGGTAGTGACGATGGCGTCGACCCCTTCCAGCGCCGTCAGCAGCTCGGGCTCGGGGGCGCGGAGCGAGGAGACGAAGATCGGGACGGCACGGCCGTTCGCCGCCTCGATGGCGTCGCACAGGACGTCCACGAAGGCGGTGTTCCCGCTGAGGTGGTGGGCGCGGTAGTAGAGGACCGCGACGTTCGGCTTGTCGTCCCCGAGGTCGGCCGCCTCGGCCCGGCGGTGGACCCGGCCCCAGGTCGGCGACGCGGCAGGCGGCTCGAAGCCGTGGCCGCTGAGCAGCACGGTGTCGGAGAGGAAGCGGGCGAGCTGCCCGAGGTTCTCAGGACCGCCGTGCGCCAGATACGCGTGCGCCTCGGCGGCGATCCCGATCGGGACGGTCGACGCCTCCATCAGCTGCGCGTCGGGGGCCTGCTCACCGGTGAGGACGACGACGGGCCTGGGTCCGGCGAGGAGCAGGTCGATCCCGTCCTGCCAGGCGCGCAGCCCGCCGAGGAGCCGTACGACGACGAGGTCGACGCCCTCCAGCAGCGCGGGCAGCTCGTCGAGCGCGAGCCGGGCGGGGTTGGCGTAGCGGTAGGGGACCGGGCCGCCCGCCGCGCGGGCGCTGAGCAGATCGGTGTCGGACGTCGACAGGAGCAGAAGCATGCGGCGTCTGGCCTTCCTCGGGGTCCGCGCCCCGGGCGGGGTGAGTGGACGGCGGGAGTTCCTGACTCGCTCGGCGTACGCGTTGCCGCGTCGCCGGGCTCACAGTGGCGGGACCGCGCCGGGTTCGCACCGGACTTCCTCCCCAAGACGCCGTCGCTGGCGATGGCGGCGGGCCGTGGAACCCGCCGTCTGCATAGTAAGTGCTGAGGTCACGGGCGGGGAGGGCGCCCGGACGGCCGGGGTACGGCGGCCCCTGGCGACAGGTGGCCAGCCGGGGTCACGTGGGTATGCTCGCGGCCATGCCGCCCACCCCGCCAACGCCCGCGAACCGGGACGAAGCCCCCGCACGGGCCGCCGCCGTGGCCGTGGCCGCTGCCGTGGCCGCTGTCCCGACCGCCGAGCCGGTCGCGGCGCCGGTCGCTGTCCCGGTCGCGGCGCCGGTCGCGGCGCCTGTGGCCGCTGTGGCTGCCGCGCAGGTCGTGGCTGTGGCTGCCGCGCCGGTCGCCGCCATGGCCGCTGTCACCGCGCCCGCTGTCACCGCGCCCGTCGTCACCGCGCCCGTACGCGCGGGAGCCGCGCCCGTACGCGAGCGCGGGGACGCCTGCCCGGGGGCGCTGCGGCTGCACCCGGCGGACGACGGCCGGTTGGCGCGACTGCGGCTGCCCGCCGGTCACCTGACGTACCGTCAGGCCCGGACCCTGGCGACGGCGGCCGAGCGGCTGGGCGACGGCCACCTGGACATCACGTCCCGGGGCAACCTCCAGCTGCGGGGGCTCGGCGCGAGCTGCGGCGGCGAGCTGGCGGAGCTGCTGCGCGAGGCGGGGCTGCTGCCCTCGCAGGAGCACGAACGGGTACGGAACATCGTGGCGTCGCCACTGTCGGGGGTGGACGAAGTCCCCCCGGCCGACGTCTTCTTGTGGGCCCGGGAGCTGGACGCGCTGCTGTGCGCGAGCCCGGCGGCGACCGCGCTCTCGGGCCGTTTCCTGTTCGCGCTGGACGACGGCAGGGGCGATGTCGCGTCCCTCGGCGCGGATGTGACGTTGCTCGCACGACGGGACGGTACGGCGACCGTCCATACCGGCACAAACCACCCCGGGCTCCGGGTCGCCGCCACCGACGCTCCGCGCGCCGCGCTGCTGGCGGCGGAGACCTTCCTCACGGTGGCGGCGGCGAGCGGCTCGGGCGCGTGGCGGGTGGCGGAGCTGCCCGCCGGACACGGCGGCCGGACGCTGTCCGCCGCGGTGGCGGCGCGGCTGGCGGAGGCGGGGATCGCGGCGGAGGCCGGAATCACGGCAGAGGCCGGAATCGCCGCGGAGGAGGTCGGTACGGGGGACACCGGTACGGGCTCCGCCGGTACGGCGGGCTCCGCCGGTGCTCGGGCCGTCGCGGCAGGGCCGCCCGCCTCGTACGCCCCCGCCGAGCCCCCGGCCCCCGGGATCGTCCGCTCCCCCGACGGGACGTCGGCCGCGGTGTCCGTCTATCCGCCGCTGGGACGGCTGAGCGTGGCGCAGTGGCGTGCGCTGCTCTCCGCCGAACGCGACGGCTCGCACGGGATACGGCTGACCCCCTGGCGCGGCGTGGTCGTCCCCGGCCTGGAACCGGCCGCCGCCGAGCGCCTCCTCGACCGGCTCCGTACCGCCGGGCTGATCACCGCCCCCGACTCCCCCTGGCACGGCGTCGGCGCCTGCACCGGCCGGCCCGGGTGCGCGAAGGCGCTGGCCGACGTACGGTCCGACGCGGCCACGACGCTGCGGGCGGCAGGCCGCGACGCGCTCCCCGTCCACTGGTCGGGGTGCGCGCGGCGCTGCGGCCACCCGCAGGGCGACCACGTGAACGTGATCGCGACGGCCGAGGGCGACTACACCGTCTCCGTGACGGGCCCCTTGGCCGCGCCCGTACCGCCCGTACCGCCCGTACCGCCCGTAACCCCCGTACCGCCCGTACCCGTACCCCCGTCGGAACTCGCCGCGGCAGTGGCGACAGCACGTACCTCTCAGGCAACGACAGCAGCGACGAGATGAGCGAGACCGGAGTGTCCACAGTGTTCGACTACGAGAAGGACGGCGCGGAGATATACCGCCAGTCCTTCGCCACCATCCGCGCCGAGGCGGACCTCGCCGGGCTGCCCGCCGACGTCTCCCAGGTCGCGGTGCGGATGATCCACGCCTGCGGCATGGTCGACCTCGTACGCGATCTCGCCTTCACGCCGACCGTGGTGGCCCGCGCCCGCGAGGCGCTGCGGGCGGGCGCGCCGATCCTGTGCGACGTCTCGATGGTCGCCAGCGGAGTCACCCGCAAGCGGCTGCCCGCCGACAACGACGTCGTGTGCACCCTCTCCGACCCCGCCGTCCCGGCGCTGGCCGCCGAGCTGGGCACCACGCGCAGCGCCGCCGCCATGGAGCTGTGGCGGGACCGGCTGGAGGGCTCGGTCGTGGCCGTCGGCAACGCGCCGACCTCCCTCTTCCGGCTGCTGGAGATGGTCGAGGCAGGCGCCCCGCACCCGGCGGCCGTCATCGGCGTACCGGTCGGCTTCATCGGCGCGGCCGAGTCCAAAGACGCGCTGGCCGCGCACCCTTCGGGGCTGGAACACCTGGTCGTACGGGGACGGCGCGGCGGCAGCGCCATCGCGGCGGCGGCCATCAACGCGATCGCGAGTGAAGCGGAATGACCGAGAACAGCAACAGCAACAGCAACAGCGGCAACAGCGGCAACAGCGGCACCAACGACACCGAGGACACCAACGACGCCAAGTCCGGCGTCGGCCGCCTCTACGGGGTCGGCCTCGGCCCCGGCGACCCGTCCCTGATGACCGTACGGGCCGTCCGGGTCATCGCGGAGGCGGACGTCGTCGCGTACCACAGCGCGCGCCACGGCCGTTCCATCGCGCGCTCCATAGCGGCGGAGCATCTGCGCGCGGACCACATCGAGGAACCGCTGGTCTACCCGGTCACCACCGGCACCACCGACCACCCCGGCGGCTACCAGGGCGCGATGGACGAGTTCTACGCCGAGTCCGCCGCCCGGCTCGCCGCGCATCTCGACGCCGGGCGTACGGTCGCGGTGCTCGCCGAGGGCGATCCGCTCTTCTACGGCTCGTACATGCACATGCACAAGCGGCTGGCGGACCGCTATCCGACCGAGGTCATCCCGGGTGTCACGTCCGTGAGCGCCGCCGCGGCGCGGCTCGGCGCCCCGCTGGTCGAGGGCGAGGAGGTGCTGACGGTCCTGCCCGGCACGCTGCCCGAGGAGGAGCTGACGGCCCGGCTGGCGGCGGCGGACTCGGCCGTCGTGATGAAGCTCGGCCGGACCTTCCCGGCCGTACGGCGGGCGATCGAGCGGGCCGGGCGGCTGGCGGACGCGCGCTACGTCGAGCGCGCCACGATGAGCGGCGAGCGCACGGGCGCGCTGGCCGACACGGACCCGGAGTCGGTGCCGTACTTCTCGGTGGCGGTGCTGCCGAGCCGGGTGGACGCGGGACCGTCCCCTTCCGCAGCGGCTCCTCCGGTCGGCGAGGTGCGCGAAGTCGGCGAGGTCGACGAGGTCCGCGCGGTCGGTGAGGTCGGTGAGGTCGGTGAGGTCCGCGCGGTCGGTGAGGCCAGTGTCGGTGAAGGCGATGAGGCCAGCGTCGGTGAGGTCGGTGAGGTCGTGGTCGTGGGGACGGGACCGGCCGGTCCGCTGTGGCTGACACCCGAGACGCGCGGCGCGCTGGCCGCTGCCCAGGACCTGGTGGGCTACACCACCTATCTGGACCGTGTTCCCGTCCGGCCGGGCCAGCGGCGGCACGGTTCGGACAACAAGGTGGAGTCCGAGCGCGCGGAGTTCGCCCTCGACCTGGCCCGGCAGGGCCGTCGGGTGGCGGTGGTCTCGGGCGGCGATCCGGGGGTCTTCGCGATGGCCACGGCCGTGCTGGAGGTGGCGTCGGCCGCTCCGTACCTGGAGGTTCCCGTACGGGTGCTCCCGGGCGTGACCGCCGCCAACGCGGCGGCGGCACGGGCCGGAGCCCCGCTGGGCCACGACTACGCCGTGGTCTCCCTCTCCGACCGGCTCAAGCCGTGGGAGGTCATCGCGGAACGGCTGCACGCGGCGGCGAGCGCCGATCTGGTCCTCGCGCTCTACAACCCGGGCTCGGGCAGCCGTACCTGGCAGGTCGGCAAGGCCCGCGAACTGCTGCTGGAGCACCGCGCCCCGGACACCCCGGTGGTCGTCGCGCGCGATGTGGGCGGGGCGGGCGAGCGCGTACGGATCGTACGGCTGGCGGACCTGGACCCGGCTGAGGTCGACATGCGGACGATCCTGATCGTCGGCTCCTCGCAGACGGTGACGGTACGACGCGGCGGCTCGCAGGGCGGTGGCGAGGAGATCGTCTGGACGCCGCGCCGCTACCCGGAGGGCGGCTCCGCCGAAAACCGCTCCACCGAAGCCCGCTCCGCCGAAGCCCGCCCCGCCGCAGCCCGCCCCGCCGAAAACCGCCCCGCCGAGAGCGGCTCCCCGGAGAAGTGAACCGCCCACTCCACCGCCTCCTCGACGCTCCCCGCGACGGCCACCCCCTCCGGCACGGGCGGCCGTCGCACGACCACGACCGGGATCCCCGCCTCGCGGGCCGCGGTGAGCTTGGGCGCGGTGGCAGAACCGCCGCTGTCCTTCGTCACGACGGCGTCGATGCGATGGCGGCGGAGGATCTCGCGCTCCCCGTCGAGCGTGAAGGGCCCACGGTCCAGCAGGACTTCGGTCCGCGCGGGGCAGGGCGGCTCCGGCGCGTCGACGGACCGTACGAGGAACCAGGGGTCGCCGAGGCGCGCGAAGGCCGCCAGCCCCATGCGCCCGGTGGTGAGGAAGACCCTGCGCGCACCGAGCCCGCGCAGCGCGTCGGCGGCCTCCGCCAGGGAGCCGACGCGACGCCAGTCGTCGCCCGCGACCGGCTCCCAGGACGGCCGGCGCAGCGCGAGCAGCGGGACGTGGGCGGAGGCGGCGGCGAGGGCCGCGTTCCGGCTGATCGTCGCGGCGAAGGGATGGGTGGCGTCGATGAGCGCGTCCACGCGGTGCGCGCGCAGCCAGCGCGCCAGCCCGTCGGCGCCCCCGAACCCACCGACGCGCACCTCCCCCGGCGGCAGCACGGGCCGCGCGACGCGCCCGGCGAGGGACGTGGTGACCCGGAGCCGGACCGGAGCGTCGGCGCGGCCCCGGGGGTGAAGCGTCGCGGCCGACGTCTCGGTCGACGTCTCGGCCAACGTCTCGGCCAACGTCTCGGCCAACGTCTCGGCCAGCCGACGTGCCTCGGTGGTGCCACCGAGGATCAGCAGATGCGGCGGCCGTTCACTGGTCACAGGGAGGTCTCTCATGGCTGAAGGAAAACGGGCGGGGGACGGGGAAGTGGGGAACGGGCACGCGGCGGGCGGAGACGTTACGGGCGGAGACGTTACGGGCCGAGACGTTACGGGCGGAGACGTTACGGGCGGACGCGACGCCCAACTCAAGCACACGGGGCTGCGCCACGGCTGGACGACCGGTGCGTGCGCGACAGCGGCGACGACGGCCGCGTACACGGCCCTGCTGACGGCGGAATTCCCCGATCCGGTGACGATCACCCTGCCCAAGGGCCAGACCCCGGCCTTCGCGCTGGCGAAGGAGGAACGCGCGGCCGGTCACGCCATGGCGGCAGTGGTCAAGGACGCGGGAGACGACCCGGACGTCACCCACGGCGCGCTCATCCGCGTCACCGTCCGCCCGCTGCCGCCGGGCGCGGGCGTCGTCTTCCGCGCGGGCCCCGGCGTGGGTACGGTGACGCGCCCCGGCCTGCCGCTGGAGGTAGGCGAACCGGCGATCAACCCCGTACCCCGGCAGCTGATGCGCGCGCACGTGGCGCAGGTGGCGGCCCGGTACGGCGGCACGGGCGACGTCGAGATCACCGTCTCCGTCGACCACGGCGAGGAGATCGCCCGCTCCACCTGGAACCCGAGGCTGGGCATCCTGGGCGGTCTTTCGGTCCTCGGCACGACGGGCGTGGTCGTGCCGTACTCCTGCTCGGCGTGGATCGACTCCATCAGGAGGGGCGTGGACGTCGCGCGCGCGGCGGGCCGTACC
>NZ_QQNA01000038.1 GCF_003346515.1 Streptomyces corynorhini
CGACGGCGGCGACGGTGTGTTGGCGGCAGGGGCGCGGGTGACCGGCCCGGCCGTCCGGATCAGCGGGCGGCGCCTCCGGTGGCGCTGCCGGGACCGTCGTAGTCGTCGCCGTAGGCGCCCTTGGACGGGCGGCGGCGGCGCAGCGGGGGCTCGACGCCGTCCGCGAGCCGGCGGGCGGTCACCAGGAAGCCGGTGTGGCCGATCATCCGGTGGTCGGGGCGTACGGCCAGCCCTTCGACGTGCCAGTTGCGCACCATGGACTCCCAGGCGGCCGGCTCGTTGAACGTGCCGAACTCCCGGATCGTCTCGACGGTGCGGGACAGCTGAGTGGTCGTCGCGACATAGGCGCACAGGATGCCGCCGGGCACGAGCGCCTTGGAGACGGCCTCGACGCACTCCCAGGGGGCGAGCATGTCGAGGATCACCCGGTCGACGTCCGTGTCGGACAGGTTGTCCTGGAGGTCACCGACCGTCAGTTCCCAGGCGGGGTGCGGCTCACCGAAGTACCGCTCGACGTTCTGCCGGGCGATGTCGGCGAAGTCCTGACGGCGCTCGTAGGAGTGCAGCATCCCCTGGTCGCCGATGACACGCAGCAGGAAGCTGCTGAGCGAGCCGGAGCCGACACCGGCCTCGACGACACGGGCGCCGGGGAAGATGTCGGCGAAGGCCAGGATCTGGCCGGCGTCCTTCGGGTAGACCACAGCGGCGCCGCGGGGCATGGACAGGACATAGTCGGGGAGCAGGGGGCGCAGCGCGAGGTAGGCGACGTTTCCCGTGGTACGGACAACACTGCCCTCGGGAGCACCGATCAGCTCGTCGTGCGGGAAGGACCCTTTGTGGGTATGGAAGTTCTTCCCGGCTTCGAGCGTGAACGTGTAGTGGCGTCCCTTGGGGTCGGTGAGCTGGACCTGGTCCCCGACCTTGAAGGGGCCGCGACGACGGGCGGCACCGGTCGGTTCGGACATACGGTCAGCTTAACCCGTCTTTTGGGCGAGCCCGGCTCGCCTCCGGGGCGCCCCTGCGGCTCGCTCGCCGCGTTCCGGGGTCACTGCCGTTCCGGGGTCACTGCGGTTCTGGCGTCACTGCCGTTCCGGGGTCACTGCGGGCGGGCCATCGCCGAGACGAAGGCGCGCTCGACGTCCGCCGTCGAGAGGACCCCGTAGATCTCTCCCGTCTCCTCCAGTACCAGGTACTCGGTGGCGGGGCTGGCCCTGAGCCGGTCCAGCAGCGCCTCGCCCGCGAGGTCGGCGGGCACCTTCATGCCGTCCGTGAGGTCCTGGGCGAGGCCGCTGACGGCGACCCAGGGGCGGCGGTGCTGCGGGACCCCGACGATCGCGGACTCCCGTACGAGAGCCATCGGCTCGCCCTGGCCGTCCACGACCACCAGCGCGCGGGCGCCGGCCTCGTTGGCGCGGCGCAGGGCTTCGGAGAGCGGGGTGGCGGCCTCGACGGGGACGGCGCGCCGGGTGAGCGCGCGGGCCTGGAGTTCGGGGAGGTGCTCACGGAGCCTGGCCATCCGCAGGCTGTTGCCCGCGCCGGTCCAGATGATCGCGGCGAGGATGGCGGCGAGGAGCGCGTCGGTGACGGTCTCCATGCCGCTGACGTCCCGCGTCGAGGAGGTGAGCGCGCTCGTACGGGTGAGCAGCGGGAGGCCGATCAGTACGGTCACGGCGAGCGCCCTGCCGACCCAGGCGGCGGCGACGGTGCCGCTCATGGGCTTGCCGGTGATCTTCCAGACGACGGCGCGCAGCATCCGGCCGCCGTCGAGCGGGAGGCCGGGCAGCAGGTTGAAGACCGCGACGATCAGGTTGGAGACCATCAGCCCGGCGAGCAGGACCCCGGGCACCGTGCCGGGCTGCACGGTCAGCATGCAGAGGTAGAAGATGCCGGAGAGGACCAGCGACAGCAGCGGTCCGACGAAGGCGAGGATGAACTCGCGGCCCGGTGTCTCGGTCTCCTTCTCGATCTCGGAGACGCCGCCGAAGAACTGGAGCTGGATGCGGCGCACGGGCAGTTTGAAACGCAGGGCCGCGACCGTGTGCGCGAGTTCGTGCACGAGCACGGAGGCGTAGAAGGCGACGGCGAAGAACAGCGCCACCAGATAGCGCAGATTGCCGAGTTCGGGGAGGACCCGGTCGAGTTGGCCGCCGAAGATCCAGGTGATGAGCGCGGCCACCACGAACCAGCTGGGAGCGACGTAGACGGGCACGCCGAAGGGGCGGCCCATGAGAATGCCACCGCCGGGATCCTCGCGGCGCTTCGGCTTGCCGCCGGGGCCCGATTCCCCCTTGCCGGGCTGGGGCAGCTCGCGCTTGCCGCCCTCGTCGTCCTCTTTCACGGGTTCCCTTCGTCGGCAGGGTCGCTCGCTCGATCATGCGGTGCGAGAGGCTCCGTAGTCGATGGTATTCGTCTCGCTGTCAGTGTCGGGTCGTAGGGTCTGCGTCATGAGTACGAGCCTGCCGCCTTCTTCCCTGTCCCCGTCGCGTGCGAACGACTTCATGCAGTGCCCGTTGCTGTACCGCTTCCGGGTGATCGACAAGTTGCCGGAGAAGCCGAGCGAGGCGGCGACGCGGGGCACGCTGGTGCACGCGGTGCTGGAGCGTCTCTTCGACGCCCCGGCGGCCGAGCGCACCGCGCCGCACGCCAAGGCGCTGGTGCCCGGCCAGTGGGACCGGCTGCTGAAGGCCAGGCCGGAGCTGTCGGAGCTGTTCGCGGGGGACGAGGAGGGCGAGCGGCTGGCGCGCTGGCTGACGCAGGCGGAGCAGCTCGTCGAGCGGTGGTTCTCGCTGGAGGACCCGACCCGGCTCGAACCGGCGGAGCGCGAGCTGTTCCTGGAGACGGAGCTGGATTCGGGGCTGCGGCTGCGCGGGGTGATCGACCGGGTCGATGTGGCGCCCACCGGCGAGGTGCGCATCGTCGACTACAAGACGGGCAAGGCGCCGCGTCCGGAGTACGCGGAGGGGGCGCGGTTCCAGATGACGTTCTACGCGCTGGTGGTGCGGCGGCTGAAGGGGGTGCTGCCGCGCCGCCTGCAGCTGGTGTATCTGGGCAGCGGCGAGGTCGTGACGTACGACCCGGTGGAGGCGGACCTCGACCGGGTGGAGCGCAAGCTGCTGGCGCTGTGGGAGGCGATCGAGCGGGCCACGGCGACCGGTGACTGGCAGCCGCGGCGCAGCAAGCTGTGCGGCTGGTGCGACCACCAGGCGGTGTGTCCGGAATTCGGGGGTACGCCGCCGGTGTACCCGCTGAGCGTGGTGCGGCCGGCGGGCGGGGCCGAGTCGGCCGCCGTGCCGGAGAGTGTGCCGGAGAGCGTGTAGACACCGCCCCGGTCGGGCGTGGGGCGGTCAGGCAGAATGGGGCCTGTCCAGGGTGTGTCGCGCGTGTGGCGTCGTCCGCCCGTCGGCCGTCGCGGACGGGACCGTCCGCGACGCACCCCAGTGCCCTTCCGGCAAGGAGTCTCCTGTGACTGTCCGCGTCCTACTGGTCGACGACCAGCCGCTGCTGCGCACCGGATTCCGGATGATCCTGGAGGCGGAGCAGGACATCGCGGTCGTCGGTGAGGCCGGGGACGGTCTCCAGGCGATCGACCAGGTGCGGGCCCTCCAGCCCGACGTGGTGCTGATGGACATCCGGATGCCCCGGATGGACGGGGTCGAGGCGACGCGCCAGATCACCGGGCCCGGCCGCGACGGCCCGGCGAAGGTGCTGGTCCTGACCACCTTCGATCTCGACGAGTACGTGGTGGAGGCGCTGCGCGCGGGTGCCAGCGGCTTTCTGCTCAAGGACGCGCCCGCCAATGAGCTGGTGCAGGCCATCCGGGTGGTCGCGGCGGGCGAGGCGATGCTCGCGCCGAGCATCACGCGCCGGCTGCTCGACAAGTACGCGGATCATCTGCCGTCCGGCGAGGAGCCGCTGCCCGACACGCTGCACACGCTGACCGACCGCGAGGTCGAGGTGCTGAAGCTGGTGGCGCGCGGGCTGTCCAACGCCGAGATCGCGGCGGACCTGTTTGTCAGCGAGACGACGGTGAAGACGCATGTGGGCCATGTGCTGACGAAGCTGGGGCTGCGCGACCGGGTGCAGGCGGCGGTGTACGCGTACGAGAGCGGCCTGGTGCGTCCCGGCGCCCAGTAGGGCTCCGCCCGTGTCCGCGCGGGGGCGGGAGGTACGGCGAAGGGCCGCCGGGAGGTTTCCCGGCGGCCCTTCGTGGTGTCTGGTGTCCTGCCGCGGATCAGGAGGTGGCGGAGCCCCTGCGCAGCTCCCACAGGTGCAGCTCGGCGGAGGAGTTGACCGCCCACTCGACCCCGGTGATCTCGGTGCGGGCGGCGACGTACTGCTTGCCCTGCCAGAGCGGCAGGAAGGGGACGTCCTCGGCGACGATGTTCTGGATCTCGCCGAAGGTCTTCGTGGCGGCGCTGCGGTCGGCTTCCTTGCGCGACTGCGGCAGCAGATCCTTGCGCAGCCTGGGGTTGTCGTACGGGCTGGAGAGGAAGTTGCCCTTGTCCAGGAAGGAGGAGGTATAGGTGTCCGGGTCCGGGAAGTCGGGGAACCAGCCCATGCCGTAGGCCGCGTACTCCCGCTTGACCTCCTTGGGGCGGAAGACCGACCACTCGGTGCCCTTGATCGTGATGTCGAAGAGCTTGCTGCCGTTGAGCTGGTCCCGAAGGGTCTCGAACTCCTTGGCCGTGGCAGAACCGTAGTGGTCGGTGGTGTAGTTCAGCGTGAGCTTCACCGGGGTGGTGATGCCCGCCTCCTGGAGGAGGGCCGCCGCCTTGGCCGTGTCGCCGTCGCCGTACTTGTTGAAGAACGGGTTGGTGTGCGTGGCGATGCTCGACGGGATGAGCGAGTAGAGCGGCTCGGCCATGCCCGCGTACACCTTGTTGATGAGCTGGCCGCGGTCGATGGTGTACGCCATCGCCTGGCGTACCGCCTTCTCCTTGACCGTCGGCGCCTCGGTGTCGAATCCGAGGTAACGGATCTCCAGGCCGGGCATCTCGGTGAGCTGGATGTCGTCCTTGGGCTCCTCGATCAGCTGACGCACCTGTTCGGGGGACATCGCGCGGGTCATCACGTCGATGTCGCCGCTCTCCAGGGCCTCGCCCATGGAGTCGGCGTCCTTGTAGGGACGGATCTCGACCTTGTCGTTCTGGGGCTTGACGGCGCCCTTGTAGTTCGGGTTCTTGGTGAAGACGGCCTTGACGACGGTGTCGTCCTTCAGCTCGGTCTTCATCGTGTACGGGCCCGAGCCGGTCAGGTCGAACCCGTTGCGGAACTTCTTCGCCGGGTAGTCCTTCGCGCTGAGGATGCCGGCCGGCGGGGTCGTCAGCTTGTACGGGAAGGTCGCGTCCGAGGACTTCAGATGGAAGATGATCCTGGAGTCGCCGTCGGTCTCCATGGTGTCGATGGTGTTCACGAGAGCGGCGATACCGCTGGGGTCATCGATGTCCAGGACCCGTTGGATGGAGTACTTGACGTCCTCGGCGGTGACGGGGTCTCCGTTGGAGAACTTGAGCCCCTCGCGCAGGGTGCAGCGGTAGCTCTCGTTGGCCCGGTCGGTGAACGAGCACTCGGAGGCGGCGTCGGGCAACGGCTTGCCGCCACCGCGCGGGATGTACATCAGGTTCTGGACGACTTGGCGCAGCACGTTCCAGGTACCGGCGTCGTAGGCGAAGGCCGGGTCCAGAGGGGCGGGGGCATCCTTGGTGGCGATGTACTGGTCCGTGGTCCCCACGACAATGGCATCACCGCCGGAGCCACCGTCCGAGTCACCGCAACCGGCGAGCACGGGCGCAAGCAGGCCGATCACGACCGGCAGCACCAAAGTCTTGCGGTTCATCCTGGACGTACTCCCTCATCCGGCACTGAGATACAACGGTGCGAGGAGACTCCGCCGCGTTTACCCGGTCGGGGCAGTGCGATCGGGCCGGGATCCAGGGCGATCGGTCCTGTGTACATGGCGACTTGGGTGGCCGTCGGGACACGTCGTTGATGCGGCGAAGTACTCGCCACGAGATTAGTCGGAGGCACCGGGAATGCCGGAACGGGCCCGATCTGAAACGTCATCACACAGTGATCGACAATAGCGGCCAGTGAATATGCCGACGCTGGAATGTTTCGTACACGTCTCCACCAATACGGACACAAGGGCACAGGAACCGGCGTGTGGGGCCGCACTGGAACAGCCGGATCGGCCGCTGTCGATGAGCAGGCAGGTGATAAAGGTCACTCACCAAGCATTTCGGTTCGGCTCCGACCGGCCCGGTCGGGGGGCCGTGTGGTAACAGAAAATATCCGCGCCAATGCGATGAGTTCCCTTCCCGCATTACGGCGCGACACTCAGTGTGCGCGCCGGTCCCTTCCTGTCATCAGATCGCGCAGGAATACCAGGTCGATGTCCTCCAGCGACGCCACGACCGTCCGGCCGGGCGCGGGCGCGATGGCGGCGACGGAGGGGACGGCGACCACGGGGCATCCCGCGGCCTCGGCGGAGGCCACTCCGGTGGCGGTGTCCTCGATGACGACACACCGCGCGGGATCTGCCTTCAGGCCGCGCGCGGCGACCAGATACGGGTCCGGATGGGGCTTGGTCCTGGCAACCTCGTCGCCCGCTACGGTCAGCGCGAAGTTCTTCGGGCCCAGCGAGATCAGCACACGGTCGATGATGCGCCGGTGCGAGGCGGAGACCAGGGCGGTGGGCACCTCGTGCGCGGCCAGTTCGGCGAGCAGCCGCTGGGCGCCCGGCATCAGCGGCACCCCCAGTCCGATGCGTTCCTCGAAGGTCTCGTTGAGGAGCACGGTCAGCTCGGCGAGGGCGATGCCGGCGCCGGTGGCCTCGATGAGGAAGCCCGCGCTGCGGGTCATGGGCCCGCCGACCACCACGTCGCGCCAGGACTCGTCGAGGACGTGACCGAGGCTCTTGAAGACCTCGACCTCCGCGTCCCACCAGAAGCCCTCGCTGTCGACGAGTGTGCCGTCCATGTCGAGCAGAACACCCTGAAGGGCGGACCCTTCGGCCGTACGGGTCAGGGACGCGGGGACCGTACTGGTCATCCGGCACACCTCCATGGGGGACGAGAAGGCCGGTCACCTCTCCCGCGGGCTCTCCCCCGCCGGGACAGGCGACCGGCCTGCACTGGACCGACCAGTGTACGACTCGTCCGCCGCTCACGCCGCCCGGATTCCACCGGGTGCGGCCCGCGGGGCCTCAGCGCGCGTTGAAGTACTTCGCCTCGGGGTGGTGGATGACGATGGCGTCGGTGGACTGCTCGGGGTGGAGCTGGAACTCCTCGGACAGCTCGACGCCGATGCGGCCCGGCTCCAGCAGGTCCGCGATCTTGGCGCGGTCCTCCAGGTCGGGGCAGGCGCCGTAGCCGAGCGAGAAGCGCGCTCCCCGGTACTTGAGGGCGAACATGTCCTGGACCTCGGCCGGGTCCTCGCCCGCGAAGCCCAGCTCGGAGCGGACCCGGGCGTGCCAGTACTCGGCGAGCGCCTCGGCGAGCTGGACGGAGAGCCCGTGCAGCTCCAGGTAGTCGCGGTAGGCGTTGGCCTCGAACAGCTCCGCGGTCGCCTCGCCGATCTTCGAGCCGACCGTGACGACCTGGAGTCCGACCACGTCCCTCTCGCCGGACTCCTCCGGGCGGAAGAAGTCCGCCAGGCAGAGCCGTCGGCCGCGGCGCTGGCGCGGGAAGGTGAAGCGGGTCCGCTCCGAGCCGTCGTCGTTCAGCAGGATCAGGTCGTCGCCCTTGGACACACAGGGGAAGTAGCCGTAGACGACGGCCGCCTCCAGCATGTTGCGCGTGTGCATCTTCTCCAGCCAGCCGCGCAGATGGGGCCGGCCCTCGCTCTCCACCAGCTCCTCGTAGCCGGGGCCGCCCTTGCGGGACTCCTTCAGCCCCCACTGGCCCTTGAAGAGGGCTCCCTCGTCGAGCCAGGAGGCGTACTCCTTGAGCTGGATGCCCTTGACGACACGGGTGCCCCAGAACGGCGGTTCGGGGACGGGGTTGTCCACCGAGACGTCCGAGCGGACGGCGCCCTCCTCGGGGCGCTCCTCCACCACGGTGCTCGGCGCGGCCCTGACCCGGCGCTGCTTCAGCTCGGGGAGCACGGCGCCGGGGACGCCGCGCTTGACGGCGATCAGGGCGTCCATCAGGCGCAGGCCCTCGAACGCGTCGCGCGCGTAGCGGACTTCGCCCTCGTAGATCTCGTGGAGGTCCTGTTCGACATAGGCCCTGGTCAGCGCGGCGCCGCCGAGGATCACCGGGTAGTCGGCGGCCATCTGGCGCTGGTTCAGCTCCTGGAGGTTCTCCTTCATGATCACCGTGGACTTGACGAGCAGGCCGGACATGCCGATGACATCGGCCCGGTGCTCCTGCGCCGCGTCCAGGATCGCGGCGACGGGCTGCTTGATGCCGAGGTTGACCACGTTGTAGCCGTTGTTGGAGAGGATGATGTCGACCAGGTTCTTGCCGATGTCGTGGACATCGCCGCGGACGGTGGCGAGCACGATGGTGCCCTTGCCCTCGTCGTCGGTCTTCTCCATGTGCGGTTCGAGATGGGCGACCGCCGTCTTCATCACCTCGGCCGACTGGAGGACGAACGGCAGCTGCATCTGGCCGGAGCCGAACAGCTCGCCGACGACCTTCATGCCCTCCAGCAGTGTGTCGTTGACGATGTCGAGCGCGGGCCGGGTGGTGAGCGCCTCGTCCAGGTCGGCCTCCAGGCCGTTCTTCTCCCCGTCGATGATCCGGCGCTGGAGCCGCTCGTCCAGCGGCAGCGCGAGAAGTTCCTCGGCCCGGCCGTCCTTCATCGACTTGGTGTTGACGCCCTCGAACAGCTCCATCAGCCTCTGGAGCGGGTCGTACCCCTCGGCGCGCCGGTCGTAGATCAGGTCGTGGGCGGCCTTGACCTGCTCCTCCTCCAGCCGCGCGATCGGCAGGATCTTCGAGGCGTGCACGATCGCGGAGTCCAGTCCGGCCTTGACGCACTCGTCCAGGAAGACGGAGTTGAGGACGATACGGGCCGCCGGGTTCAGCCCGAACGAGATGTTCGACAGGCCGAGCGTCGTCTGGACGTCGGGGTGGCGGCGCTTGAGTTCGCGGATCGCCCCGATGGTGGCGATGCCGTCGCCGCGGGACTCCTCCTGGCCCGTGCAGATGGTGAAGGTGAGGCAGTCGATGAGGATGTCCGACTCGTGCACCCCCCAGGTGGTGGTCAGGTCGGTGATCAGCCGTTCGGCGATGGCGACCTTGTGTTCGACGGTACGGGCCTGGCCCTCCTCGTCGATGGTGAGCGCGATCAGCGCGGCGCCGTGCTCGACGGCCAGCTCGGTGACCTTGGTGAAGCGCGACTCGGGGCCGTCGCCGTCCTCGTAGTTGACGGAGTTGATGACGGCCCGGCCGCCGAGCTTCTCCAGTCCGGCGCGCAGGACGGGCAGTTCGGTGGAGTCGAGCACGATGGGCAGGGTGGAGGCGGTGGCGAACCGGCCCGCCAGCTCGGCCATGTCGGCGACGCCGTCCCGGCCCACGTAGTCGACGCAGAGGTCCAGCAGGTGGGCGCCCTCGCGGATCTGGTCGCGGGCCATCTCCACACAGTCGTCCCAGCGGCCTGCCAGCATGGCATCCCGGAACTTCTTCGAACCGTTGGCGTTGGTGCGCTCGCCGATCGCGAGGTACGAGGCGTCCTGCCGGAACGGCACGGTCTGGTAGAGGGAGGCGGCGCCCGGCTCGGGGTGCGGGGTGCGCTCGGTCAGCGCCGTACCCCTGACGCGTTCGACGACCTGGCGCAGGTGCTCCGGGGTCGTACCGCAGCAGCCGCCCACCAGCGAGAGGCCGTATTCGCCGACGAACGTCTCCTGCGCGTCGGCCAGCTCGGCGGCGGAGAGCGGGTAGTGCGCCCCGTCCTTGCCGAGGACGGGCAGCCCCGCGTTGGGCATGCAGGAGAGCGGGATCCGCGAGTGGCGGGCGAGATAGCGCAGGTGCTCGCTCATCTCGGCGGGGCCGGTGGCGCAGTTGAGGCCGATCATGTCGATGCCGAGCGGCTCCAGGGCGGTGAGGGCCGCGCCGATCTCCGAGCCGAGGAGCATCGTGCCGGTCGTCTCCACCGTGACCGAGCAGATGATCGGCAGGTTCAGCCCGGAGGAGCGCAGGGCCTGGCGGGCGCCGAGGACGGCGGCCTTGGTCTGCAACAGGTCCTGGGTGGTCTCGACCAGCAGGGCATCGGCGCCCCCGGCGATCAGCCCCTCGGCGTTGCGCTGGTAGGCGTCGCGCAGCGTGACGTAGGGGGCGTGGCCCAGCGTCGGCAGCTTGGTGCCGGGGCCCATCGACCCGAGCACCCAGCGCTGCGCCCCGGTGGAGGCGGTGAACTCGTCGGCGACCTCGCGGGCGATCCGGGCGCCCGCCTCGGCCAGCTCGAAGACGCGCTCCGGGATGTCGTACTCCGCCAGCGCGGCGTGGTTCGTGCCGAAGGTGTTGGTCTCCACGCAGTCGACGCCGACGGCGAAGTACTCCTGGTGGACCGAGCGGACGATGTCCGGGCGGGTCACATTGAGGATCTCGTTGCAGCCTTCCAGGTCCTGGAAGTCCTCCATCGTCGGATCCTGGGCCTGGAGCATGGTGCCCATGGCTCCGTCGGCCACCACCACACGGGTGGCGAGCGCCTCACGGAGGGCATCGATACGGGTCCGGCTGTCTGCGGACGGGGTCGGCGACGAGGCCATGAAAGTACTCCCGGGGCTGCGACGGCTGTCGGCTTTGCGCCCGACTGGTGGCAGGCGCACCCGGCCAGCGTAGCCGGGTGCGCCCAGGTCCGGTACGGCGTCCCAGCGGGCGGACGGCATCCTGTGGACGGGAATCTCCCGGGTCCGCGGTCTTGACAGACCCTCTCCACGAGGAGAAAAGGTCGGCATCGGCCGATAGTGTTCAGCATTGTCGAACGTAGTGGAGGTCCGGGTCCGATGGCGAAGAACATCCAGTCGCTGGAACGGGCGGCTGCCATGCTCCGGCTGCTCGCGGGCGGCGAGCGCCGGCTCGGCCTGTCCGAGATCGCCTCCTCGGTGGGGCTGGCCAAGGGCACCGCGCACGGCATCCTGCGCACCCTCCAGGCCGAGGGCTTCGTCGAGCAGGACGCCGCCTCCGGGCGCTACCAGCTGGGGGCGGAGCTGCTGCGGCTGGGCAACAGCTATCTGGACGTGCACGAGCTGCGCGCCAGGGCGCTGGTCTGGACCGACGACCTGGCCAGGTCCAGCGGCGAGAGCGTGCACCTGGGCGTCGTGCACCAGCAGGGCGTACTGATCGTCCACCATGTCTTCCGCCCGGACGACAGCCGGCAGGTCCTGGAGGTCGGCGCCATGCAGCCGATGCACTCGACCGCGCTGGGCAAGGTGCTGTCGGCGTACGACCCGGTGGCGCACAGCGAGGCGGTGGAGGGTGAGCGCGAGGCGTTCACCGCGCGCACCATCACCGCCCTGGGCGAGTTCGAGGCGGTTCTCGACCTGACCAGGGCGCGCGGCTGGGCGGCGGACGTCGAGGAGACCTGGGAGGGGGTGGCCGCGGTGGCGGCGCCCATCCACGACCGGCGGCGGATGCCGGTGGGGGCCATCGCCATCACCGGAGCGGTGGAGCGGCTGTGCCCTGCGGGCGAGCTGCGGCCCGAGCTGGTGGCCGCCGTGCGCGAATGCGCGCGGGCCGTCTCCAGGGACATCGGCGCCGGGCGGTTTTGAGCGCTATGCCCGATCATCGGTATTGATCGAGGTTTCGACCACCGAACTCTTGACGGAGGGTCGCCCCAAGGACAAAACTGCCGTTCAACGGTCGGCATTGTCGAACACTTGCCGGTAATACGAGTTAGTGTGTGACAACGCCATGGGCCGGTATCGCCCTCCCCATGAGGGCGCGGACCATCTGGTGCGAACCGGAGGTTTGTCCTCCCCCCTGGACGAAGGAGTCTCGGGTGTCCCACTTCGACATCTTCATAGGCGAGGTCACAGGTACGGCCCTGTTGATCCTGCTCGGTGGCGGCGTAGTCGCCGGGGTTGTTCTCAAGCGTTCCAAGGCCCAGAACGCGGGGTGGCTGGCCATCAGCTTCGGCTGGGGCTTCGCCGTCATGGTCGGCGCCTACCTGTCGGCGCCACTCTCGGGGGCCCATCTCAATCCGGCCGTCACGCTCGCACTCGCGATCGAGGGGGGCACCCGGTGGAGCGATGTCCCCCTCTACATCGGCTCCCAGCTGCTGGGAGCGATGATCGGTGCTTTCCTGGTCTGGGTGGCATACCAGGGACAGTTCAAGGCGCATCTCACCGACCCGGAGATCGTGGCCTCCCAGCCGCGCGTCGAAGGGCTGGTCGACCAGACGTCGGCTCCCGAGGCCGGGCCCGTCCTCGGCGTCTTCTCCACGGGACCCGAGGTCCGCAACGTGGCGCAGAACATGCTCACGGAGATCATCGCGACCTTCGTCCTGGTCATCGCGATCCTCACGCAGGGGCTCAACGACAAGGGCAACGGCCTCGGTGTGCTGGGCGTGCTGATCACCGCGTTCGTCGTGGTCTCCATCGGCCTCTCGCTGGGCGGCCCGACCGGATACGCCATCAACCCCGCCCGTGACCTGGGACCGCGCATCGTCCACGCGCTGCTCCCGCTGCCCAACAAGGGCGGCTCCGACTGGAGCTATGCCTGGATACCCGTGGTGGCCCCGCTGATCGGCGGCGCGCTGGCCGGCGGCTACTACAACTGGGTCCTGACGTAATTCCCCCTCCCCTTCGCACCGAGCAGGAGCAGACACCGTGAGCGACACCACCACCGGCACCTCCTCCCACGGGACGGGCCCGTTCATCGCGGCCATCGACCAGGGCACCACGTCGAGTCGCTGCATCGTCTTCGACCGGGACGGCCGCATCGTCGCGGTCGACCAGAAGGAGCACGAGCAGATCTTTCCCAAGCCCGGCTGGGTGGAACACGACGCCACCGAGATCTGGACGAACGTCCAGGAAGTCGTGGCCCGCGCCATCGAGAAGGCCGGCATCACCTCGGCCGACGTCAAGGCGATCGGCATCACCAACCAGCGCGAGACCACCCTCCTGTGGGACAAGAACACCGGGGAGCCCGTCCACAACGCCATCGTCTGGCAGGACACCCGCACCGACGCGCTCTGCCGGGAGCTGGGCCGCAACGTCGGCCAGGACCGCTTCCGCCGCGAGACGGGGCTGCCGCTGGCCAGCTACTTCGCCGGGCCGAAGGCCCGCTGGCTGCTGGACAACGTGGCGGGGCTGCGCGAGCGCGCCGAGCGCGGCGACATCCTCTTCGGCACGATGGACTCCTGGGTCATCTGGAATCTGACCGGCGGGACCGACGGCGGGGTGCACGTCACCGACGTCACCAACGCCTCGCGCACCATGCTGATGAACCTGCACAACCTCCAGTGGGACCAGAAGATCCTGGACTCGATGCAGGTCCCGGCCGCCATGCTGCCGGAGATCCGCTCCTCGGCCGAGGTGTACGGGCACGCCAAGGGCGGCGTGCTGGACGGCATCCCGGTCGCCTCGGCGCTCGGCGACCAGCAGGCGGCCCTGTTCGGCCAGACCTGTTTCGCCGAGGGCGAGGCCAAGTCCACGTACGGCACCGGCACCTTCATGCTGATGAACACCGCCGGGAAGCCCGTCAACTCGTACAACGGACTGCTGACCACGGTCGGCTACCGGATCGGCGACGAGCCCGCGGTGTACGCGCTGGAGGGATCCATCGCCGTCACCGGTTCGCTGGTGCAGTGGATGCGCGACCAGATGGGCCTGATCAAGTCGGCCGCCGAGATCGAGACGCTGGCCTCCTCCGTCGAGGACAACGGCGGCGCCTACTTCGTCCCCGCCTTCTCCGGCCTCTTCGCCCCGCACTGGCGCCCCGACGCCCGGGGCGTCATCGCCGGTCTGACCGGCTACGTCACCAAGGCGCACATCGCCCGCGCGGTGCTGGAGGCCACGGCCTGGCAGACCCGCGAGATCAGCGACGCCATGACCAAGGACTCCGGCGTCGAGCTGACGTCGCTCAAGGTCGACGGCGGAATGACCTCCAACAACCTGCTGATGCAGACACTCTCCGACGTCCTGGACGCACCTGTGGTGCGCCCGATGGTCGCGGAGACCACCTGCCTCGGCGCCGCCTACGCCGCGGGACTGGCCGTGGGCTTCTGGCCGGACACCGACGCCCTGCGCGCCAACTGGCGCCGGGCCGCCGAGTGGACGCCCCGGATGGACGCGGCCGTACGCGACCGCGAGTACAAGAACTGGCTCAAGGCCGTCGAGCGGACCATGGGCTGGCTCGACAACGAAGACAGTTGAAATCGGACAGCTGACGAGCCGGTGAGCCGGCAGAGCTGAAGAGGAGTCACCTATGAGCACCCTGCAGAGCGTCCCCGCACTGGGGACGCACCCGGCCGGCGGTTCCCTGCCGAGCCGCGCCGAGACCCGGGACCAGCTGTCCAACGCGACATACGACCTGCTGGTGATCGGCGGCGGCATCCTGGGCATCTCCACCGCCTGGCATGCCTCCCAGTCGGGACTGCGGGTGGCCCTGGTGGACGGCGGCGACTTCGCCGGCGCCACCTCCTCCGCCTCCTCGAAGCTGCTCCACGGCGGGCTGCGCTACCTGCAGACCGGCGCGGTCAAGCTGGTGGCGGAGAACCACTTCGAGCGGCGGGCGGTCTCCCGGCAGGTGGCGCCGCACCTGGCCAACCCGCTCACCTTCTACCTGCCGGTCTACAAGGGCGGCCCGCACGGCGCGGCCAAGCTCGGCGCGGGCGTCTTCGCCTACTCCGCGCTCTCCGCGTTCGGCGACGGCGTCGGCCATGTGATCAGCCCGGACAAGGCGCGGCAGGCCGTGCCCGAGCTGCGTACGGACAACCTCAAGGCCGTGGCCGTGTACGGCGACGACCAGATGAACGACGCGCGGATGGCGCTGATGACGGTGCGCGCGGCCGTCGACTCCGGCGCCACCGTCCTCAACCACGCCTCGGTCACCGGGCTGCGCTTCACCCAGGGCCGGGTCACCGGCGCCGAGCTGAAGGACCGGCTCGACGGTACGGAGTTCGGCGTCGACGCCCGGCTGGTGCTCAACGCCACCGGCCCCTGGGTCGACCACCTGCGCAGGCTGGAGAACCCGAACGCGGCGCCCTCCATCCGGCTCTCCAAGGGCGCCCACCTGGTCCTCAAGCGCACCGCGCCGTGGAAGGCCGCGCTGGCCACACCCATCGACAAGTACCGCATCACCTTCGCCCTCCCCTGGGAGGACATGCTGCTCCTCGGCACGACCGACGAGGAGTACGAGGGCGAGCCCGGCGATGTCGCGGTCAACGAGAAGGACATCCACCAGATCCTGGACGAGGCGGCCTTCTCCGTACGCGACCAGCAGCTCGGCCGGGATCTGATCACCTACTCCTTCGCCGGGCTGCGCGTCCTGCCCGGCGGCCCCGGCGACACCTCCAAGGCCAAGCGCGAGACCGTCGTGACGGAGGGCCGCGGCGGCATGCTGTCCGTCGCGGGCGGCAAGTGGACGACCTTCCGCCACATCGGCCGTACCGTCCTGAAGAAGCTGGAGTCGCTGCCGGGCCACCCGCTCGGCCAGGGCATGGAGCCGGTCTCCCAGCTGCCGAAGAAGCTTCCGCTGCCGGGCATCGCGAGCCCGAACGCCGTCGCGCACCGGCTGCTGATCGACGGCGGCGGCACGGGCCCGTCCATGGCGGTCGACACGGCCCGCCATCTCGCCACCCACTACGGGTCGCTGGCCTTCGACATCGTGCGGCTGGCGAACGAGTACCCGGAGCTGGGCGAGCGGATCCACCCGGACGCCCCGGAGATCTGGGCGCAGGTCGTCTACGCCAGGGACCACGAGTGGGCCGAGACGGCGGACGACGTGCTGCGCCGCCGTACCACCCTGACCATCCGGGGCCTGGACACCGACCCGATCCGCGCCAGGGTCGCCGAACTGCTCGCCGAACGGGCCTGACGCTCCCCGGACACGGGATGGAGGGGCGCTCCCGGCCGGGAGCGCCTTTCGGCGGTGGCGACGGCGCGCGATACATAGGATGTCTGTTCGGTGGCCGGGCGTGCCGGGCGGTACGGGCCATGCCGAGGGCCTTGGACGTCGAGGGCGCGGTGCCGCCGGTGACCAGCGCGCCGAGCCCTTCGAAGCGCCGCGCTCCGGCCGTACGGCCGGTGCCGCTCCGTGTCACCCGCACCTCTCGCGGCGAACATCGGATCTCTTGTCGTCATCCGATGTACAGCGCCGGAGAGGCGGGAGCATCCGGGGTGGGGCCGAAAATCCGGGGCATTGCTCGGATGAATCCGTGGAGAAGTGGACAGGGAGAGGGGGAACTTTCTCCGCGCCGCGACCCGGTACGGCGAAGTTCACCCGGCCGTGCACAGGGCTGCGGGCGGGGACGGCTGACGCCGTAAGGTTGGTGCGTACGAGAGGCAACTTCGGAAGGAGGCACTGGGTGATCGAGCTCGACGGGGTTCCCGAGCTGATCGACCCGGTCATGGTGGCCGCGTTCGAGGGCTGGAACGACGCGGGCGACTCGGCCTCCACAGCGGTGGCTCATCTGCACCGCGAATGGAAGGGCGAGGTGTTCGCGGCGCTGGACGCCGAGGACTACTACGACTTTCAGGTCAACCGGCCCACGGTCTATCTGGAGGGCGGCCAGCGGAAGATCACCTGGCCGACCACCCGGCTCTCCGTGGTCCGGGTGGGCGGTGAGAAACCCCGCGACCTGGTGCTGGTGCGCGGCATCGAGCCGTCCATGCGCTGGCGCTCGTTCTGCAACGAGCTGCTGGGCTTCGCCCATGAGCTGGGCGTGGAGATGGTGGTCATCCTGGGCGCGCTCCTCGGCGACACCCCGCACACCCGGCCGGTACCGGTCAGCGGGGTCACCTCCGACACGGATCTGGCCAGGACGATGGATCTGGAGGAGACCCGCTACGAGGGGCCGACCGGCATCGTCGGCATCCTCCAGGAGGCGTGCACACACGCGGGAGTGCCGGCGGTGAGCCTGTGGGCCGCCGTACCGCACTACGTCTCGCAGCCGCCCAACCCGAAGGCGACGCTGGCGCTGCTGAACCGTCTGGAGGATCTGATCGGTCTGCGGATCCCGCAGGGCGAGCTGGCCGAGGACGCGCGCGCGTGGCAGCTGGGGGTCGATCAACTGGCCTCCGAGGACACCGAGGTGGCGGAGTACGTCCAGTCGCTGGAGGAGGCGCGGGACACCGCCGAGCTGCCCGAGGCGACCGGCGAGGCCATCGCCAAGGAGTTCGAACGGTATCTGCGGCGGCGCGACGGCGGTCCGGGCCAGGGGCCCGGCGGCCACGCCACGGAGAGCGGTGACGGCGCGTCGTATCTGCGCGACACGCCGGGCACCGGGCGGGCCCGCCCGCAGAAGCCACCGCGCGGTGGCCCCGACACGGGCAAGGACCCGGAGCAGGGACCGGGACAGGGTCCGGGGCACGCTTCCCCGGACGACGAGGACGGCTCCGCGGAGTCCTGAGGACCCGCAGGGGCCGACCCCGGCCGGAGAGCGGGCGGGGCCCGGCGCGCATCGCGTTCGGCCCGCCCGCTCTCCGGCCGGGG
>NZ_QQNA01000380.1 GCF_003346515.1 Streptomyces corynorhini
CCGTACGGACGGCCGCCGGCCGGCGGCCGTCCGTACGGCTTCCTCCCCTCAGCCCTCCTGGTCGTTGCCGGTGTCCGAACCGTCCGTCGCACCCCGGGGCAGCCGGGGCGGCTCGTACGCCGCCGGGTCCAGGGCGGCGGCCTGCGGGTCCGGCCGTACGGCGCCCAGCAGCGGGTTGGCCGCGAGGGGGGAGACCTTGACGAGGCTGCCCGGCCGGGGCGCCTGGATCACCAGGCCGTCACCGAGGTAGATCGCGACATGGGTCGCCTTGGGGAAGTAGACGACCAGATCACCGGGGCGCAGCTCGCGCAGCGACACCCGGGGCAGTTCGCTCCACTGCTCCTGGCTGGTACGGGGGATGGTGTGGCCGGCGCGTGCCCAGGCGCGCGAGGTGAGCCCGGAGCAGTCGAAGGAGTCGGGTCCCTCGGCGCCCCACTCGTACGGTTTGCCGATCTGCGCGACGGCGAAGTCGAGGGCAGCGGAACCGGCGGCCGACGGAGCGGCGCTCCGCACGCCGGTCGCGGGCGCGCCCGGCGCTCCTGGCGCGCCGGGGGACCCCAGGGCGCCGGAGCCGATCAGCTCGCGCTGGGCCTTGTCCGTACCGTCCCGCTCCAGCGCGGTCACCGCCGCGATCTGCGCACCGCTGAGGGAGGCGAGCAGCTTCTCCACCTCCCGGAGCCGGGAGGTGACCATGTCGCGCTGCTTCTTCTGCTTCGTGGCGAGGGCCTGCTGCTGGCCGAGCGCCGCGCGCGCCGCCTCCGTCAGGGCGGCGGCCCGCTTCTCGCCGCCCGTCAGCCGGGTCAGCGCGGCGGCCCGCTCGCGCGCCGCGCGCTCCAGCAGATAGCTCTCGTCGATGGCGCTCAGCGGGTCATGGGCGAGCAACAGCCGCAGATAGGAGGAGAGTTCCGACTGCCCCCGGTACTGCGCGCGGGCCAGTTCCCCGGCGTCGCTCCGGCTGAGGGTGAGCGCCTTGCGCGCCCGGTCGAGGTCGGCGGTCAGCTTCTTGGTCTCGGCGCGCTGCCGGGCGAGGGCGACGGCGGTGGCGTTGTACGTCTCGGTGGCCTCCTCGGTCTGCTGGTAGAGGAGCCGGAGACGGGAGAGGAGGCCGGAGACGCTGCTGTCCGTGGTCGAGGCCCCGCTCTCCGGCGCGAGGCCCGCGGGGTCGGCGGGGGCTGCGGGCTCGGCGGAGTCCGCGGCCCCGGACGGATCTTCGGCCGCCGGTACGGGCGCGGCACCGGGGGTGGACGCGGACCCGGACTCGGACTCGGGCGCGGACCCGGGCGCGGACCCGGGCGTCGACGCGGACCCGGGCGGGGTGGGCTCCGCGGTGGCGTACGGGGCGAGCGGCACCCCGGCGAGGACCACCGCGGCGGTCAGCACCGCCGCCCTGGCGCAGACGGCTCGCAGCGCTCTGCCTGACATGCCCTCACCTCCGGTTGCGGACTGGCGGATCCAGCCCTACGGGATGATGCGGCGGCGGAGGGTGATAGCCCGTCTGAATAACGCACTAATAGGCGGACCGGCGCAACGGCATCACTCCTCCGGGCGACCCGGCTTCGACCACGGCCACCTCAGCGGCTCCCGAACCCGCCCCTCGGGCGCGTAGGCGTACGTCCAGCCGCGCTGGATCCCGAGCCGCTTGCTGAACCCGGCGGGCACGCGCCGGTACGCGAACACGGTGGGCGGCCCGCCCGCCGCGTCCGGCACGGGCACCTCGTACCACTTGGGCGGTTGCCCGGTCGGCCCGGTCAGCACGGGCAGCACGCGCCCGTCCAGCGGCCCGCCGACAAAGAGGGTGTCTTCGCTTCTCACGCGTCACAGTCTGGCGCAGTTCGGGAGGGGGCGCGGAGGACCGGGATGCGCGGGTGTGGCGCACCCCGGTGAGGTTCCCCCGTTGTGCGGGGCTGCTGATCAGCTGGTCAGGGCGGGGGTGGGTGCGCACACTTTGCATGGGGTGGCCCGGGTCGGGTCCGGCGGCTGACGGTGTGGTGCTGGTGGGGATTCATGCCCCGCTGGTCACCATCCGCTGCGTTCTGCGGGTCAGTACCAAGAGGTAAGCGAGCTGAACCAGCACCATTCATGTC
>NZ_QQNA01000381.1 GCF_003346515.1 Streptomyces corynorhini
CGCGCGCCTCTCCCGGCGCGCGGGCGCGGCACCCGCCCCGGCGGCGCGGTCCGGGGTGGTGCCGGGCGTGGCTCCCGGCGTGGTCCCCGTGCTCGGCCGGCTCGTCGCGGAGCTGGAACGGGAGCGGGATCAGGACCGGGAGAGGCCCGCGCGCCCCGGCGGCTCGCGGGTCCTGGCGCTCCGGGAACGCCGCCGCCTGCCGCGCCTGCGCCGCCGGATTCACCGGCACGACACGTGCACCTATGAGTAACGGCCCGTCGGCCGCGGTGCGCGCGTGAAGCTGAGCTGTTGGCGCGGTTAAGAAATCCTCGATGGACCGAACGCCCCCGGCTCGGCAGATTGGTGCACGACCACGGAGCGGTGATCACCTGCGAACGGTGCCGACCGCACCCGCGCAGGTCACCGTTCAGCACCATCACCCCGGGAGCCGCGCCCATGAAGGCACTTGTCAAACAGCAGGCCGAACCCGGACTGTGGCTCATGGACGTGCCGGAGCCGCGCACCGGACCCGGCGACGTACTGATCAAGGTGCTCCGCACCGGGATCTGCGGCACCGACCTGCATATCCGCTCCTGGGACGGCTGGGCGCGCAAGGCGGTCACCACCCCGCGCGTCCTGGGCCACGAGTTCGTCGGCGAGGTCGTCTCGGTCGGCGACGCCGTACGGGACGTCGCCGTCGGCGATCTCGTCAGCGGCGAGGGCCATCTCGTCTGCGGCAGCTGCCGCAACTGCCTGGCCGGGCGCCGCCATCTGTGCCGGGGCACCGTGGGCCTCGGCGTCGGCCGCGACGGCGCCTTCGCCGAGTACGTGGCCCTGCCCGCCACCAACGTCTGGGTGCACCGGGCCGAGGTGGACCTCGATGTCGCCGCGATCTTCGACCCGTTCGGCAACGCCGTCCACACCGCCCTCTCCTTCCCGCTCGTCGGCGAGGACGTGCTGATCACCGGCGCGGGCCCGATCGGCATCATGGCGGCGGCCGTCGCCCGGCACGCGGGCGCCCGCAACGTCGTGATCACCGACGTCAGCCCGTACCGCCTGGAACTCGCCCGCAAGGCGGGCGCCACGCTCGCCCTCGACGTCTCGGGCACCGACATCGCCGAGGCCCAGCGGCTGCTCGGCCTCAAGGAGGGCTTCGACATCGGCCTGGAGATGTCCGGCCGCCCCGAGGCCATGCGCGACATGGTCGCCAATATGACGCACGGCGGGCGGATCGCCATGCTCGGGCTGCCCGCCGAGGAGTTCGCCGTCGACTGGTCGAGGATCGTCACCTCCATGATCACGATCAAGGGCGTCTACGGCCGCGAGATGTTCGAGACCTGGTACGCGATGACGGTGCTGCTCGAAGGCGGCCTCGACCTCACGCCGGTCATCACCGGCAGCTACGGGTACGCGGACTTCGACGCGGCGTTCGACGAGGCGGCCACCGCCCGCAGCGGCAAGATCATCCTCGACTGGACAGTCTGACCACCGAGAAAGAAGGAGCCCCACCATGTACGGGTCCGTCAGGGACGAACTGTCCGCCACGCTCGACGAGATCCGCGACGCCGGTCTCTTCAAGCCCGAGCGCGTGATCTCCACCCCGCAGAGCGCCTCCGTCGCCGTGCCCGCCGCCACCGGCGACGGCGGGACGGGCGACGGCGCCGTCCTCAACTTCTGCGCCAACAACTACCTCGGGCTCGCCGACCACCCCGAGGTCGTGGCCGCCGCCAAGGACGCCCTCGACCGGTGGGGCTACGGCATGGCCTCCGTACGGTTCATCTGCGGCACGCAGGAGATCCACAAGGAGCTGGAGCAGCGGCTGTCCGCGTTCCTCGGGCAGGAGGACACGATCCTCTACTCCTCCTGCTTCGACGCCAACGGCGGCGTCTTCGAGACCCTCCTCGGTCCCGAGGACGCCGTCATCTCCGACGCGCTCAACCACGCCAGCATCATCGACGGCATCCGGCTCTCCAAGGCCCGCCGACTGCGCTACGCCAACCGCGACCTCGCCGAACTGGAGACCAGGCTCAAGGAGTCCGCCGACGCCCGGCGCCGCCTGATCGTCACGGACGGCGTGTTCTCCATGGACGGCTATGTCGCGCCGCTCGACGCGATCTGCGACCTCGCCGACCGCTACGACGCGATGGTCATGGTCGACGACTCGCACGCCGTCGGCTTCGTCGGCCCCGGCGGTCGCGGCACGCCCGAGCTGCACGGCGTCATGGACCGGGTCGACATCATCACCGGCACCCTCGGCAAGGCGCTCGGCGGCGCGTCGGGCGGCTATGTCGCCGCCCGCGCCGAGATCGTCGCGCTGCTGCGCCAGCGCTCCCGCCCCTACCTCTTCTCCAACTCCCTCGCGCCGGTCATCGCCGCCGCGTCGGTCAAGGTCCTCGACCTGCTGGAGAGCGCGGGCGAGCTGCGCGACCGGCTGAACGCCAACACCGCCCTCTTCCGGAGCGAGATGACCGAGGCGGGCTTCGAGATCCTGCCCGGCGACCACCCCATCGCCCCCGTCATGATCGGTGACGCGGCGCGGGCGGGCCGGATGGCGGAACTGCTGCTGGAGCGCGGGGTGTACGTGATCGGATTCTCGTACCCGGTCGTGCCGATGGGCCGCGCGCGCATCAGGGTGCAGCTGTCGGCCGCCCACGCGACGGCCGACGTGCGCCGGGCCGTCGCGGCGTTCGTCGACGCGCGGACGGCGCTGGAGCGGGAGAGCTGACCGAAGGGGCCGGCCGGGTCGGCGGGACCACGGTGCCGACGCGGACCGCGGGGCCCACCGGCTGAGAGCCTGTCGGGTGACCTTCGATCGGAAAGCGGACGCGGTCTGGTGCGTGCGATTCCAAGGCGCCGGAGTGTCCTCGTAGCGGAGCTACTAGGGCATTTCGGCAACGCGGGAAGCGTGCGGGCCAGGGCGTGGCCGCCCGATCAGAGGTCACCCGACAGGCTCTGAGGCAGCCGACGGGACCTGCGGGGCCAACCGGGCCGATTCGGTCGATACCTCCCCGGCCTGGCAGGATGGCCCGCGTGATCGATCCCCGGCGGCTGCGTGTCCTGCGGGCCGTGGCGGACCACCGTACGGTGACCGCCGCGGCGGCGGCGCTCTACCTCACGCCCTCGGCCGTCTCCCAGCAGCTCGCCGCCCTGGAGCAGGAGACCGGCCACGCCCTGCTGACCCGCAGCGGCCGCGGCGTCCGGCTGACGGCGGCGGGGGACATCCTGCTCGGCCACACCCACGAGGTCCTCGCCCAACTGGAGCGCGCCGAGGCCGAACTCGCGGCGTACGCGGGTGGCACGGCGGGCGAGGTCACGGTCGCCGCGTTCGCCACCGGCATCGCCGAGGTGCTGGCCCCCGCCATCGAACAGCTCGCGGGCGCGCACCCCGGCATACGGGTACGGGTACGGGACGCCGAGGGCGACGAGAGCCTGCCGCTGGTGCTCGGCGGGCAGGCCGATCTGGCCGTCGCCGTGGAGTACCGGGGCGCGCCGCGCGAGGACGACCCCCGGCTCTCCCGGGTGCCGCTCTACGCGGAGCCGTTCGACGTGGTGCTGCCCGCGGCGCACCCGCTCGCCCCGGCGGAGCGGGTGGCGCTCGCGGGCAGC
>NZ_QQNA01000382.1 GCF_003346515.1 Streptomyces corynorhini
CCAACCCCGCACGCGCGGGGAGCACCCGATCACCGCGTACCGCTGGTCGTCCGGCGCGGGGCCAACCCCGCACGCGCGGGGAGCACACACCGGGCAGCTGCGGGAGCTTGAGGCCGTGGGGGCCAACCCCGCACGCGCGGGGAGCACGCCACCGCCAGCGTGACCGAACCCGAGGAGATGGGGCCAACCCCGCACGCGCGGGGAGCACCGTGGACCGCGACACCCCGAGTGTGCGGGCGAGGGGCCAACCCCGCACGCGCGGGGAGCACGATGCCTCCCTTATGGCCGTCCAGCCGGAGGCGGGGCCAACCCCGCACGCGCGGGGAGCACCCCTTCGTCCCCGATCCGGTGAAGTCGGACGAGGGGCCAACCCCGCACGCGCGGGGAGCACACTGCCTGACCTGCGACCCTACGCGTCCCCCTCGCCCTTCTCAGCCAGTTTCACCGAATCCGGCATTGCGCCCAAAACGCCACAGCTCTCAGCAGCCACCAGCACCGCCATGCCCATCCTCCCCGCCTCGGTCCCGCTCCGCCGAGTACAGGTGGCTGTCGCCGAACTGCTCCGCCCCCAGCGTGCGCCCCACCAGAATCACCGCCGTGCGGACCACGCCCGCCTCCCGTACCCGGTCTGCGATGTCGGAGAGCGTGCCGCGCAGGACGAGTTCCTCCGGGCGGCTGGCCATCGCGACCACCGCCGCCGGGCAGTCGGGACCGTAGTGCGGGAGGAGTTCGGCGACCACGCGGTCCGCGTAGCGTGCCGCCAGGTGCAGGACCAGCAGCGCGCCGCTCTTGCCGAGCGTGGCCAGGTCCTCGCCCGGGGGCATCGGGGTGGCCTGCTGAGCGACGCGCGTGAGGATCACCGTCTGGCCGACCGTCGGGACCGTCAGCTCCCGCTTGAGGGCGGCAGCTGCCGCCGCGAACGCCGGTACCCCCGGCACCACCTCGTACGGCACCCCCGCCGCGTCCAGCCGCCGCATCTGCTCGGCGACGGCGCTGAAGACGGACGGGTCGCCGGAGTGGAGGCGGGCGACGTCGTGGCCCTCCTCGTGCGCTCGCACCAGCTCCGCCGTGATGCCGTCCAGATCCATCCGCGCGGTGTCGATCAGGCGGGCGTCCGGGGGGCATTCGGCCAGCAGTTCGCGCGGGACGAGGCTGCCCGCGTACAGGCAGACCCCGCACGCCGCCAGCCGCCGCGCGCCGCGCAGTGTGATCAAGTCTGCGGCGCCAGGACCCGCGCCGATGAAGTACACCGTCATCGTTCTTCCCCTGCTCTTTCCGTAGCCGTAGCCGAAGCCGAAGCCGTCGCCGAGGCCCGAGCGGAAGTCGAAGCCGTCGCCGAAGCCGACGCCGTAGCCGTAGCCGAAGGCGGCTGCGAGAGCCCCTTCGTCACCGCCCACTGCGTCACCGGCATCGCCTGCCGCCACCCCGTGAACCCGCCCACCGGCACCGCGTGCGCCACCGCCAGCCGTACCAACTCCCCGCCCCGGCGCCGGTACCACTCGGCCAGCAGCGCCTCGGACTCCAGCGTCACCGTATTGGCCACCAGTCGGCCGCCCACGGGCAGCGCCTCCCAGCACGCGTCCAGCAGGCCGGGGGCCGTCAGCCCGCCGCGCTGGCGGAACTGCCGGTGCCGGACGCGGTGTTCATCGGCGGCGGGCTGACGGCCCCCGG
>NZ_QQNA01000383.1 GCF_003346515.1 Streptomyces corynorhini
TCCTGACACTTGCGCCCGCCGGGCCGTGGGGTGAGGGGGGCGTACGCGCACCGGCGGGCGCAAGTGTCAGGATGGTGACATGACGATTAAGGTCTACTTCGACATCACCATCAACGACGCCCCCGCCGGGCGGATCACCTTCAACCTGTTCGACGACGTCGTGCCCAAGACGGCCGAGAACTTCCGCGCGCTGGCCACCGGCGAGCAGGGCTTCGGCTACGCCGGGTCGTCCTTCCACCGGGTCATCCCGGACTTCATGCTCCAGGGCGGCGACTTCACCGCGGGCAACGGCACGGGCGGCAAGAGCATCTACGGCGAGAAGTTCGCCGACGAGAACTTCACGCTCAAGCACACCAAGCCCGGCCAGCTCTCGATGGCCAACGCGGGCCGGAACACCAACGGCTCGCAGTTCTTCATCACCACCATCGCGACGACCTGGCTCGACGGCAAGCACGTCGTGTTCGGCGAGGTCGCCGACGAGGAGAGCCTGGCCCTCGTCAAGAAGATCGAGGGCTACGGCTCGGGCTCCGGCGCCACCAGCGCCAAGATCACCATCGCCGCCTCCGGCCAGCTCTGACCGTATCGGCGGCAACGACCGCACTGCGCGCGTCGCCCGGCGAACCCTCGCCGGACGACGCGCGCAGGCGCTTTTGCGGACACCTCGGGTGTGACGCGGACCACGGGAACCCCGCGCGCGGCGCGGAGAGGTACCTGCTGTGAGGAGCACAGAACCACCAGACCCCGCGCCGTCGGACCCCGAACCTCCCGACCCGCTGCGCGCCCGGGTACGGGCGGGCGACCGCGAGGCGTTCGCCGAGCTGTACGACACCTACGCGCGCGCCGTCCACCACCACGCCCTGCGGCTGACCGGCGACTGGTCGACCGCCGAAGAGGTGATGTCCGACACCTTCCTGGCCGCCTGGCGCGTCCGGGAGCGGCTGGAACCGGACGGCGGGTCGCTCAAGCCGTGGCTGTACGGCATCGCCACCAACAAGGCGCACAGCGCCAACCGCGGTCGGCGCAGACGCCTCGCCTTCCTGGCCCACCGGCCGGCCCCGCCCCCGGTGGCGGACTTCGCGGAGGAGACGGCCGGCCGGATCGACGACGCGCGCAAACTCGCCGCGATCCACACCGCCCTGAGCCGACTGCGCCGCCAGGAGCGGGAGGTGCTCGCGCTGTGCGTCTGGTCCGGCCTGGACTACCAGCAGACCGCGCAGGCGCTCGGCATCCCGGTCGGCACCGTACGCTCGCGCCTCTCGCGGGCCCGCGCCAGGCTCGGCCGGCTCGTCGAGACGCAGAACGACACGGAGAACGAGTCGGGGAATGAGTCGGAGAACGAGACGGGGAACGAGTCGGGGAACGAGACGGAGAGGGAACCGCGGCGCCGCCGCGGAGAGGTGAGGAGTGAAGCCGCGTTCGCGGCTCTGTCCCTGCGGGAGGAGACCCGATGAACGCTGACCGCCGCTCCGAGCGGGCCGACGTCGAGGACGTGGCCCGGCTGCTGCCGGCACCGGCCGAACGGGACCTGCCGCCGGACCGTCACCTCCACCACAAGGATCTCTTGATGCAGCGGATCGACCACGATCAGCAGACCACCGCCGCTCGGCCGGTCACGGAGCCGCCCGCCCGTCGGCTCACGCGCCCGGCGGTGCTGCTGCCCGCCGCCGCCCTCGCGCTGTCGGGCGCCCTGGTCGCCACCCTCGTGACCGGAGGCGACAGCGGCCGGAGCGCCCCCGCCCCGACCGCCGGGAGCGTCCAGGCGCGGAACGCGACCGTCCTGCTCGACCGGATCGCCGCCGCCTCCCTGGCGACCGACGCGACGCCGGTACGGGACGACCAGTTCGTGTACGTCAGGAGCGTGGGCCGGGGCAACGAGGGCACCTTCGAGGGCCCGGTGAAGATCGGCGCCCCGTACGAGCGGGAGTCCTGGATGGCACAGGACCCCGAGCCCGTCATCCAGGCCGGCGCGATGCGCACGACCGGCAAGGGGGCCCCGCTGCCCGGTCAGCTCCTGCCCATCGAGGCCGGGGTGGTGGACGGAGCCCCCGAGGGGTCCGGCGGCATCCCCGCCGGGATCGACCGGCCCACTTACGCGTGGCTGGCCTCGCTCCCCACCGACCCCGGGGCCCTGCGCACCCTGCTCTACGCGCAGACCCGGACGGTCGAGGGCGAGACGAAGGACGCAGCCGTCTTCGACAAGATCGGCGACCTGCTGCTCGATACGGTCATGCCGCCCGCGAACGCCGCCGCGTTCTACAAGGTGGCCGCCACGATCCCCGGGGTGATCCAGGTACCCGACGCGGTGGACGCGGCGGGCCGCCACGGTGCCGGAATCACGCTGGAGGACACCGGCTTCGCCACGCGCGACGAGTGGATCTTCGACAAGGAGAGCCTCGCGCTCCTCGGCGCCCGCCAGTACATCAACAAGAGCTGGCAGCCGGGCGACCCGGTGAGCACCCTCTACGGCACCACCGCGATCATGGAGCGCGCGGTCGTCGACAAGAGCGGCGAGGTACCGGCGAAGGCGGCGGGCTGACCCGGGGCCGCACGGCCTCCGGCCTGGTCAGGAGGCGAGGAACTCGCCGCGCTGCACGGCCCGGATGAACGACGAGAAGGCCCACAGCGGGAAGACGAGCGCCGGTCCGCCCGGGTTCTTGGAGTCACGTACCGGAACGGAGCGCGCGAACGCGTCGCTCACCTCTATGCAGTTGGCGCCGTTGGTGCTGTAACTGCTGCTCCGCCACGCGACGGAGAGCTGGTTCGTGCCGATCATCGTTCCAGTCCTTCCAGATGCCCGCTGATCAGACCGGCCGACTCGTCGGGCGAGAGCGCCACCGCCCGCAGCAGATCGAAGGAGTAGGTGGCGGTGGCGATCTCATGCGTGTCCAGAGCGGTGCGGCCCTGGGAGAAGCCGTCGACATAGAGCACGTCGGCCCCTTCCTCGAAGCTCAGCACGGTGAAGGGGCCGGCGAGCCCGGCATGGGCGGGCACCGTGCGGGGGACGACCTGGATCACACAGCGCGGATCCCGCCCCTGCTGGAGCAGGCGCGCCAGCTGGTGACGCATGACGGCGGCGCCGCCGATGGGCCGCAGCAACACGTTCTCGTCCACGACGAACCACGTTCGGGGAGGTGACTCCCGTTCGAGTACTTCCTGTCGCGTCATACGCGCCGCGATGAGACCGTCGAGGTTTTCCGGCCGTACGGCGTTCAGCATGGCGCGTGCGTACTCCTCCGTCTGCAGGAGTCCGGGCACGATCTGACTTTCGAATACGCGCATCGCTGTCGCTTCGCGTTCGAGTTCGACGAACGGAAGAAACCACGACGGATAGGCGTACGTGATGACGAGCGGATACAGGCGCTCGAAATGCCCGTCCGTGGCGAAGGCCAGGTCCAGATCGTGGGCGAGGTCCTCGGACGGGACGCGCTTGGCCGCCTCCACCTTGCTGATCATGGACTGGGTGGTGTGGGCCCGGGTCGCCGCCTCGTCCTGGGAGACCCCCGCGACCGTGCGGATGCGCCTCAGCTCGCTGCCGAAGAAGGCGAGCAGCGAGGAGGTGGGGTCCGGCGCGCTGGTCTCAGCCGTCATCTGCGTGTTCCTCCGTCATGACCAACGCCATGTCATGGCCCGATGCCTGGTGCACGTGCTCGCGGACACCGAGACTTGAACACGGAAAGCGAGTACGAGATAACGGAAGGTACATCCCACATGCGTGACCGAACCACCGATACGGGGACGGATGCCCCGGACGGGTCGCCCGCCTCCGCCGAGTTGCCGGGCAGGGCGCGGCGCGGGGCCGGGGAGCCTGCCGCATGACGGGAGGCAGCGAGGCGCGATGGTGGCTGTCGCTCCTGAGCGGGACGTTCGGCTCGGACGGCACCCTGATCATGCCTCGCGAGGAACCGGCCCCGGAGATGCGGGACTTCATGCGCACGTGGGGCCCGGACACCTGGGGTCCCGACATCTGGGGCCCGGACACGTGGGGCCCCGACGCGTCGTCAGGGCGGGGTGCGCGGTGGACACCCCGGTCGGACGGCGAGGGCGCCGCGGGACGGGCGGCCGAGGCGGCGCGGACCCTGTCGCGCGCGTGGCCGCCCTGTCAGTGCGGCGGTCCCAAATGCCGCCCGGACGACGAGATTCCGGAGGTGCCTGGCCCGGACGGCAGCAAGGAGAGCGGCAGTTGAGCCACGGCGCCGCGCCGCGCGCCCGGTACCCCCCCCGCCCGCCCCCGCCCGCCCTCGTCGGTACGGCGGCTCCGCGCGTCGTCACATGCTGCTGAGCGAACGGCCGTAGTTGACCTGGCC
>NZ_QQNA01000384.1 GCF_003346515.1 Streptomyces corynorhini
GGCTAGGGTCTTTCGTTTGGATCAGGCCGGATGAGGGAGCGGGGTCCGGTGCCGTGGATCGCGAGGCGGAGGAGGGAGCCCACGCGGAGCGGATGGGGTCTCCCCTGGTCGAGCGAAGCCGAGACCTTGGGGATGACTGACGACAACGCGGCGAGGCGCGGCACCAGGGCTCGCGAGCCCGGCATGATCCAAACGAAAGACCCTAGACGTCGTCGGTGTCGAGCAGGCCCTGCAGCGTCGACGCCTCGTACTCGGTGCGGAAGATCCCGCGCCGCCGCAGCTCCGGCACGACCAGGTCGACGAACAGGTCGGCGGGCCCGCGGTGGTACGGGGGGAACAGCTGGACGCCGTCGAGGACTTCCTCCTCGAAGTTCTCCTCCAGCCAGTCGGCGATGGCCCGCGCGTCGCCGACGACGGCCGGCTGCTGCTCGTGCCGGGACCGCTGGACGTAGTGGTACAGGTCGCGCAGGGTCGCGTCCTCACCGATCTGCGTGGCGAGGATCCGCCCCAGCAGCTCCCCGCCGTTCTTTACATCGCGCGCGCGGTCACCGGTCAACGGCCCCAGCGCGTCGTCGGCGATCTTCTCGATGTCCACGACGTCGAGGACGCGCTCGCTGTCGCGCACCCTCGACAGGTCGATGCCGAGGGCCCGGGAGAAGACGGCCGGCAGCTCCTGCTCCAGCTGGAGGGAGTTGATCTCGTTGAACTTCGCCCGCGCCTCCCGGACGGTACCGGCGAGGTAGAAGGTGATCCCGGGGATGATCTTGAATTTCTCGGGGTCGCGGCCGTTGGCGGCGACCCGCTCCTTGAGTCTGCGGTACTCCTCCTTGCCCCGGCTGATCCCGAAGTACGGCGAGAACCGCACCTGCGCGAAGTCGGCGCCGTACCGCAGGGATTCCTCGGAGAGGCCCACCTGCACGACCGGGATGTGCCGCTGCACCGGCGGCGGTACGTTCAGCGGGCCCCGGACGTCGAAGTGCTCGCCGTGGAAGTCGACCTGGTGCCAGGAGCCCGGCCGCACCAGGGTGCCGCCCGCCCGGTCGTCGAGGAGGAAGTCGTCGTCCCAGCTCTCGTACAGCAGCCGGTTGACGACGGTGGTGAACTCCCGGGCGCGCGCGTACTTCGTCTCCTCGGTGGGCACCGGGTTCTTGCCGTAGTTGCCGACCGGGTCGCCGTCGCGGTCGATGCCGAAGACGACGTTCAGCGCCGTACGCCCCCCGTTGAAGTTGTCCAGGGTCGCCAACTGCCGTGCGACGGAGTACGGGTGCTCGAACGACGAGTTCACCGACATGACGAATCCGAGGTTCTTCGTGATCGCCGCGGCGTGCCCGGCGTACACGAAGTTGTCCCAGCGGAAGATCCGGTTGAGGCGGTCAGGTTCACTGCCCAGAGCGCTGCCGGCGAACACGTAGTCCAGCTTGCCGCGCTCGGCGGTCCTGGCCGTGTCCAGGATGACGCTGGGGTCGCGCAGCCCGGAGCTGGTGGCCTCCGGCAGGCGCCAGGCGTCGAGGTCCCAACCGGTGCCGTAGGCCGCCAGGCCGAGGCGGAGTGTGCGTCTGCCGCTCATGCTGATCGTTCCTCCTGCCGGTCGGCCGTGGTGAAGCTGTTCGGGGGGATGTCCAGGCCGAAGTGGCCGCGGAAGGTGTCGGCCGTGTACTCCGTCCGGTACACACCGCGCTCCTGGAGGATGGGCACCACCTCGCCCGTGAAGCGCTCCAACTGCTCCCACAGGAACGGTGTGCTCACGTTGAAGCCCTCGGCGGCGCCCTGGTCGAACCAGTCGATCAGGGTGTCCGCGACCTGGCCGGCCGTACCGATCACCAGGGGGAAGTTCCCGGCGATCGCCGCCCCCAGCAAGTCCCTGACCCGGACGCCGCCGTTGTCCGGGGTGCGCCCCGTCCGCTCGGCCAGTGCCGTCAGCAGCCTGTGGCCGTAGCCGTTGAACCGCTGCGCCGTGCCCGGTTCGACCCTGCCGTCGATGCCGAGCGCTCTGAGGTCGACGCCGACGCGCTCCGTGAGGGAGCGGACGCTGCGGGCCCCCTTGGGCAGGGGGAACGAGGACGCGCGGATCCGGGCCCCTTCCGGGCCCGACCAGTACGACTCGTCCCGGTCGCCCTCGACGATGTCGTCGTCGTACGGCAGCAGTGTGTTCAGCTCCTCGTACAGCTCGACCGCCTCCGCCCGGGTGTCGCCGATCAGCGGTGTGATCCCCGGCAGGAAGAAGATCGGGTCGACGCGGCCCCGCAGGCGCTCGGCCCGCTGCCGCACGTCGGCGTTGAACGCGATCGACTCCCGCGGGGTGGCGGGGCCGGTGAAGTTGATGTCGGCCCACTTCGCGGTCAGTTCACGGGACAGCTCGGAGGCGCCGGCGTACAGCAGCGGGACATGGCCCTGCGGCGGGCGTTCCAGCGGCAGAGTGCCCGCGACCTGGAAGTGGGTGCCCTGCCAGTCGAGCCGGTGGATCTTGGTCTCGTCGACGTAGTGGCCGGTCTTCTTGTCCTGGAGGTAGGCGCCCTCCTCGATGCTGTCCCAGAGCCGCTGGACCACGTGGATGAACTCGTCCGCGCGCTCGTAGCGGGCGGCGCCGCCCAGGTCCGGCAGGCTGAAGTTGCGCGCGGCGAGGTCGGAGGCGCCCAGCACGACGTTCCACGCCAGCCGCCCGCCGCTGAGGTGATCGAGGGAGGCCGTCAGCCTCGCCAGGATGTACGGCTCGTAGAACGTCGGGTGCGCCGTCACGACGAGCCCGATCTTCGAGGAGTTGAGGGCGAGTTGGGAGGCGAGCGTGAACGGTTCCAGGCGTCCGGTGTTGTGGGTGGTGATCCACTGTTCCGCCGCGATGTCACCGGCCAGGGTGTCGCCGAGGAAGAAGAAGTCGAACTTCGCGTCCTCGGTGATCCGCAGTGCCTTCGTCGCGTACTCCAGCTCGAAGGCCCGCGCCGTGGGCGCGTCCGGATGCCGCCAGCCGCCCCAGTGTGTGCCGTTCAGCCAGTGCATGTAGCCCAGGTGGAGCTGTCGTTCGGGCATGGTGCGTGTTCCTTTCTGTCGCGGAGCTACGAGGGCGGGCCCGCGCCGGCCGGGGCGGCGCCGGGGATCGAGGCCAGCAGCCGCTTGACGTAGTCGGTCCGTGGTTCGGTGAGGACGCCGAGTGCGGCGCCGCACTCGACGATCCGCCCGTGGCGGAGGACGACGATCTCGTCGGAGACCTCGGCGATCACACCCAGGTCGTGGGAGACGAAGACGTACGTCAGCGCCAGCTCGCGCTGGAGCGTGTCGAGCAGATCGAGGATCTGGCGCCGCACGGTCACGTCGAGCGCGGAGACAGGCTCGTCCAGGATGACGACGTCGGGACGCGGCGCCAGCGCGCGGGCGATGGCCACCCGCTGCCGCTGGCCGCCCGAGAGTTCGGCCGTGTACCGGTCGGCGAGCGAGGCGGGCAGACCGGTGACCTCCAGCAGCTCCGTGATCCTGCGGGCACGCTCCGGCGCCGTGCCGTACTTGTGGCCCCTGAGCGGTTCGTCGAGGATCGCGCGGACGGTGGACCTGGGATTCAGCGAGGCGTAGGGGTCCTGGTAGACCATCTGCACCTTGCGGTAGAGGCCGGCCTGTCCGGCTCCCCGCCGGTGGTGGACGACCGGGTCGCCGTCGATCCGCACCGAGCCCGTGTCCGGCGGTGTCAGACCGGCCAGGACACGCACCAGGGTGGTCTTGCCCGATCCCGATTCCCCGACGATCCCCAGTGTGGTCCCCCCGCGCACCCGGAACGAGGCGTCGGAGACGGCGGTGACCGGGTCCGTGCCACGACCCGACGCGAAGGTCTTGCCGACCCCTTCGGCCTCGACCGTCACCGGGGCGTCCGCCGGTACGGTGCCGAAGTACTCCAGCCGGGCGCTCGCGGCCCGCCGCCCGGAGAATCCGATCGAGGAGGACCGCAGGAGCCGCTCCGTGTACGGGTCGTCCGGGGCGGCGACGACCTCGTCGGTCCGCCCTTCGCGCACGATCCGCCCGTCCTTCACCACGGCGATGCCGTCGGCGCGCTCGGCGGCGACCCCGAGATCGTGGGTGATCAGCAGGATTCCGAGTCCCTCGGTCTCCACCAGTCCCGACAGCAGATCGAGGATGGTCTTCTGCACGGTGACGTCGAGCGCGGTCGTCGGCTCGTCGGCGATGAGCAGCCGGGGCCGGGTGCTCATCGCGGCCGCGATCAGGACCCGTTGGCACATTCCGCCGGACAGTTCGTGCGGATAGCGCCCGTACAGGCGGGCGGGATCGCGGAGTCCGACCTTCGCGAACAGGTCGACGACCCGCTCGCGGCGCTCCGCGCGGGACGCCAGACCGTGGGCGCGCAGCGGTTCGGCGGCCTGGAGGCCGACGGGCAGCAGCGGGTTCAGCCCGAGCAGCGCGTCCTGCGGTATGTAGCCGATCTCCTTGCCCCGGACGGCCCGGTACCGCCGTTCGGACAGGCCGGTGAGCGTACGGCCGCCGAGCACGACCTCGCCGCCGGTGACGCGCCCGTTCTCGGCGAGGGTCCCGGTGACGACCCGGCCGAGGGTGGACTTGCCGGACCCGGACTCGCCGACAACGGCGCGGATCGTCCCCGCGGGGACGTCCAGACCCACGCGGTCGAGCACGGGGGTGGCGGCACGGCCGGGCAGTGTGAACTCGACACTCACGTCGCGCAGGCGCAGCAGCGGCGTGTGCTCGCGGTCAGGCGACGACACGGGTCCTCCCTCTGTCGAACGATCTGCCGATGCGGTAGACCGCGAGTACGGTCAGTACGATCACCAGGCCGGGCAGCAGGCTCAGCCACCACTGGACTCCGATGAAGGTGCGTCCCTCGGCCACCAGCAGCCCCCACTCGGGGGTCGGCGGCGGCGCGCCGAGTCCCAGGAAACTCAGGGCGGCGACGGTCAGGATCGCCGTCCCGATGTCCATCGTCGCGGCGGCCAGCACCGAGCGGGACGCGTTGGGCACGACATGTCTGAACAGCCGGTGGACATAGCCGTGTCCGGCGAAGACCGAAGCCTCGACGTACGTGGCGTTGCCCACCTTGAGCACCTCGGACCGCATCAGACGGGCGAAGCCCGCCGTGCTGTTGATCCCGATGGCGACGGCGATGTTGAGCGTCCCGCGCCCCAGCGCGGAGATGATCGCGAGGGAGACGATCAGGCTCGGTACGGCCAGCATGATGTCGACGATCCGCATCAGAACGCTGTCGGCCTTGCCGCGCAGCGCGCCGGCCACCAGGCCGATCGACGAGCCGCTCACCAGACCGATGGCGACGGCGATCAGCGCCGCCTGGAGCGACAGCCGGGTGCCCCACACGGTGCGGGTGAACTGGTCACGGCCGAAGTCGTCGGTGCCGAAGAGGTGGTCGAGGCCGGGCGGGAGCAGCATCTGCGCGCCGTCCTGCCGCAACGGGTCCCCGGGCGCGAAGAGGCCGGGGTGGACGGCCGCGGCCAGGATCACGGCGACCCACAGGTACGCCGCGAGGAGGCCGGGGGAGCTGAGCGGCCGGGCGGACCGTCCGCCGGGCTTCCCGGGCTTCCCGGGCCGCTCGGACGGCGGCGCTGACGGTGGCGCTTCCAGGGTCGTCATGTCATCCCTCCCATCGGATGCGCTTGTCGAGCAGGGGGTAGAGGGCGTCCACGACGAGGTTCACGGCGACGAAGATCACCGCGCTGATCGTGACCGCGACCAGGACGACGGGCATGTCCCGGCCGTTCACGGCGTCGACCACGAGCCGGCCCACACCGAGCCGGGAGAACACCGTCTCCGTCAGCACCGTCCCGCCGACCATCACACCGACGGTGGTCCCCAACGAGGTGATCACCGGCAGCGCGGCGTTCTTCAGGGCGTGCCGGACGACGATGTCGAACCTGCTGAGCCCCCAGTTGCGGGCGGTCTCGATGTACGGGGAGGTCAGAGCGGCGCGGAGGTTGGCCGTCAGCAGCTGGGAGATGCTGCCGCCGCCCGCGACCGCGAGGGCCGCGGAGGCGATGAGCAGTCCGGCGAACCCCGGGTCGCTGACGGCCTTGATCCAGTGCAGCTGGAAGGCGAAGACCTGGAGCAGCACGAGTCCGACGAGGAAGGGGGGCAGCGAGACCGCGACCGGCGGCAGGGAGATGAGCAGTTCGCGCGCCCACTTCCAGTCGGTCAGCTCGATGACCACCGACAGCGTCACACCCAGCACCACGGCGAGGAGCAGCCCGAGAAAGGCCAGCCGGAGCGTCTGGGGGAAGGACTCGAAGTACACGTCCACCGCCGGTCTGCGCTGGTAGACGCTCTGGCCGAAGTCGCCGTGCAGGGCTCCGGTCAGCGCGTCCCAGTACTGCGCGTACACCGGCCGGTCGAGGCCGAGCAGCTCGCGCTGTTCGGCGAGGAGCCGCTTGACGTCGGCGCCGTCGGCGCCGGCCGTCAGGCCCCCCGCCGCGTCGCCGGGCACGACGTACAGCAGGAAGAACGCCCCGGTGAACGCCCCCCACACCACGATCACGCCGTACAGGAGTCGGAGTCCGTATCGTGCCATCGGTCTACTTCTTCGCCAGCCAGGCATTGATCAGGTACTGGTCGAGCCCGACGGGTTTGATGTCGTGCAGCCGGGGCGAGTACGCCCACACGTCGATGTCGTTCGACACCGGTATCTCGTACGCCTGCTCGACGAGGATGCGCGACGCCTGGTCGACGAGTTTCTGCCGCTCGGTGAGGTCGATCGTCTGGTTCTGCTCCTGGAGGAGCCGGTCGAGCTTCCGGCCGGTCTTGTCGTCGTCCGCGATGAAGCTGCGGTTCGACCCGGTGGACTTGCCGTAGTTGGCGCGCAGCACGTCCGGGTCGGGCGAGGAGGCGTACCAGTAGGCGAGGTCGTACTCGCCGCTGAGCAGCTTCTCGTTCGCCTCCGCGGGCAGCGGCGGGTCGAGGACCAGCTCGATGCCGAGCTTCTTCCACTGGTCCTGGAGCACCTGCCAGCCCGCGTCGTCGGCCGGGACGCGCAGCGACAGTCGCTCACCGGAGGCGTTGACGCGGATGCCGTCCTTGCCGGTCCTGGTCCAGCCCGCCTGCTTCAGCAGCGACGCGGCCCGCTCGGGGTCGTACTTCAGCAGCGCGCTCTGGTCGGAGTAGTGCGGATTGTCCTTGCTCAGCGGGCCGGTCGCGGGTTCGTCGATCCCGCCGGAGTCGATCTTGACGAACTGGTCCCGGTCGGTCCCCGTCTGGAGCGCCTGCCGGACGCGGACGTCCTTGAGGAACTTCGAGGAGGTGTTCACCGGCAGCTCGGTGCCGGTCGCCGGATTGAGGGTCTTGGAGATCGTCAGCCCGGCGCTCTGGAACTGCGGGAGGTACTTCGCGTTCACCCAGTAGACGAATTGCAGTTCGTCGCCGCCGATGACCGCGCCGTTGCGGACCGAGTCCTCGGGGATGATCTTGTAGACGACCTGGTCGAGATAGGCCGGCCCGGCGTGGTCGAAGTACTTCGGCGCCCAGGTGTAATCCTCGCGCTTCTTGAGGACGATGCGCTGGTTGGGGACGTACTCCTCCAGGGAGAACGGGCCGGAGCCGTCCAGCCAGTTCTGCCGCTTCTCCACCGGGAGCCGGGCCGTCTTCTCCGAGACGATGCCGCCGTACGCACGCGACAGCGAGACCAGGAAGGCCGCGTTCGGCTCGGCGAACTCGACGGTGATCTCGTGCTCCGACGGTGTCCTGATCTTGCTGATGCCCTGCACGATGGTCTTCGCGCTGGAGTGGATGCCGGGCCTGTTCAGGCTCTCCAGGTTGGCTTTGACGACCTTGGCGGTGAGTGCGGTGCCGTCGTGGAAGGTGACGTCGTCACGGAGCTTGAACGAGTACTTCCGGGCGTCGTCGCTGACCGTCCAGCTCGTTGCGAGCCACGGCTCGACCTTCTTGGTGTCGGGGTTGTAGAAGACCAGGGAGTCGGCCAGGGAGCGGGCGACCGTGCGCCAGACCTGGTTGACGACGGCGGCGTCGACCCCGCCGGGGTCGGCGCTGAGGCCGATGTTGAGTGTGCCTCCGGAGCGGTCCTTCTTGGCCACCTGGGCCCCGGTGTCCTCCTGCCCGGCGTTGCCGGAGCAGGCGGCGACGGCAAGGAGCGACAGGGTGGCGGCCGCTGCGGCAAGCCGGCGTCGCGGGCGTGAACTGGACACGACGTGTTGTTTCCTCTCGATCGGCTCGGGGTGAGCGGGGAGTGGCGGCGTTGCTCGGAACGAGCAGGCGGCACTGAGGCGTTGTGTGCTTGCCTCACACGAGGAGACGTAAGCGACAGGGGGGTGGCTCTCTCCGCCCGCTTCTCTGTCTTGCCTCACGAGGGACGCTCCCAGGATCGCTGGGACGGCCATCCGTCTCGACGGCGTTCTGTTCCAACGGCTATACGTAGCAGCCTGGATGAGGGTCGAACGATGTAACAAGCTAGTAGTCAGGTGCGAGAACCTCGTAACCGATATGTTGACACGAGTACTCCTGAAGTATCGTGACAACAATGTTGCAGTCTCCTGAACGGGGAAACCGGCATGGTGTTTGACAGGAAATACAGCGACGAGGTCCGCCAGCGCGCGGTCGAGCGGGTCCTGCTCCGGCGCCGCGACGAGCCCGAGAACCGGTCGATCGTGCGGGAGGTCGCCGAGGAGTTCGAGGTCGGCCCGCAGTCGCTGCGCAAATGGCTCGTGCGCTACGACGACGGCAGTTACGACTACGACCACGACTCGGCGGACGCCCCGGCCGACGTCCGGGAGCCCCGCGCTCCCTCGGCGGGCCGCCGCCAGCGCCCCGGCCGGCGTGAGCTGCTCGCCAGGGTCGACGAGCTGGAACAGCGGATCGCCGTCCTGCAGGAGGACAACCGCTCCCTCACCCGCGTCGTGTCCCTGCTGGCCGATCAGCTGCGCGTGGCGACCACGGGCGGTGTCCAGAGCCCTGACGCCGCGGCCGGTCACGGGCCACGGGCCTGAGTCCTGTTCCCTCGCCCGTCCCGGCGGACGCCGCCCGTCGCGGCGCTGGCTAGAATCCCATGATGAGCGACAAAGTGACCGTGACCAGCAATCTGCACGGCCGGACCACCGACGTACGCGGCCGCTACACCATCGGCGGGCCCGGCTTCGAGATCGTGTCGGACGGTTCGGTGCGCAGCGGGGGACCGGGTGAGGAGGCCGGCTCGCTCGACCTGCTGGTGGCGTCCCTCGTCTCCTGCGCGCTGAACGCCTTCCGGCACGACTTCGTCGAGAGCGGACAGCCGGAACGCCAGGTCGAGATCTTCGCCCGGATCGAGCGCAAGGTCGAGGGCGACTACCTGGGCGCGCTCATCATGGAATGCTTCATCGACGGGGTCGACAACGTCACCGCCGAAGAGCTGGTCGCGGAGTACAAGAAGCGCTGCCGCATCTACAACGCGCTCAAGGAGAGCCTCCCGGTGACGTTCGTCCCGCACGCGTCCGGACCGCTGGGATGACGACGCCCCGCGACGCCTGCCTCGTCGACGCCCGGACGGCGTACGCCGAAGGGTCCCGCTCCGTGTTCGTCGAGGTCGCGCCCTGGCGAGTGATGGCGCGGGGGCCGGACCCGGTCACCGGAAGCATCCCCGGCGCGCGCCGGACCCGGGTCACGCCCGACTTCGCGGGCCCCCCGACGGCGACCAGCGGCCACCTTCCGCTGCCGGGACCCGCCGCCGTGCGCGACGCCCTGGCGGCCCGGGGCGTCGGGCCTGCCGACGACATCGTGCTCTACACCCGCCGGATCGAGGAGCTGTCGAGCGCCACCCGGGCATGGTTCGTGCTCACCTGGGCGGGCTTCCGTTCGGTACGGGTCCTGGACGGAGCCCTGCCTGCCTGGGTCCGCGCGGGCGGCCCGACGGCTCCCTTCCGGCAGGCGCAGGCCCGCTCCACCGCGTCCGGTCCGGCGGGCGACCTGGTCGGCGCGGCGGCCCCGGACGACAGCGGGCGGCGCGTCCTGTCCGTGACACGGGTCCTGGACATCGCGCGCTACGGCACACTGCTCGACTCGCGGCCCGCCGGGGCGTACAACGGCAGTCCTGACGACCCGAGGACCGGCCACGTCCCGCACGCGGTCCACGCCCACTCGGCCGAGCTGATCGCCCCCGACGGGCTGCTCCGGCCACCCGCGGAGCTGCGCAAGTGGTTCCTCTCCCACCGTGCCATCGGCGCTCACGAGGTCGGCGCCTACTGCGGGGGCGGTGTGTCCAGCTCGCTGCTGGTGTTCGTCGGGGCGCTGCTCGGGCAACAGGTGGGCCTGTTCGTCGACTCCTGGTCCGCCTGGACGCGTGACGCGTCGCTGCCCGTCGAGCAGGGGGCGGCGGCCACCCGCTCCGCCGCCGTCGACACCGACTGCGCGTGAGGCCGTACCACCGGGTGCCCGGCCCCTCGGCCGCCGGTGCCCTCCACCGGATCGGCCGATAGCCGACCCTGGCGCGGCCGAAAAGGGAAGCTGTTCGTCCGCCGACCGGCGGGTAATATCCGCCGCGGGCCAGTTCACGTCGCCATGCGGGGCACGTCCTCGCGTCACAGCTCACCCACAGAGGGCCGGATGCCGACTCGCGTATTTGTCAAGTACCTGACAGGCATGGCGTCGGCCGTGCTCCTGCTGACCGCGCTGCCCACGACGGCCGCCGCCGCCCCGGAGCCCCCGGCCCCGGCCGCGCGCCCCGCCGCCGCG
>NZ_QQNA01000385.1 GCF_003346515.1 Streptomyces corynorhini
CGACGGCATCACCGGCGTCCAGCGGTCCATCGCGAAGCTCCTCATCGAGGGGTACGTGGACGAGGCGATCGCCCGCCGCCTGGGCATGAACGTACGGACCTGCCGCGCCCACATCGCCAAGCTCGCCACCACCCTCGGCAGCGGAAGCCGCGCGCAACTCGGCTATCTCATCGCCCACTCGCAGATCCTGGACCAGGACGGCTGAGAGCCTGTCGGGTGACCTACGATCGGAAAGCGGACGCGGTCTGGTGCACTGCACTCGCTTCGCTCGCTCCGTCTCGGCGCTTTGATTCCTCGTCCGGATGCCGAGCGCGATTCCAAGGCGCCGGAGTGTCCTCGGATGGGGTATCCCCTGCTCGAACGCAGTTGAGAGCTTGGGGAGGGAGCTACTAGGGCATTTCGGCAACGCGGGAAGCGTGCGGGCCAGGGCGTGGCCGCCCGATCAGAGGTCACCCGACAGGCTCTGAGGCGGGAGGCGACGCGGAGGGGGCACCTCGGCACCTCCCACGCGCTCAAGGCAGCGGGAGAGCCGCCGACCGACGACAACGCGGCGGGGCTCGGCGCCGGACCGACGACGACGCGGCGGGCGCGGCGCCGGACCCCGCGCCCGGCATGATCCCGACCAGAGGCCCACGGGTCCCGTACCCCCGCGGAGTACGGGACCCGTGCCCCGCCCGCCGTCATCCGGCCGCCGGGCTCAGCGCGCGCCCAGCAGGTGGTCCATCGCGAGCTGGTCCAGGTGCTCGAACGCCATGCCCCGGGCACCGGCCGCCTCGGGGTCGAACTCCTCGTACGCGGTGCGGTCGGCGAGCAGGGCGGCCACCCCGTCGGCCGCGGTCGGCTCGGCCAGCTGGTCGAGACGCGAGGCGCGCAGCGCCTCCTGGACCAGCGGGTCGGCGCGGAAGGACGCGGCGCGCTCCTTGAGGATCAGGTAGTTGCGCATGCACCCGGCGGCGGAGGCCCACACCCCGTCGTAGTCCTCGGTGCGCGGCGGCTTGAAGTCGAAGTGCCGGGTGCCCTCCCAGCCCGCGCTCTCCAAGAGGTCGACCAGCCAGAACGCGGCCCGCAGATCACCGGCGCCGAAGCGCAGGTCCTGGTCGTACTTGATGCCGTTCTGACCGTTGAGGTCGATGTGGTACAGCTTGCCCGACCAGAGCGCCTGGGCGACGGAGTGCGGGAAGTTCAGCCCGGCCATCTGCTCGTGGCCGACCTCGGGGTTCACGCCGTACAGCTCGGGGCGCTCCAGGCGCTCGATGAAGGCGAGGGCGTGGCCGACGGTCGGCAGCAGGATGTCGCCGCGCGGCTCGTTGGGCTTGGGCTCGATGGCGAAGCGCAGGTCATAGCCCTGCTCGGTGACGTACTCGCCGAAGAGGTCGAACGCCTCCTTCATCCGGTCGAGGGCCAGCCGTACGTCCTTGGCGCCGCCCGACTCCGCGCCCTCGCGGCCGCCCCAGGCGACGAAGGTCTTCGCGCCCAGCTCGGCGGCCAGGTCGATGTTGCGCAGGACCTTGCGCAGCGCGAACCGCCGGATGTCGCGGTCGTTGGCGGTGAGGCCGCCGTCCTTGAAGACCGGGTGCGTGAAGAGGTTGGTGGTGACCATGGACGCGACCACGCCGGTGGCGTCCAGCGCCTGCCGGAAACGCTTGATGTGCGACTCGCGCTCGGTGTCGGACGAGCCGAACGGGATGAGGTCGTCGTCGTGGAAGGTCACGCCGTACGCGCCCAGTTCGCCGAGCCGCTGGACGGACTCGACGGGGTCCAGGGCCGGGCGGGTGGCGTCGCCGAACGGGTCGCGGCCCTGCCAGCCCACGGTCCACAGACCGAAGCTGAACTTGTCCGCGGGGGTGGGGGTGAAGCGTTCCGTCATCCTCTGGCCGCCTTCGATGGCTGGCTCCGGCACCCGCCGGGGCCTATTTGTTTCCTGACATGACTAATAAAGCACGGAGTCCCGGCGGGCAAAAGACCGAACGGCCCCCCGGAATCCTCCCTCCCCTGATTCCGCTACGGGACGGGGCCGCGCGAGGTCGATCGCCCTCGCTGTTCCCGTGCGTCGCGCCATCGCGTAATTTGTTGCTCCAGATCCAAAACCGGAGGTAGAGCCCCATGTCGCACAGCCAGGTCGTCATCGGCGTGGACAGTTCCACCCAGTCCACCAAGGCGGCCTTCACCGACGCCGCCACCGGCCGGCTGCTCGCCGTGGGCCGCGCGCCGCACCGGGTGACCGGGGAGGGCGGCGCGCGCGAGACCGACCCCGAGGTGTGGTGGGACGCGCTGCGCGACGCGGTCGGCGCCGGACTCAAGGAGTCCGGTGTGCAGCCGTCGTCGGTCATCGGCATAGCCGTCGCCGGACAGCAGCACGGGCTGGTGGTACTGGACGGCGCAGGCCGGCCGCTGCGCCCGGCGCTGCTCTGGAACGACACCCGTTCGGCGCCGCAGGCCGCCGCGCTGACCGAGACGCTCGGCGGCCCCGACGCCTGGACGGCGCGTACGGGGTCGGTGCCGGTGGCCTCGATGACGGCCTCCAAGTGGCAGTGGCTGCGGGAGAACGACCCGGCCGTCGCGGACGCCACGGCCGCCATCAGGCTCCCGCACGACTTCCTGACCGAACGGCTCGCGGGCACCCCCGCCACCGACCCGGGCGACGCCTCCGGCACCTGCTGGTACTCGACCGCCACCGGGGAGTACGACGCCGAACTCCTCGCGCTGCTCGGGCTCGACACCGACCTGCTGCCGCCCGTGGCCGCGACCGGCGCCGCGCGCGTCGGCTCGCTCACGGCGGGCGCCGCCGCCGAGCTGGGCCTGCCCGCCGGTATCGCCGTCGCCGCGGGCACCGGTGACAACATGAGCGCGGCCGTCGGCCTGGGCTTCGGCGGCGCCGGGCTGCTGGACCACCCGGTGCTCAGCCTCGGCACCTCGGGGACGGTCTTCGCCGCGACCCGCACCCGCCCGGCATCCGCCGCGCTCGCCGGGTTCGCCGCCGCCGACGGTACGTATCTGCCGCTGGCCTGCACCCTCAACTGCACGCTCGCCGTGGACAAGGTGGCGGCGCTGCTGCGGCTCGACCGCGAGGACGCGACGCCGGGCGGCGAGGCCGTGCTCCTGCCGTACCTGGACGGCGAGCGCACCCCCGACCTGCCCGCCGCGTCGGGGCTGCTGACCGGCATCCGGCACGACACCACGCCGCAGCAGCTGCTGGGCGCGGCCTACGAGGGCGCGGCGGTGACCGTACTGCGCGCCCTGGACGAGGTCATGCGCGCCTGCGGCCTCGACCCCGCCGCCCCCGAGGTGGCCGGCCGGCC
>NZ_QQNA01000386.1 GCF_003346515.1 Streptomyces corynorhini
GGGCGGGTGCGGGGCGGGGCACCGTGCGCGGGGACGGGTGGATCTCCATCCGTACCTCGGTGTGGTCCCGGGGCGCGGAGAAGGACCGGACGTCGACGGAGCTGATCGATTCCGCACGACTGTCCGGTTCCCCGTCGGTCTCCGCCTCCTCGGCGCGTCCCTGAAGCTCCTTGGCGTAACGGCGCTCCATGGCCGCCCTTCCGGACAGCAGCCGGATGGCGGTGCTGAAGCGTTCCGTCGGACGCGCCTCATTCAGCTCGTCCTGCCTGCGGAGCCACATCGGCACCAAGTAGGCGGCCCAAGCCCCGACGATGACTGCGTAGATGAGGCCGCTGCTGCTCACGGTTCACACCGTAGAGGGGTTCGCACGGCGGCATCCGCCAATTGAGCCGGTGTGTCGCACGATCCGGCTGATATCACGGACTTTTTTTATGATGTTTCGGATCGGTTTACTGTCATATCGTCACCAATATCGAACACTTATTTCATTTTCTGATTGTTCTCGGGGCGTCTCTGCCGCCATCGGTGGAGCAGCCCCTCCGGTACCTCCTCCGCCGTCAGCACATAGACCAGGTGATCCCGCCACGCGCCGTCGATGTGGAGATAGCGCGGACGCAGCCCCTCCTCGCGGAATCCGAGCTTGTCGACCACCCTGCGGCTCGGGCCGTTCTCCGGCCGGATGCAGACCTCGACGCGGTGCAGTCCGACCGTACGGAAACAGTGGTCGACCGCGAGGGCCACCGCCGTCGGCATGACGCCGCGCCCCGCGACCTCGCGGTCCACCCAGTAGCCCACGTGCCCCGAACACATCGAGCCCCAGGTGATCCCCGCGACCGTCAACTGTCCGACCAGCCGCCCCTGGTACTCGATGACGAACGGCAGCATCCGGCCCGCGGCGGCCTCGGCCCGCAGATGGCGGACCATCTGGCGGTACGTGGGTCGCCGGGCTCCGGGGGCGCCGGGGGGCGGCGGCGGAATGGTCGCTTCCCAGGGGCGCAGCCAGTCGCGGTTGCGCCGGTTCACCTCACGCCAGGCGGCCTGGTCGCGCAGCTTTATCGGGCGCAGGACGACATCGCCGTTGGCCAGGGTCACGGGCCAGACCGGGTTCATCCGGACGTACGGGGGTGATCGCCGCCGTGGATCTGGTCCACGGCATGGACGAGCAGCCGGCCGAGCACCGCGAGGCCGTCGCGCACGCCGCCGGTCGAGCCCGGCAGGTTCACGATCAGTGTCCGCCCCGAGACGCCCGCGACGCCCCGGGAGAGCGCGGCGGCGGGCACCTTGAGGACACCCTCGGCGCGGATCGCCTCGGGGATGCCCGGGATCTCGTAGTCGACGACGCGCCGGGTGGCGTCCGGGGTGCGGTCCGTGGGCGAGAGGCCGGTACCGCCGGTCGTGAGGATCACGTCGTACGCGGCGGCCACTCCGGCGCGCAGCGCCCGCTCGACCGGATCGCCGTCGGGAACGACCCGCGGTCCGTCGACCGCGAAGCCGAGCGCGGCCAGACCGTCGGCCAGGACCGGGCCGCCTCGGTCGGCGTAGACGCCGGCCGACGCGCGGTTGGAGGCCGTCACGACCAGGGCCCGGTACGGCGCCGTCGCCTCCGCGCCCGTGGCGCCCCGGGGGGCAAGGGGGTCGAGGGGGTCGAGG
>NZ_QQNA01000387.1 GCF_003346515.1 Streptomyces corynorhini
GGTGAGGGTGAGGGTGGGGCCGGTGGGGTTCTTGGAGTCGCGAGGTGGGCGGCCTGAGGGCGGGGGGAGCCCTCTACGCGGGCGTCGCCTTCGCTGCCGCAGTGGCTGGACTTGCGCCAGGCGTGGGCGACTTCGTGGCAGGAGCTGCCCTGCTCGATCGACGCGATCGGCTCGATCGTCTCCTCGTCTGCCACCAGACGTTCAGCCGGCGACGGCTGTGCGTTGTCCCGCCGTCCTGCGGAACGCCCGGAGATCGAGTACCCGGCGGACGGCGAGGGGAGCGAGACGTCTCCCGTCGGCGGCACCCACTACGCGGAGGGGTGGATCGGGCTTCTGTCGACGGGGTGGGGCGCGCGACGTGAGTGGGGGCGGCCCGGGGCGTCTCGGCGCCTGAGCGTTGGCTGTGACCTGAGGTTCACGCCCTGCTGGTCATCGGTGTCCGCATCGCGCGCACTTCCAGGGCGATGAGCCAGGTCCATCCGAGCACGTTGGTCAGGCGCTGCCAGATGCCGAGGCTTTCGGTCGCCCCGAGGGCGACGACGAAAGTCAACGGCATGGCGATGCCGACCAGGACGGAGTACCAGCACCACCGCGAGGTGGCCTGCCACCGCGCGGCCACGAAACAGGCCGCGATGAGGGCCACCGAGCTGATCGTCCCCGTCGCGTTGTGGATCGTCCCGTGCCAGGTCGTGTGGTCGGTCGGTACGGGGTCGGTCACGAAGACGCCGGAGAGCGCCAGCCCTGCCCCGACGAAGCCGACCAGCACGCCCGTCCAACGGTTCACCGTCTGCGATATCGCCACGGAGGAAGCGGCGATGAGCAGTCCGGATACAACGAAGTTCAGGATTTGCAGCCATCCGCCGCTGCCGATCTCGGCTTCACTGACGGCATCGCGTACCGGGTCGTAGTCCGGCTTGATCACATCATTGACCAGCATAAGCAGGAGGAACAACGCCGATCCCGCCACACCGCACCAAAGCAAACCTCGCCGCAATATCATCACGTGAGGTTATCGCGCGTTAGGTCAGCGTCTGATCGCTGATAACCGCTGATGACCGCTGATGACCGCTGCTGATCACCGGGCCGGTGGGGCTGGTGGGGCCTGCGGGTCCGGTGGGTGGGTGCGCACACTTTGTGTGGGGTGGCCCGGCTCCGGCTCGGCGGCTGACGGTGTGGTGCTGGTGGGGATTCATGCCCCGCTGGTCACCATCCGCTGTGTTCTGCGGGTCAGTACCAAGAGGTAAGCGGGCTGAACGGGGCCATTTATGGCGGGTGGGGGCCGCCCCTCTCCGGTTTGAGTTTCGCGCCTCCGGGTCGGGTGTAAAGGGCGCTCCTTCGTCGCGTCGGCTTCGCCGATTGCGCTGCGCTTCACCCTTGACACCCGTCCCTGCGGCGCAAGTGCAGGTACTCGGGAGGGGCGGCCCGGGGGAAGGGTTCCCAGGGAAGGCAGGATCGTTGCCCGGCCCGGCTGCTGGCTGCCGGGCCGGTTCGCCCTGCGGGGCACGCGGCAGTGGTGTGGGGTGGCCCGGCCCCGGCTCAGCGCCTGACCGTCCACTGTGTG
>NZ_QQNA01000388.1 GCF_003346515.1 Streptomyces corynorhini
TAGGCCAGATGTGGAAGACCGGTAACGGTTGGAGCTGACTGGTACTAATAGGCCGAGGGCTTGTCCTCAGTTGCTCGCGTCCACTGTGTGGTTCCCGGGTTGCGAACAGTCGCACCGGTTGAACCAGTATCTTTTCTAATTGAAGAGCGTGCTTGTTCGCTAAGTGCCGTTATCCCATTATTTTCTGGGATGGCCCGATAGGGTTTCGGTGGTCATAGCGTGAGGGAAACGCCCGGTTACATTCCGAACCCGGAAGCTAAGCCTCACAGCGCCGATGGTACTGCAGGGGGGACCCTGTGGGAGAGTAGGACGCCGCCGAACAATCTTTCATGGACCCGTGGTCCAGCGTTCACGCTGGACCACGGGTCTTTTTTGTTTTGTGCCCGCGTTCTGTACCCCCTTCTTTTGCTCGAAGCGCACCGGAAGCCCGACTGCGCGAGAATGACTGCGGTACCCGAAGACAGGAGCCCCACTCGATGTCCCCCAACTCCTCCGACGACCGCCCTGAGCGCGACCCGCGCCGCGGTGACAGCGGCGACCGGGGCGGCTTCCGCGGAGGCCGTGACGATCGCGATCGTGGACCGCGACGTGACGACAATCGCGGTGGCGGGTTCCGCGGTGCGCGTGATGAGCGTCCCAGTGGTCCGCGTCGCGACGACCGACGCGATGACCGGCCCTCCTCCGGTTCTGGTGGCGGCTTCCGTCGCGACGACCGTTCCTCCTCCGGGTCCGGCGGCGGCTTCCGCCGCGACGACCGTGGTGGTCGTCCGTCCGGCGCCGGCTCCGGCAGCGGTGGCTACGGGCGTCGTGACGACCGCCCTCGCAGCGACGGACCGCGTCGCGATGACCGCCCCGCCGGGGGTGGTGGGTACGGGCGTCGTGATGACCGGCCGTCTTCGGGTTCCGGTGGTGGTTTCCGTCGTGACGATCGTTCCGGAAGCGCTCCGCGTCGTGATGACCGTCGTGATGAGCGTCCGTCTTTCCGTCGCGATGAGCGTCCCAGTGGTCCGCGTCGCGACGACCGACGCGACGACCGGCCGTCCTCGGGTTCCGGTGGTGGCTTCCGTCGTGACGACCGCTCCGGTGGCGCTCCGCGTCGTGATGACCGTCCCGCTGGGGGTGGTGGGTACGGGCGTCGTGATGACCGGCCGTCTTCGGGTTCCGGTGGTGGTTTCCGTCGTGACGATCGTTCCGGAAGCGCTCCGCGTCGTGATGACCGTCGTGATGAGCGTCCGTCTTTCCGTCGCGATGAGCGTCCCAGTGGTCCGCGTCGCGACGACCGACGCGACGACCGGCCGTCCTCCGGCTCTGGCGGCGGCTTCCGTCGCGACGACCGACGCGACGACCGGCCCTCCTCCGGTTCGGGTGGCGGCTTCCGCCGCGACGACCGCTCCGGCGGCGCTCCGCGCCGAGACGACGACCGCAGGGGCGGACGTCCCACCGGCGGAGGTCGTCCCACCGGCGGAGGTGGCGGCGGTTACGGGCGCCGCGACGACCGCGACCGCGATCGTGACCGTGGCGGCCGCCCCAGCGGCGGAGGCTACCGGGGCCGGGACGACAGCCGGGGCGGCGGCTACGACCGCCGCGACGACCGGGACCGGGACCGTGACCGCGAGCCGATCAAGCGGCTGCCGATCCCCGAGGATGTCACCGGGGACGAGATCGACAAGAGCGTGCGTCAGGAGCTGATGAGCCTGCCGAAGACGCTCGCCGAGGACGTGGCCAAGAACCTCGTCATGGTCGCCCAGCTGATCGACGAGGAGCCGGAGCAGGCGTACGCGTACTCCCGTATCGCCCTGCGGCTCGCCTCCCGCGTCGCCGCCGTGCGCGAAGCCGCCGGCTTCGCCGCGTACGCGACCCAGAAGTACTCCGAGGCGCTGGCCGAGTTCCGGGCGGCGCGGCGGATGACCGGAGGCGTCGACCTGTGGCCCGTCATGGCGGACTGCGAGCGTGGGCTCGGCCGTCCGGAGCGCGCCATGGCGATGGCGGGCGAGCCCGAGGTACTGAAGCTCGACAAGGCCGGACAGGTCGAGATGCGGCTCGTCGCGGCCGGTGCGCGCCGGGACATGGGGCAGATCGAGGCGGCCATCGTGACCCTTCAGGGCCCCGAGCTGGCCTCGCACGCCATTCAGCCCTGGACCGCCCGGCTGCGCTACGCGTACGCCGACGCCCTGCTCTCGGCCGGGCGTGAGGAAGAGGCGCGGGAGTGGTTCGGCAAGACCGTCGAGGCCGACAAGGACGGCGCGACGGACGCCTCGGACCGGCTCGCCGAGCTGGACGGGGTGGAGTTCGTCGACGCCATGGGCGAGGACGAGCCCGAAGCGGCGGCCGACACCGAACCCGACACAGGTTCCGACACCGAGCCCGACACCGGGTCCGGTGGAGCGTCCGCCGAGTCTCCCGCCGAGGCCGACAGCCGGCCCGAGCCCGGGGCGGCTGACGACAACCGCTGACGACAACTGGCACAGGAGTGGGGCGGTGACCCGGACAGGGTCACCGCCCCATTTCCATGTGGCGAGCGGGACGCCCGGGTCAGTCCCGCATGAGGTCCCGCAGCACCAGGCCCGTCGCCGGCTTGGGGCCGAACGACGTGGACTTGCGCGGCATGGTGACGCCCTGGCGGGCCAGGTCCCGTACGACGTCCTCGCGCACCGGGTGCAGCAGGACCGCCGTGCCGCCGTGGCGTTCTGCCTGGGCGACCGCCGCCTGCGCGTCGTGGATGTAGGCGATGTGCTCCGGGTCGTCCGGGATGCGCCAGAGGTGGTCGAGGAGCGTGGCGTGCAGGACCGTCGCGTCCAGGGCGCGCCAGGCCGCCGGCCGGTCGGCCCGTACCGTACGCGCCAGGAGGTCCTCGTCCGGACGGTCGACCAGATGGAACCGGCCGTCGCCCGCCAGCAGGAACGCGTTTCCGGTGGCCGCCGTCGCCGCGAGGGTCTCCAGCGCCCGGGGGAGCGGTCCTTCGACCGTGCGCACCCGGAAGGAGCCCGGGGGGCCTTCGAGGGATCGCAGTGCGCGGTCCACCGGCAGCCGGTGCAGCAGCCGGTGGATGGCGCGGACCTGGAGCGGGTAGCGGGCCGTGTCGATCAGCAGGACCAGCCCGAAGTCCCACGGCTCTGGCGCACCGGCCGCGCCCTGGCTCCCGTTCGCGGCCGCGTGCTCGGCGCTGAGCCGCAGGTAGGTGGCCCAGCGGTGGTGCCCGTCGGCGATCAGCGCCTGGTGATGGGCCAGGTCCCCGGTGATCTCCGCGAGTTCGGCCGGGTCCGTGACCGACCACAGCCGGTGGCTGAAACCGTCCTCGGTGGTTGTGGTGAGGAGCGGCGGACGGTTCAGCGCGCGCTCGATGACACCGGCGGTCCCGGCCGAACTCGCCCTCGCCGCGCCCACCGTGCCCGTAACTCCCGTAACTCCCGTAACTCCCGTAACTCCCGTAACTTCCTTGACTCCCGTGGCTTCCGTGCTTCCCGGGGCTCCAGTGCCTCCCGGTGCCTCGCGCACGGTGTCGACCTCGCCGCGGTACGTCAGCAGCAGCGGTTCCAGATTGGCCGCCGTCGTCCGCATCAGGTCCGCCCGGTCCTCCACCACGTCCGGCATCACGTCCTCGTGCGGAAGCACGATGCCGTCCGTCGGCGCCGAGAGCGCGAGCGCCCCGATGACCCCCCTCTGCAACACCTCGCCCCTGCGCTGCTCGTACACGTACAGCGCGGGCTCGGGATCCGGCGCGAGGACGCCCTCCGTCTGCCACCGCCGCAGTGTCGCCGCCGCCTGGCGGTGCCGCTCCTCGGCGGTGGCTGCCTGCGGGAGGATCAGCCGGACGATGTTGTACGGGTCCGCCGACTCCAGGTGATGCAGTCCGTCGGGCCTGACGACCACGTCGTACGGGGGCGAGGTCACGGCCGACAGACTGCCGACCCGTTCGGGGACGTAGCGGAGCCCGCTGAACGGAATCAGCCGCAGCCCCTTGTCCACGGGACCTGTTGTGTTCATTTACGCATCGTATGTGTACTGCGGGTGATGGGGGATGATCGTGGGAGAAGTCCCAAGTGAGGAGCGTAAGACGGATGAGCCAGCAGACCAGGACCAGGCCGAGCGGCAGCGCGACCGCGCTGAACGAGTCGTACGACACCGCTCTGCTCGATCTCGACGGCGTCGTCTACGCGGGCGGGGAGGCCATCGCGCACGCCGTCGGCTCGCTCGGCACGGCCCGGGACGCGGGGATGCGTCTCGCGTACGTCACCAACAACGCCCTGCGCCCGCCGGAGGCCGTCGCCCACCATCTGACGGAACTCGGCGTCCCCGCCGGGGCCGAGGACGTCATCACCTCGGCGCAGGCGGTGTCCCGGCTGATCGCCGACCGCTTCCCGGCCGGGTCCAAGGTGCTGGTCATCGGCGGGGAGGGGCTGCGGGTCGCGCTGCGTGAACGCGGTCTGGAACCGGTGGAGTCGGCCGACGAAGGCCCGGTCGCCGTCGTGCAGGGGTACGGCGGCCCCGACCTGGCCTGGGGGCGGTTCGCCGAGGCGTGCTACGCGATCAACCGCGGGGTGCCATGGTTCGCGTCCAACACCGACCTGACGATCCCGAGCCCGCGCGGGATCATGCCGGGCAACGGCGCGGCGGTCGAGGTCGTACGGATCGCCACCGGCGCCGAGCCGCAGGTGGCGGGCAAGCCGCTGCCCCCGATGCACCGGGAGACGATCCTGCGGACGGGCGCCCGGCGCGCGCTCGTCGTCGGGGACCGGCTGGACACGGACATCGAGGGCGCGTTCAACGGCGGGGTCGACTCGCTGCTCGTGCTGACCGGTGTGACCGACGGGGCGCGGCTGCTGGCCGCCGCGCCCGAGTACCGGCCCACCTATGTCGACGCCGACCTGCGCGGCCTGCTGACCGGGCAGCCGGAGGTCACCGGCGGCCCGGACGAGGGCTTCCGCTGCGGCGGGTGGACCGCCTCGGTCGACGGGGACGCGCTGGTGCTCGCCGGGGACGGGGACGCGCTGGACGGACTGCGCGCGCTGTGCGCGGCGGCCTGGACGGACGCGGGCGAGGGCTGCTGCGCGCGGGAGACGGGCAAGGCGCTGGCCAGGCTCGGACTCTGAGCCGCGCCCGCGACGGCTCCGAGCCTGGCCCGCGAACGGTCCTGTGCTTCGCGAACGGTCCTGTGCTCCGCGAACGGTCCTGTGCTCCGCCCGCGACGGCTCCGAGCCGGGGCCCGCGAACAGTCCTGTGCTTCGCGAACGTCCCGGCGCTCCGCCCGCGACCGTCCCCGCGTTACGCCGCTTCCCCGGTGTTCATCAGGTGGTCCTCGGAGGCCCCGCGCCGCCAGTAGCCGCTGAACTTGACCCGCTTGCGGTCGAGGCCGCGCTCGCCGACGAGCTGGCGGCGCACCGCCTTGACCGTCGCGGACTCGCCGGCGATCCAGGCGTACGGGGTGCCGTCCGGCAGGGCGCTGGTGCGCAGGGCGTCGGCGGTGGTGGGCGAGGTGCCGTGCACCAGCCAGGTGATCTCGGCATTCGCCTTGGTGAGCAGGTCCTGACGGTCCGCCGGATCGTGGACCTCGATCCAGACCCGGGCGGGCAGCTCGGGCGGCAGGCTTTCGAGGATGCCCGCGACGGCGGGCAGCGCCGACTCGTCGCCGGTCAGCAGCACCCAGTCCGTGCCCTCCGGCGGCCGGAAGTCGAATCCGGCGTTCTCCTCGTGGACCGGGGCGAGGACGCTGATCCGGTCGCCGGGCGCCGCCGCGCGGACCCAGCGGGTGGCGGGCCCGGCCGGGATGTCGTCGCCGCCGTGCAGGGCGAAGTCGATGACCAGTTCGTCCGGGGCGTGGCGCAGCTCGCGCGCCGTGTACGTCCGCATGACGGCGCGTACGGCGGGGTCCAGCGCGCGGTACGCGTCGTACCAGTTGGCCCGGGTGCCGTCCGGCATGACCGGTTCGCGCTGACCGGCCTGCGGGAAGAACAGCTTGAGGCGCTGGTCGCGCCCACCCGAGGCCATCCGGGACAGGTCGGCGCCGCCGAGGACGACCCGGGCCATGGCGGGGGTGAGGCGCTCCGTGCGGACCACCTCGACGTCGAAGAACTGGAACGGTGCGTCGTTCACCTGGACACCTCTTTCATAGGGGGCACTTTCCGCACGTGCCGGGCGCGAGGGCCGTGATCTTCAGCTTGCTGTCCGGTACGCATGACCCGGTACTCGGGCGTACGGCCCGAGACAGGAGAGAATGCGAGGGTAGGCTAACCTAACCTGATGTCGGTAGACAGCCCCACCCAGCGCGGCACGGCGACCGAGCGCGGCGCGGCAGCGGCCCCCGCCGCACCGCCGCTGCCCGGCGAACCGCCGCGCGTGCGCCGGGTCGTTCGCGCCGGAGGGCCGGTCCTCGCCGTCGCCGTCGCCGTGCCGCCGCTGGTCCGCGTCGCGAGCATCGCCGCCGCGAACTCCAGGCCGGCATCGTGACCGCGCTGCTCGGCGGCTGCTACCTGTTCCGGCCGCTCGTCACCGAACGCGGCGCGGGACGCACAGGAGAGCCGGGCGACCGCGCGGGACCGGGCGGCCACGGGAGGCCGTGAGCCCATGAGGCCCGCACACCGTCCTGATCCGAAGGCCGTACCCGGCCCACGCACGCGAGATGGGCAGGAACCCGTACAGATGAACCCCGCGGACGACACCAGGAGTACCACCATGCAGCGCCTCACCGCGGAATCGGTGACCCTCGGATACGACCAGCGGGTCATCGCCCGCGATCTCTCGGTGGAGATCCCCGACCACTCGTTCACGGTCATCGTCGGTCCGAACGCCTGCGGCAAATCCACTCTGCTGCGCGCGCTCTCCCGGATGCTCAAGCCGTCCGAGGGCCGGGTGCTGCTCGACGGGGCGACCATCCACTCGATGCCCGCCAAGAAGGTCGCGCGGATCCTCGGACTGCTGCCGCAGTCGTCCATCGCGCCCGACGGCATCACCGTCGCCGACCTGGTGGCACGCGGCCGTTACCCGCACCAGGGGCTGCTGCGCCAGTGGTCGCCCGACGACGAGCGCATCGTCGACGAATCGATGGCGGCGACCGGCGTCGGTGACCTGGCCGGTCGTTATGTCGACGAACTGTCCGGCGGGCAGCGCCAGCGCGTCTGGATCGCCATGGCCCTCGCCCAGCAGACCCCGCTGCTGCTCCTGGACGAGCCCACCACCTTCCTGGACATCCAGCACCAGATCGACGTGCTCGACCTGTGCGCCGAACTGCACGAGACGCAGGGCCGCACACTGGTCGCCGTCCTGCACGACCTGAACCACGCGGCGCGCTACGCGACGCATCTCATCGCGATGCGCGACGGACGGATCGTCGCGGAGGGCACACCGGCCGAGGTGGTCACGGCGGAGCGGGTGGAGGAGGTCTTCGGGCTGAGCTGCCAGGTCATCGACGACCCGGAGACGGGTACGCCGCTGGTCGTCCCGGCGTCCCGGCGCAGGCGCCGGGCGGCGGCGGCCGTGTCCCCGGCCGGCACGAGCACGGACGGGGACGCGGGCGGGGACACGAGCGGGGAGGTGGACGGGGACACGGCTGGGGACGCCGACGCCGACGCCGGTGCCGGTGCGGTCGGCTCCGACGCCGATACCGCCGACGCCGGGGCCGTTGCCGACCGCGCCTGAAGCGTGGTGCTGGCCCGGCCCGCCGCGTCCGGGCCCGCCGCGTCCCGGTCCGTCCCGCGACCGGCGACCGGCGACCGGCGGCCCGCGACCGGCAACCCGCGTCCCGCGACCGTCCGATCCGGCCGGATCGCGGATCAGCGGCGGGTCTCGATCTTCAGGTCGCCCGCGGTCACGGCGCGCATACGGTCACTCGCGAGCATGGCGTGCGGGAAGCCCAGCCCGATCGCGCTGGTCTCGTCGAGGCGGGCCAGCTGGGCGGCGGTGAAGTCGATCTCCAGGGCGCCCAGGTTCTCCTCCAACTGCGCGACGGTGCGGGCGCCGACGATCGGTGTCGTCACGCCCGGGTTCCGCAGCGTCCACGCCAGCGCCACCTGGGCCGGTGTGCTGCCCAGCTCCGCGGCGACCTCCCCCACGGCATCGGCGATGGCGAGGTTGCGTTCGGTGATCGTGCCCGAGGCGGAGTTGAAGCTCTTGCGGGTGCCGTCGCCGGGCGCGATGTTCGCCGGGGTCAGGTCGGAGCGACTGTACGTGCCGGTGAGCACCCCGCCGCCCAGCGGCGAGTACGGGACCACGCCCAGCCCCATCTCGCGCGCCATGGGGATCAGGTCACGTTCCCCCGTACGCTCGATCAGGTTGTATTCGATCTGCAGCGCGACCAGTGGCGACCAGCCGCGCAGGTCGGCGATCGTCTGCATGCGCGACACCTGCCAGGCCGGCGCGTTGGAGATCGCCACGTAGAGGATCTTGCCCTGCCGGACCAGATCGTCCATGCCGCGCAGGATCTCCTCGACCGGCGTCGTGAAATCCCACACATGCAGATAGAGAAGGTCGAGGTAGTCCGTGTCGAGCTGCCGCAGACTCGCTTCCACCGATGCGAACAGGCTCTTGCGGTGCGATCCGCCGGAGTTCGGATCGCCGGGCCTGCGCAGCGTCGTGTACTTCGTGGCCAGCACCAGGCTCTCGCGGCCTGCACGGGCGAATTCGCCCAGCAGGCGTTCGGAGCTGCCGTCCGTATAGGTGTTGGCGGTGTCGATGAAGTTCCCGCCGCGTTCGACGTAGAGGTCGAACAGCTTGCGCGCCTCGTCCTGCCCGGCGCCCCAGCCCCACTCGGTGCCGAAGGTCGCCGCGCCCAGCGCCAGCGGTGAGACCCGCAGGCCGGAGCGGCCCAGCAGCCGGTAGGTGTCGAGGGTGAGCGACATGGTGTTTCTCCCGGGTTCGTGTGCGTGGTCGTTGCCGATGACCAGCTTGTGACCGCCGCGGGCCGGGGATAAGGGAAGGGGCTTCCTGGGAACACCGGTCCTACCCTGACTGTTGGACCGGGCATGACGACACGCACCGCGGACACGGCACGCACCGCGGACATGACACGCGCCACGGCCATGACACGCACCGCGGACACGGCACGCGCCACGGACACGGCACGCGCCACGGACACGGCACGCGCCACGGACACGACGCACGAGCTGGCCGCGTTCCTGCGGACCCGGCGCGAGCGCCTGGATCCGCGCGAGGTCGGACTGCCGTCGCCCCGACGCTCCCGGCGGACCCCGGGACTGCGCCGCGAGGAGGTCGCCGAGCTGGCCGGGGTCAGCATCGACTACGTCGTACGGCTGGAGCAGGCCCGCGGGCTGCGGCCCTCGGCGGACGTGGTGGAGGCGCTGGCCCGCGCGCTGCGGCTCGCGCCCGACGAACGCGCCTACCTCTTCGACCTGACCCGGCAGCGTCCCCGCGCCGCCGGCGGGCCCGCCACCAGCACGGCGGCGCCGTCGTCGGTCCGGCTGGTCGCCGATCTTTCGCCACTGCCCGCCATGCTGATGAACCACCGCTACGACATCCTGGCCTGGAACGGCGAAATGGCGGCACTGCTGGTGGATTTCGCCGCCCTGCCCCCGTCGCGGCGCAACGCGATGTGGCTGTGCCTGCTGCATCCGGAGATACGCGAGCGCTATGTCGACCGCGCACGTGTCGTACGCGAGGGAGTCGCCCATCTGCGCGCCGCGTGGGCCGCGTATCCGGACGACGCGGAGCTGAACGCGCGTATCGCCGAATTCATCGCTCGTGACGAGGACTTCGCGCGGAGGTGGGCGGAGCGGGACGTCAAGACGAATGGCCACGGGCACAAAGTGATGCGGCACCCCGGCATCGGGACGATCGCCCTGAACTTCGAACTTCTCATGCCGCTGCAGGACGCGGACCAGCGATTGGTGATCTGCCACGGCGCGGACGAGGAGAGCCGGTCGGCGCTGGAGCGGTTGCGCGCGCTGTGACGTTCCCCGGCCCGTTTCAGAGCAGCGATCTCAGCCGCAGCAGATCGCGGAACCCCGCCTCCAGCCTCACCCGTCCCGTGCCCCACGCGCGGGCGAAGTTCAACTCGCCGTCGACCAGTGCCACCAGATCGTCGCCCGCCATCGCCAACCGGATCTCCGCCTTGCCGGGCGGCGGCCCCGGCACGGTGCCGGTGACCTCGATCCGGCCATCCGTCAGCCGGCCGGTGAAGGTCAGATCCAGGTCCGTGACGTGGCAGCTGAGCGAACGGTCGAACCCGGCCGCGGAGCGGACCTCGCCGTCCGCGCGCGCCAGGTTGTCCGAGAGCTTTTCGAGTGCGCCGCGGCACTCCTCCTTCGTGGCCATCGAGATCGACGTTACCGCAGGGCTTCGCGGTAGCGTTCCCGCATGAGCGACTCGATGCCGGGCCCTCCCGCGTACGAACCGGCTCCTTCCCGCGAACCGGCTCCGCCCCTGCCTCTCGGCGTGGAGCGCCCGCCGACCGGCCACCCCGAGGTGGACGAGCGGCTGGCGCGGCTCGCCGACGCCGACCACCTCCCCGCCGAAGGACACGCCCCGGTGTACGAGGATGTACACCGGGAGCTGCGCGACGCGCTGACCGCGCTCGACGCGCGGCCGGCGCCCCATGGACAGCCGGTGCCCCGGTGATTTCTCGCGTACGACCACAGGAGCTGAACCGAACGTGGCTGGACTGGCACGCCGCCGACTCGATGCCGAGCTGGTACGCCGTAACCTCGCACGCTCGCGTGAGCACGCGAGCCAGCTGATCGCCGCGGGCCGGGTGACGGTCGGCGGTGCCACCGCGACCAAACCCGCCACCCAGGTGGAGACCAGTGCCGCCGTCGTCGTCAAGGCCGACGGCAGCGACCCCGACTACGTCTCGCGCGGCGGCCACAAACTCGCCGGTGCCCTCGCCGTCTTCATGCCCCTCGGGCTCGCGGTCCGCGGCCGCCGCGCGCTCGACGCCGGTGCCTCCACCGGCGGCTTCACCGATGTCCTGCTGCGCGCCGGGGTCCGCCAGGTCGTCGCGGTGGACGTCGGATACGGACAACTCGCCTGGTCCCTGCAGAGCGATGAACGCGTCACCGTCAAGGACCGTACGAACGTACGCGAGTTGACGTTGGATGCGATCGAAGGGGAGCCCGTGGATCTTGTTGTGGGGGATCTGTCGTTCATTCCGCTGGGGGTGGTGATGCCCGCGCTGGCGCGCTGCGCCGCTCCTGACGCCGACCTGGTGCTGATGGTGAAGCCGCAGTTCGAGGTGGGCAAGGAGCGGCTCGGCAGCGGCGGCGTCGTGCGCAGCCCCGAGCTGCGCGCCGAGGCCGTACGCACCGTGGCGCGGCGGGCGGGCGAACTCGGGCTCGGCACCCGGGGCGTCACGGCCAGTCCGCTGCCCGGCCCCTCAGGAAACGTCGAGTATTTTCTGTGGCTCCGCGCCGGAGCGCCCGACCTGGACCCGGCGGACGCCGACCGCGCCGTGGCGGAGGGACCCCGTTGACCACTCAGACCGACCGTACCGTTTTCATGGTCGCCCACACCGGCAGGCCCGCCGCGATCCGCAGCGCCGAACTCGTCGTGGAGGGGCTGCTCCGCAACGGTCTCGGGGTGCGCGTGCTCGCCATGGAGGCCGCCGATCTGCCGCTGCCGTCGTCCGTGGAGACCGTCCCCGAGGCCATCCCCGACGCGCTGAACGGCTGTGAGCTGCTGATCGTCCTCGGCGGCGACGGGACGCTGCTGCGCGGCGCCGCCTTCGCCCGCGCCTCGGGCGTCCCGATGCTCGGGGTCAACCTCGGCAGGGTCGGCTTCCTCGCCGAGGCGGAACGGGACGATCTGGACAAGGTTGTCGATCGCGTCGTCACTCGTGCGTATGAGGTCGAGGAGCGGATGACCATCGACGTCGTCGTCCGCAGCAACGGCGACATCGTCCACACGGACTGGGCGCTCAACGAGGCCGCCGTGCAGAAGGTCTCGCCCGAGCGGATGCTCGAAGTCGTCCTGGAGATCGACGGGCGGCCCGTCACCGGCTTCGGCTGCGACGGGATCGTCTGCGCCACTCCGACCGGGTCGACGGCGTACGCGTTCTCGGCGGGCGGGCCGGTCGTCTGGCCGGATGTCGAGGCGCTGCTGATGGTGCCGATCAGCGCGCACGCCCTGTTCGCGAAGCCGCTGGTGACCTCGCCGACCAACACCCTCGCGGTGGAGGTCCAGCCGGACACCCCGAACGGCGTCCTGTGGTGCGACGGGCGCAGGACCATCGAACTGCCGCCCGGAGCGCGGGTGGAGGTACGGCGCGGGGCCACGCCCGTCCGGCTGGCGCGGCTGCACCACGCGTCCTTCACGGACCGGCTGGTGGCCAAGTTCGCGCTGCCGGTCTCCGGCTGGCGCGGTGCGCCGCACTGACGGGCGGCGCACGGCGAGTGAGCGGTTCCGGGTGGATTGCGGTCGTATGGGCCGTACGGTGAGCCACCCGGAACCGGCCCGGCCGTGGCGATCGGGGGTGGGGTCCGTCGCACGGCGGCCCCGGGACCTCGTATGGTCATGACCGTGTTGGAGGAGATGCGGATACGGTCGCTCGGAGTCATCGACGACGCGGTCGTGGAGCTGTCACCCGGCTTCACGGCGGTGACGGGCGAGACCGGCGCGGGCAAGACCATGGTCGTCACCAGCCTCGGGCTGCTGCTCGGCGGACGCGCCGATCCCGCGCTGGTGCGGATCGGAGCGAAGTCGGCGGTGGTGGAGGGGCGGGTCACCATGGACGCCGACGCGCCCGCCGCCCGGCGTGCCGAGGAGGCCGGGGCGGAGCTGGACGACGGGGCGCTGCTCATCAGCAGAACCGTCTCCGCCGAGGGGCGCTCGCGCGCCCACCTCGGCGGACGCGCGGTGCCCATGGGCGTGCTGGCCGAGCTGGCGGACGATCTGGTCGCCGTACACGGCCAGACCGACCAGCAGGGGCTGCTGCGGCCCGCGCGCCAGCGCAAGGCCCTCGACCGGTACGCGGGGGACGCCGTCGCCGGACCGCTCGCGGCGTACACGGCGGCCTACCGCGGGCTGCGGGCCGTCGTCACGGAACTCGACACCCTGACCACCCGGGCCCGTGAGCGCGCCCAGGAAGCCGATCTGCTGCGCTTCGGGCTGGACGAGATCGCGGCCGTCGAGCCGGTGGCGGGCGAGGACACCGAACTCGCGGCGGAGGCCGAACGGCTCGGCCACGCCGAGGCGCTCGCCTCGGCCGCCGCCCTCGCGCACGCCGCGCTCGCGGGCAACCCCGAGGACCCCGAGGCCGTGGACGCCACCACGCTCGTCGGTGGCGCGGGCCGCGCCCTGGAGGCCGTACGGTCCCACGACCCGGCGCTCGCCGGGCTCTCCGACCGGATGGGCGAGATCTCCATCCTGCTGGCGGACGTGGCGGGCGAACTGGCCGGGTACGCGGACCGGCTGGACGCCGATCCGCTGCGGCTGGCCGCCGTGGAGGAGCGCAGGGCCGCGCTGACCACGCTCACCCGCAAGTACGGCGAGGACATCGCCGCCGTACTGGCCTGGAGCGAGGAGAGCGGCGACCGGCTCACCGAACTGGAGGGCGACGACGACCGGATCGGCGAGCTGACGGCCGAACACGACCGGCTGCGCTCCGAACTCTCCGTCCTCGCCCAGGAACTCACCGACGCCCGCACCGGGGCCGCGGCCCTCTTCGCCGAGGACGTCACCGCGGAGCTGGCGTCGCTGGCGATGCCGCACGCCCGCGTCTCGTTCGACATCCGGCAGACCGAGTCGCCGGACGAACGGGCCGGGGTCGAGGTCGGCGGGCGCAGTGTGGCGTACGGGCCGCACGGCGTCGACGAGGTGGAACTGCTCCTCGCCCCGCACCCCGGCGCACAGCCCCGGCCGATCGCCAAGGGCGCGTCCGGCGGTGAGCTGTCGCGGGTGATGCTCGCCGTGGAGGTGGTCTTCGCCGGTGCCGATCCGGTGCCGACGTATCTCTTCGACGAGGTGGACGCGGGCGTCGGCGGCAAGGCGGCCGTCGAGGTCGGCCGCCGCCTCGCCAAGCTCGCCAGATCCGCGCAGGTGGTGGTGGTGACCCACCTGCCGCAGGTCGCAGCGTTCGCCGACCGCCAACTGCTCGTCGAGAAGACGGTCGACGGCTCGGTGACCCGCTCCGGGGTGACCGTCCTGGAGGGCGAGGACCGGGTACGGGAGCTGTCGCGGATGCTGGCGGGCCAGGAGGACTCGCAGACGGCGCGGGCGCACGCGGAGGAACTGCTCGCCGCCGCGCGGCTGGACGCGTAGGGCGGGGTACGGACGCGCCCCGGGGCCGGTGCGCCCCCGGGGCGCGTCGCCCCGGGCACGCGCCGTCGTGGTGGCCAACGGCCGCTCCGGGATGGCCGTTCGCGTACTGGGAGCCGTCGGCGCGACGGCGTACGGTGACAGGGTCGGCCGTTCGGCAACCGGGCCGGCGAACCCCCTTCCTTCACCCATGTGAGTGATACCGGGGGCAGGGGAGGGGCGACGGACACAGGAACGGCGTCTCCTTGGTGCCTGAACGTGCTGACGGGCTGGCATCCTTGACAGGTACCCCCTGCCCTCCCGCACCCCGGATCCCCGCACCCCGACGCGCGGGCCCCGGGCCGGGACCCGACATCCGACCAGGAGCCTTGACCACGTGACACCACTGCGTACGGTCCAGGTGCTGGGCGGGGGCAGCGCGGGCAGCAGCGCGCACGTCCGGTCGCTCGCGGCGGGACTCGTCGCCCGGGGCGTGCGCGTCACCGTGTGCGCCCCCGCCGAACTCGACCGCGCCTACGACTATGGCGGCGCGGGAGCGCACCACGTTCCCGTACCCCGGCGCACCGACCCGGCGGCCCTCGCGGCGCTGCGCGGGGCGTGCGCCGGCGCCGATGTGGTCCACGCGCACGGGCTGCACGCCGCCGTACGCACCGCGCTGGCCATCGGCGGGCTGCGGGTGCCCCTGGTCGTCACCTGGCACACCCGCGCGCACGCCGAGGGCCCCCGGGGCCGGTTGCTGAGGCTGATGGAGCGACGGGCGGTACGGGCGGCCGCGGTCGTCCTGGGCGCCTCCTCCGAACTGGTCGACCGCGCCCGCGCCCGGGGCGCGCGCGACGCCCGGCTCGCACCGGTCGCGGTGCCCGCGCCGCACGCCGTGACCGACGCCGAGAACAAGGCCCGCGCCGAACTCGGCGCGGTCGACCGCCCCTTACTGATGGCCGTCGGCAGCCTCGTCCCCGACCAGGGGTACGACCTGCTGCTGGACGCGGCCGCCGGCTGGCGCGGGCTCGACCCGATGCCGCTGCTCACCATCGCGGGGGAGGGCCGGGAGCGCGCCCGGCTCCAGCGCCGTATCGAGGACGAGGAGCTGCCGGTCCAGCTCGTCGGCCGCCGCGACGACATCTCCGCCCTGCTCGCCGCCGCCGACATCGCCGTCCTGGCCAGCCGCTGGGAGGCCCGCTCCGTCCTCGCCCAGGAGGCGTTGCGGCTGGGCGTACCGCTGGTGGCCACCGCCGTCGGCGCGATCCCCGAACTCGTCGGCGACGCCGCCGAACTCGTCCCGCACGGCGACGCCGCCGCGCTGTCCGGCGCGGTGACCCGGCTCCTCGCCGACCCAGGGCGCCGCCGCAGCCTCGCCGCCGCCGGGCGTGCCCAGGCGTCGACCTGGCCCACGGAGGACCAGACCATCGCGCAGATCCTGAGCGTCTACGACGAGCTGTGCCAGACGCGCCGCCCGCGCTGAGGCGCCGCCCGCGCCCGGGTCAGGGCGTGTGGCGCCGGGCCCGCAGCGCCAGGCCCAGCGCCAGCACCGTCTGCGGATCGTCCAGGTCCGTGCCGAGCAGCTCGGAGATGCGGGCCAGCCGGTTGTAGAGCGTCTGGCGGTTCAGATGGAGTGCGCGCGCGGTCTCCGCCTTGCGGCCCGCGTGGGCGAGGAACGTCTCCAGGGTGGGCAGCAGGGCGGGCCGCGAGACACGGTCGTGCGCGCGCAGCGGGCCGATGGCGCGCTCCACGAAGGCCGCCAGGTCCGGGTCGTCGCGCAGCCGCCACAGCAGCAGGTCGATGTCCAGCCGTCGCGCGTCGTGCCACGGGCGCTCGGACAGGCCCCGCGCGGCGGTCGCGGTCTCGGCGGCGTGGCGCAGCGCCGCGCCCACCCCGTCCCAGCCGCCCGTGGCCCCCACCACGACCACCGGTGGGCGGGTCCCGGGACGCTCCAGGCCCGCGCGGGCCACACCGGCCCGCAGCGCGGCGGCGACCCGGTCGGCGACCACCGTGCGTTCGGACGCGCCGCGCAGCCCCAGCAGCAG
>NZ_QQNA01000389.1 GCF_003346515.1 Streptomyces corynorhini
GGTTCGAGTCCTGCCGGGGGCGCTTTCTACGCGCGTGCACAGCCCTCCCCATGGAGGGCTCTCGCGCGAGGTCAACGCACGCTAGCGAAACCGGCGTAGCGGCGACGTAAGGACGCGCGGGGCGACGCCCGCCCGCGAAGCGTCGGCGACGCACCCGCACGCCCCCCGGCCGCACTCCCCACCACACCCTCACCCGCGCCCCTCGCCCGCGCCCCTCACGCCCACCCCCATTCGCCCTCTTTGTCGGGTTTTCCGGCATGCGCAACGGGGGGTTGACCATTCACCGAAGTGCCCCTACTTTTCTCGCAACCCGCTGGTACATCGATTAACCATCACTGGTTGACGTCCTCTGGTTCTGGTTGGAGACATCCCGCTGTGCGCTCATCCCTGAGTCGGCGTGGCTTCCTCGCCGCAGGTTCCGGCATCGCCGCCGCCACCGCTCTGCCCGCCCTGTCCGGCTGCTCCTCCATCGCCGCGGCCGATTCCGATCCCGACACCCTCCTCGTCCACACCCAGCTCGGCACCACCGCGCCCGGTTCCGCCACCTACACCGCCGTGGTGGATCTCTTCCAGAAGGAGAATCCGGGGCTCGGGGTCAAGAACCTCGTCAACGGGGACGACCTCGCCCAGGTGTACGAGACCTCCCGGCTGGCCCGTAAAGAGCCCGACGTGGTCATGATCAATCTGTACGACAAGACGCTGGCCTGGACCGATGTCGGAGCGACGGTCGACGTCAAGGGGTACCTCGACGACTGGGGCCTGCGGAACCGCGTCGTGCCCGCCGCGCTGGAGGCGTGGACCGACGGGAAGGGACGGCTGCGCGCCTTCCCGTACTTCGCGACCAACTGGCCCGTGGCCTTCAACACCACCCTGCTCGACCGGGCCGGGGTGGGCGCGGTGCCGACCACCGGGGACGAACTGATCGGCGCGGCGCGCAAGTTGCGCGGCAAGGGCATCGCTCCGGTCACCGTGGGCGGCAACGACTGGACGGGGCAGAAGCTGCTCGCCCAGATCATCCAGACCTTCCTCACCCAGGAGGAGGCCCAGCAGGTCTACGCGACCGGCGACTTCGGCGGCAGGGGCGCCCGCGAGGGCATCGAGTACTTCGTCTCCCTGCGCGACGCGGGGGTCTTCGCCGACAAGGCGCAGGGGCTCACCTCCGACACGATGACCACGCAGTACAACACCCAGGCCGCCGCGATGCAGTCCGCGATGTCCTCGGCGCTCGCCAAGGTGCCGCCCGAGGTCGCCGCGCGCACCGAGGTCGGCGGCTGGCCGCTGGCCCCGGGCGCCGCGCACGAGAAGCCGACGATCATGCGTTCGTTCACGCTCATCGGCTTCTGGATCAGCCCGAACGGCACGAAGAAGCTGCCCGCCGTGGAGAAGTTCCTGCGCTTCATGTACCGGCCCGACGTGGTCTCCCGCTTCATCACCGAGAGCGGCCGTGACATGGCGCTGGTGACGGACACGGTCAGCAAGGACTTCCCGCTGGTGGCCGCGGCGCAGCGGCTCGGCGACAGCGTCGGGCAGGTCCTGCTGCCCGATCTGTACGTCCCCCCGACGGCCTCCCAGCCGCTGATCACGGCGACCAGCACCGCCTTCACCCGGGGCACGAGCGCGGCCTCCGTGCGCTCCGTCCTCGAATCCGCGTACCGCGGGGCCTGAACCCTCGCCCGAGCCATTCGGAAGTCACGCCATGACGACGCTCTCGTCCGCCCCGGGCACCACCACGGCCCACCGCCCACCCGACCGCTCCTCCCCCGTGCCCGCCCCCGCCGCCCGCGAACGCCGGAACCAGGGCGGGGTCATCCTGGCCGTCCCCGCGCTGGTCTGGTACCTGGTCTTCATGGTCGGGCCGCTGGTCGCGATCTTCGTCATCGCGGCCCTGCACTGGCCCGGCATGCTCCAGCCGGTCTCCTTCGCCGGCTTCGGCAACGTCCGTACGGTCCTCGCCGACCCGGTCTTCCTGGACGCCGTGACCAACACGGCCGTCCAGCTCGCCGTGGCGCTGCCCGTGATGATCGTGGGCGCCTACATGCTGGGCTACTACGTCGCGCAGAACCCGCCGGGCCACCGCGTGCTGCGCTACCTCCTCTTCATCCCCGGCCTGATCTCGACGCCGGCCAAGGCGATGGTGTTCTACGCGGTCCTCTCGCCGGACGGGCTGTTCAACGGGGCGCTGGAGAAGGTGGGTCTCGGCTCGCTGACCGACGCCTGGCTGGCCTCGCCCTCCACCGCGCTGCTCTGTCTGATCCTGGTGGACGTGTGGAGCGGCATCGGGTTCACGGCGGTCCTGTTCGCCGCGCGCCTGGGCAGCGTGCCGGACGAGATCGGTGAGGCCGCGCAGCTCGACGGCGCGGGGCACTGGCGCACGATGTGGCGCGTCCACTTCCCCGTCATCCGCGACTTCGTGGGCGTCGTGACGATGCTCCAGTTCCTGTGGACGCTGTTCGGCTCCGCCCAGAACGTCCTGCTGCTCACCCAGGGCGGCCCGGGAACCTCGTCGACAACGTTGTCCTTCCTCGTCTACCAGAAGGCGTTCATCGCGGCGGACCTCGGCTACAGCCAGACCGTCGGAGTGATCCTCTTCCTGGTCGGGCTGGCCGGACTGCTCACCATCCGGCGGGTCTTCCGCCAGAACTACTGACCCGCCATGCCGATTCGATCCGCAGATCCGGAGCCCGTGCCATGAAACTCGGAAAGTCCTGGCTGCCCGCGCACCTCCTCGCGTGGCTCTACGCGGTGCTGCTGGTGGTCCCCCTCTACTACCTGCTGATCTCGGCGTTCAAGTCGAACGACCAGATCTTCGGCAGCCCCTTCGCGCCGCCCACCTCCCTGTCCTTCGGCAACTTCGGCGAGGCGTTCTCCTCCGCCGACCTGGGCCTGGCCGTCGTCAACTCGGCGCTCGTCACCGTGTTCGCGCTGGCCCTGACGCTGGCGCTCGCCATCCCCGCGGCCTTCGCGATCGCCCGCGCGACGGGGCCGCTGGGGGCGCTGGTGGAGCGGGTGTTCTCGCTCGGGTTCCTGGTGCCCACGTTCGCCGCGCTCTTCCCGACGTTCCTGCTCTCCGCCGCCACGGGGCTGTTCCACACCCGCGTCTTCATGGTGCTGTTCCTGCCCGCGACGGCGATGCCGCTCTCCGTCGTCATCCTGGTGCAGTTCATGCGGACCATCCCGCGCGAGATGGAGGAGGCCGCGCGGCTGGACGGCGCGTCCACGTTCTCGGTGCTGCGGCACATCTACACCCCGATGTGCGTGCCGGGCATCGCGACCGTACTGCTGCTGAACTTCCTGACCTTCTGGAACGAGTACCTGTACTCGCTCGTGATCATCGGCCCCGATCCGGCGCAGCGCACGGTGCAGGTGGCGCTGCCCACGCTCAAGTCCCTGACGGGCACCGACTACGGGATCCTGACCGCCGGTACGGTATTGACACTGGTGCCGGTCTGGATCGTCTATACCGTGCTCCAGAAGCGGATGCAGCAGGCTCTCGTCAGCGGGGCGGTGAAAATGTGACCCAGCATCCCCAGCGGGCGCCCCGGCAGCGGGACGCCCCGCTCGCCCGCGAGCGCCCCACGATCAAGGCCGTGGCCGCCGCCGCCGGGGTGTCCACGGCTGCCGTCTCCCAGACGGTCAACGGCACCGGCCGGATCGCCGAGGCGACCCGGCGCCGTGTCCTGGACGCCGCCGCCGAGCTGGGCTGGTCGCCGAGCGCGTCCGCGACGGCGCTGCGCCGGGCCCGTACCCGTACGCTCGCGCTCGTCGTGCGCCGGCCGACCGATGTGCTGGGCGCCGACCCGCACTTCAGCGAGCTGATCACCGGTCTGGAGGGCGAACTCGCGCCGCGCGGCTACGGTCTGCTGCTCCATCTCGTCGCGGACATGGCGCAGGAGAGCGCGCTGTACGAACGGCTGGTCGCCGAGGGCCGGATCGACGGGGCCGTGCTGACCGACGCGCGCGCCGACGATCCGCGCCCGCCGCTGCTGCGCGGGCTCGGGCTGCCCGCCGTGCTGCTGAGCGCGCCCGACGACACCTCGCCGGTCCCGAACGTGGGCCTCGGGCAGCAGGGCGCCGGGGTGCGCGAAGCCGTCGCGCACCTGCTGGAGCTGGGCCACCGGCGGATCGCCTACGTCACGGGCCCGTCCGAGCTGACGCACACCCGGCTGCGCCGCGCGGCCTTCGAGGACGCGCTCACGGAGGCCGGGGTGCGGCCCGTCGCCGTGCGCGAGACCGACTTCACGGAGGCGGCGGCGGTCGCCGCCACCGAGGAGTTGCTGCGGCTGCGCGCACGGCCCACGGCCGTCGTGTACTCCAACGACTCGATGGCCGTGTGCGGGATCGGCACCGCGCAGCGCGCCGGGCTGCGGGTGCCGCACGACCTGTCCGTCATCGGGTACGACAATCTGCCGCTGGGCCGCTGGCTGCACCCGCGGCTGACCACGGTCGACCAGCAGGTGCAGGCCGTCGGCGCCGCCGCCGCGCGCACGCTGCTCGCCGAGTGCGGCGAGGACGTGCCGCCGCCGGTGCTGGACGGCAGGCCCCGGCTGGTCGTACGGGAGACCACCGGGCCCGTGCCGGACGTAAGGGAGAGCACCGGACCCGTGCCGGACGTACGCGGCGGATCCGTCGCGTACGTCCGGCACGGGTCC
>NZ_QQNA01000039.1 GCF_003346515.1 Streptomyces corynorhini
ACGCCGAACTCGACGCGCGCGCAGGTGGTGGGCCAGCCGATTGGCGCGCGCGTCGAGTTCGGCGTAGGTCAGTGTGTGGTGCGCGTACTCCAGCGCCGGAGCCCGGGGCGTACGGTCACACGCGGATTCGAAGACGAGGTGCAGGTGCCTGCCCGTGAGCCCGGCCATGCCCTCCATCCCAGCATCGATCACCGGGGGGCGCACCTCCGGACGGCCACCGGGGCGTGGGGCAGATGTCCCGGTGGCCGCGCGCCCGGCGGTCTCAGTTCACGAAGACGGCGGGGCCGCCGGACTGGCCGGTGTCGCTCACCGGCCCGTACGTGGCGGAGAAGTAGCTGGTGGCGGGGCAGGTGACGGGCCCGGAGGAACGGGTGAACAGCTGGTTGGCGAAGGTGATCGAGTTGCCGGTGTTGGACGTCGTGCCGCCCAGCCCCGTGGAGGTGTAGACGCAGGTCGTCAGGCCGAGGATGGTGTTCAGCCGGACCGTGGTCTGCACGGCGCCCGCGCTGCCCGCCGTCACGGTGAGCCCCCCGGCGGAGGCGGCCGACGCGACGTAGGGCAGATTGCCGACCGTGATGCCCTGGACGCCGGTGGTACCGATGATGTTGCTGGTGCAGCCGCCGAAGGTGTGGGCCGTCACCGACTCCGTGGCGGTGCCGGGAGCGGTCGGATTGGCCGTGACGGTGGCGGTGAACTGCGAGGCGGTGCAGGTGATTCCGGTGGATCCGCCGACGGTCGTGCGGATCGCCACCGTCGTGCCGCCGCTCAGCGCGGCGGTGAGGACGTCACCGACCGCGACCGCTGGTCCCGCGGCGCTGCCGTAGGTGAGTACGTTGCCGGCGGCGGCCGACGACCCGGTGGCGGAGGCGGTGCCGGTGGCGAGGAGGGCGGCGACGGCGGTGAGACCGGCGGCCGTGAGGACAGTACGTCGTGCACTCATGCGAAGTCCCTTTCGCGAGTGGCGGGTTGAGGCGTTCGTGCTGAGGCGTCGAGACGGCGGCGGCCCGGCGCACGCGGCTCGGCCGCACGCGTCGTCGTACAGGGACGAGCCGTCGGCTCGCCGGTGCACATGCTCCTGGTGGGGGCGTGGGACCGGTCCAGCGCCATGGACCCGGTCCCGCGACGCGAACGAGCGCGGTTCGGAAGGAAACCCAAGAGGGTTGTAGACCCCGCCCACAGCCGCAGTCAAGGGCTGGAGAGGGAAGTGACCGACGAAAAGTTACCCACGGTACCCTCACGTCAGGGCGTTGCCGGGAGCGCCGTCCACCAGAGCGGCACACAATTTCCACAAGGCGGTTGACCCGCCTGATACCTGGGAGTAACTTGACGGCCACTCCCATGGCCGCGCCGGTGCCGTGTTCGAGGAGACCCGCCGGTGCCGGGAGTGTCCGCGCCAGGGCATCGCCGCACAAGCTCGTTCCGGTCAACACACCTTCGGGAGCAGCTCATGGCAACGTCCGAACACACCGGCGGCGACACGCCCCGGGCAGCCGCCCCGCGTGGGCGGGTACGGCTGCGCCGGGCCGCCCTGATGGGAGTGCCCGCGTTCGCCGCGGCGGCCACCCTGGTGATCCTCACGGCGCAGGGCGCCATCGCCGCGCAGTTCGCCATCTCCGGTATGCCCTTCACGGTCACCGCCGACCGCCTGGAGGGCCGCGGCTTCGAGCAGTTCGGCGCGCTGGACAACATGGCGGAGGGCAGCCCCAACGCAGGGGACACCGGTGGCCAGGTCCTCACGGTCGTGTCCGCCATCAAGAGCGCCAAGCTGACCAAGCTCTGCCAGAGCGTCGAACTCGGCGGCACCTACCTGCACATCACCGCGGGGGACAAGGGCACCCCCGTCGCCGCGTCCGACCTCACCACCGACTCCACGGTGCTGACCGGCAGCGACGCGTCCTTCGACAACATCGAGATCGGCGGCGACGCCAGCACCTTCACCAAGGCGGGGGTCAAGGGCCCGCTGGGCGTCTTCGGCCAGCAGGCCGACACGGTCACCATCACCAAGCTGCGGCAGACCAACTGGGCCACCACCGCGGCCAAGTTCAGGCTGCCCAACCTGCATCTGTCGTTCAGTTCGAAGGGCTGCTGAACGTGGGGTCCGCCGGGTCGCGCGGGCCGGCCGGGACGGCTGTCCCGGCCCGCGCCGCCCGCCGCCCGCCGCGCGCCTTCGCCCGCTGGCGCGCCCGCCGCCCCTTCTGGGGCGGCCTTCTGCTGCTGCTGGGCGGGGGAGAGATCCTGCTGACCGAGCAGGCGTCGATCTCGGTGGTGCTCCAGGCCGGTGCGGGCGGCATCGCCGCGTACCTCCTGCCGCTGGTGATGGCCGTGTGCGGACTGCTGCTGATCCTCAACCCGGCGCAGCGGCTGTTCTATTCGGTCGTCGGCGTACTGGTCTCGCTCGGTACCTGGATCACCTCCAACCTGGGCGGCTTCTTCGTCGGGCTGCTCCTCGGCGTCCTCGGCTCGTCCCTGGCCTTCGGCTGGCTGCCCGACCAGGAGCCGCGCCGTCGGTGGCGACGGGCGCCTCGTGCGGACCCGGTCCCGGTGGCGCCTGCCGCCCCGGTGGCCCCGGCGGACCGCGACGACCCGGCGGATCCGGCAGGTTAGGTACCCCCGGTCGGCCGCGCCGGAGCGGCGGCCGGGACCGCCACCCGAGGACGGCGTGATGTGATGAGGCCGCGGCTCCCCCGCCGCGGCCTCATCACGTATGTCCGGCCTCGCGCGCGGACACCGGCAGGAGTCGAAGCGCTTCGATCCGACTATGGACAGGTCACAGCGTGAAACATTACGCTCGGAGACCGGTGCGTCGAAGCGCTTCACCCCACAAGGCCCGCTTTGGAGAGCTGTATGGTCACCCTCGCCGATGTAGCTCAGCATGCCGGAGTCTCCGCCAGCACGGTGAGTTATGTCCTCAGCGGCAAGCGGTCCATCTCCGCCACCACACGGGAACGGGTCGAGCGCAGCATCGAACAGCTCGGTTATCACCCCAACGCCGGTGCGCGCGCCCTCGCCAGCAGCCGGTCCAACATCATCGCGCTCATGGTGCCCCTGCGCACCGACATGTACGTACCGGTGATGATGGAGATCGCCATCGCGGTCGCCACCACCGCCCGCACCTTCGGATACGACGTCCTGCTGCTGACCGGCGAGGAGGGCCCGAGCGACGTCCGCCGCATCGAGGGCAGCGCGCTCGCCGACGCGATGATCCTCATGGACGTGGAGCTGCACGACGACCGGCTGCCCCTGCTCCGCGAGGCGCGGCGCCCCGCCGTCCTCATCGGACTGCCCGCCGACACCACCGGACTGAGCTGCGTGGACCTCGACTTCGCCGCCGCGGGCGCGCTGTGCGCCGAGCATCTGGCCGGGCTCGGCCACCGGGAGATCGCCGTCATCGGTGAGGCGCCCGGCGTCTACGAACGGCTCACCGGCTTCGCCGAGCGCACCCTGAGCGGGCTGCGCGAACGCAGCGGCGAACTCGGGCTCAGACTGCTGCACCGCCCCTGTGAGGGCAGCTACGCCGCCGTCTCCGCCACCGTCGGCCGGATCTTCGACGAGCGCCCCGGCACCACCGCCTTCGTCGTGCAGAACGAGGCCGCCACCGACCCGCTGCTCGCCCTGTTGCGCCAGCACCGCAGGGCCGTGCCCGAGGACGTCTCGGTGGTCGCCATCTGCCCCGACCAGGTGGCCGTCCACGCCTCGGTCCCGCTGACCTCCGTCGCCGTGCCCGCCCAGGAGATGGGCCGGCACGCCGTCGAGCAGGTGGTCGCCAAGCTCGCGGGCCGGGGCACCGACGAGGTCGTCCTGATCAAGCCCGAGCTGACCGTACGGGAGAGCGCGGGCCCCCGGGCCGTGCCCGGGGACCCGCTGTAGCGCCTGATGGCTCGTCAGCCGCTCGACACCGAGAAGCTGTTGGTCGTGAAGTCCAGGCCGCCGGAGGACGAGGTGATCTCGTACCCGAACTGGACGTCACCGATGGTCACGTTCCCCCACCAGCCCTTGGTGTCCTTGATCCACTTCAGGATCGGCAGCACGTCGACCGTCCCCGAGGTGGAGTTCGAGGTGCGCAGGAACGAGAAGACCTCGTTGGAGCCGTTGCTGCCCTTGTAGACGGTCCAGGTGTGACCGCCCAGGGTCAGGGTCCCCTGCGAGGTGCCGAGCGGACCGACCGCGCCCCGGTAGTTCACCCAGAGCATGATCTCGTAGTTGTAGTTGCTGTCCCAGATGTCGTACGAGGTGTTGTACGCGCCCGACGACGGCACGGTCACGTTGTAGCCGCTCCTGAGGGACGAGAGCGAGCTGAGCGGCTTGTTCACGATCTTCTTGGCGTTGGGGTACGACTTGATGCCGCCGGTGTTCGGGTGGTTGGCCCACACTCCCCAGTTCGACGAGGAGTTGGCCCAGATGGTCTGCGAACCCGCGCCGGACCCCCAGATGTTGTTGTAGAGGATGTAGCCGTCGGAGGTGGTGTAGTTGCCCCACTGGTCCGACGAGGACCAGATGGCGGCCTGGGCGGGAGCGGCGGCGAAGCCGACGAGCGCGGCGAACGCGGCCACGGGGGCGAGCAGCAGCTTGCCCGGGGTGCGTAGTTTCATGGCGTCCCTTCCATGGGGGGATCGTGGGGGGATGGTGCGGCTCTGTGTCAGGACGTGACCTCCCGCAGGACGGCCACGCCATGGCGCTCCAGTTCGACCGGGCCGTCCACCGGCCGGTCGGTGAGCACCTCGTGATGGTTCCCGGCGACCGGGAGGGCGACGGCCTTCGCGCCGTGGTTGAGCAGGAAGAGCAGCTCGCCGCGGCGTACGGCCTCCACCCCGGCCGGCAGCCCCTCCAGCGTGGGCGTCACACCCACGCCGTCCGCGATCCGGGCGAGCAGCCCCCGCAGGGCCTCGGGCTCCGGCAGCGTCGAGACGTACCAGGCGCGTCCCGCCCGTACCACCGCGGGAAAACCGGCCAGCTCCCCGCCGCGGTACGAGGCGACGGCCTCGCCCGTCGACAGCTCCAGCTCCTCCGACCACAGCGTGCCCCGGAAACCGTCGCACTCCACGCTCTCCTCGGCGTCCAGCGGCCACCACTCGTGGACCGTGCCGATGCCGAAGAGTTCGCGCAGCCGCGGGTCCATCCCGCCGGGCCGCACCCGGTCGTCCTCGTCCGCGATACCGGTCAGGAAGCCGCAGACCAGCGTGCCCCCGCCGTGCACGTACCCGACCAGGTTGTCGATCGCCGCGTCCCCGAGCAGATACAGATGCGGCACCACGACCAGCCGGTACCCGCTCAGCTCGTGGTCGGGACGGGCGAAGGCGGCCGACAGGTTCGACTCCCACAGGGCCCGGTGCCAGGCGCGCACCACCTCGGTGTAGTCGAGCCGCGCCGAGGGCCTGCCCTCCTGCTGGTCCGCCCACCAGGAGTCCCAGTCGTGCAGGACGGCGATCCCGCTCTCCACACGCGTGCCCGTCACATACGGTCCCAGCCGGGTGAGATCGGCCCCGATCCGCTTGATCTCCTGGAAGGTGCGGCCCTGCTCGCCCGCGTGCGTCAGCATCCCGGAGTGGAACTTCTCCGCGCCCTGGCGGGACTGGCGCCACTGGAAGTAGCAGACCGCGTCGGCGCCCCTGGCCACCGACTGCAGCGACCACAGCCGGTTGAGCCCCGGCGGCTTGGGATGGTTGACCCCCCGCCAGTTCACCGGGCCCGCCGCCTGCTCCATCAGCACCCACGGGCCGCGCGCCTGCGAACGGGTCATGTCACCGAGCATCGCGTTGTACTGACCGCCGAGCGGATCCTTCGGATCGGGATAGATGTCGACGGAGACGACATCCTCCTCCTCGGCCCACCGCCAGGCGTCCTGGCCCGTCCACAACGGCATGAAGTTGCTGGTCACCGGAGTGCCGGGAGTGTGCCGCAGCACGATGTCCCGCTCCGCCGTGAAACACTCCAGCAGCGCGTCCGAGGTGAAGCGCCGGAAATCCAGCACCTGCCCCGGGTTCTTCATGTACTGCGCGCGGCGCGGCGGGATGATCTCCTCCCAGTCGTCGTAGCGCTGACTCCAGAAGGCCGTGCCCCACGCCTCGTTGAGCGCGTCCACACTTCCGTGCCGCGCCCGCAGCCAGCGGCGGAAGTGCCGGGCCGTCTCGTCGCACCAGCAGTGGGTGCAGTACTCGTTGTTGATGTGCCACATCCGCAGCGCCGGATGGCCGCCGTAGCGCCGCGCCAGATCCTCGGTGAGCGCGGCGGCGAACTCCCGGTAGACCGGTGAGCTGGCGCAGAACTGCTGCCGCGAGCCCCACCACACCGTGCGTCCGTCCTCGTCGCGCGGCAGGGTCTCGGGATGGCGTGCGCCCATCCACGGCGGCGGGGAGGCGGTCGGAGTGGCCAGCAGCACCCCGATCCCGGCCTGTTCCATGAGGTCCATCAGCCGGTCCAGCCAGCCGAAGTCCCGGGCGCCGGGGCGCGGTTCGATTCTCGCCCAGGAGAAGACGCCCAGTGTCACGGAGTTGACACCGGCCGCGCGCATCAGCCGGACGTCCTCGGACCACACCTCCTCGGGCCACTGCTCGGGGTTGTAGTCGCCGCCGAAGAGCACACGGCCGCGGGTGGAGTCGTTCAGGGCGGACATCAGGCGGGATCTCCGTACTGGATGCCCCGGCCGTTGGTGCCGAGGTAGACGCGGCCGTACACCCGGGGGTCACCGGTGATCGTCTCGCCGGTCCACCCCCACTGGTGGGCGTCGTCGTTGATCCGGGTCCAGCTGCCCGCGGTGTCGTCGGAGCGGTAGACCCCGACGAAGTTCTCGGTGGCGCCCGTCTGGTAGATCGCCGGGTACGAGGTGCCGGGGGCGGCCTTGCCGAAGCCCAGGGCGTACGAGCCCCAGCAACTGGTCACCTTGGCGAAGGACGCCCCGCCGTCGGTGGAGCGGTACAGCCCGTTCCACTTGGCCGAGAGCCACAGATCGCCGCTCCGGCCGGGGGCCGCCGCGATCCGGAACTGCACATCGCCGGCCGGCAGCCCGCTCGCGCCCCGTACGAAGGTCGCGCCCCCGTCCGTGGAGCGCAGCACGGCGCCCGCGTCCGTGTCGTACGCGTAGAACCGCCGGGGGTCCAGCGGATCGGCGACGGGCACCGCGCCCCTGGGGAAGGTGGTCACCTCGCTCCAGCCCGCGCCGCCGTTCGTGGAGCGGAACCCGGGGTGCCTCGTACCGTCCCAGTGGACGAACGACCACAGCAGGGTCGCGCCGTCGGCGCTCACCGCGATCGGCCCCGGCGCGGAGGAGGCGATGGCGGGCTGCGCGGCGAAGGGGCGCCAGCTGCGACCGCCGTCCGTCGAGGAGGCCCCGTTGCCCGCGTCGCCCCACCCGGCCCGCACCACGTACGACGGGTTGAGCGTGGCCAGGGCCAGCCCGGTCGCCGAGCCGAAGACCGGATTGGCGGCCATGCCACGGGACGGCGACGCGGTCAGCGACTCGTGGTACATCACGCCGATGTCGCCGAGCCCGCTGAGGAGTTGGGCGCCCCCGGACGGCGGCGCGACGAGCTGGCGCACCGCGGACTCCTCCAGACCGCGGATCTCCGGTGCCCAGCGCACCAGGTCGCGGGTGCCGAAGAGGGTCGCGCCCGTGCCGAACACCAGATGTTTCGAGTCGTACGGGTCGAGCGCGACCGCCTGGATCCACCAGCCGAACTTGGCGGTGGCGCCCCAGTTCAGATACGGCGTCTCGCGGACGTCCAGGGTCGCGGAGTCCTTGAGCGAGGTCCAGCTCGCGCCGCCGTCGGTGGACCGGTAGAGCGTGTCGACGGGCCCCCAGCGGTTGTTGGTGGAGACCACGACCGTACCGGCGACCCGGGCGTCGACGGCCACCCCGCCGTAGCCGAACTGATCACCGCCCGACGGCTTGACGGGCGTCACGTCCGACCAGGCGCCGGTGGCGGTGGAGAGCCGGTGGACGGATCCGTCGGTCTGGTTGTTGGGTCCCGGTGTGTCGGCGCAGGTGACGTACAGGGCGGCGGAACCCGCGTCGTGGGCCGCGCGGATCGGCACCCGCGCCGATGTCCCGGACGGCCGGCCGGGCACCGCCTGCCAGTTCACGCCGTCGGTCGTACGGTAGAGGGCGCCGCCGCCGTCGCCCCACCCCGCGTACACCGCGCGCCCGGCGGCCACCAGGAAGGTGATGCCCTGGCCGCTCGGGTCGGCGGCGGCGGGGAACGGCGCCGAGGCCCAGGTGGCGCCCCGGTCGGTCGACTTCAGCAGCCCGTCGTGGCGCGTGCCGAGATAGAGGGTGTCACCGCTGAGCGGGGAGACCAGCAGCCGCTCACCCGCGCCGCGCCCGTCCTCGTTGGCGCCGAGCTTCACGGAGAGGTCCGTGCGGCTCCAGGTGGCGCCCCGGTCGTCGGAGCGCAGCACGGCGCCGTTGCCCGCCCAGGACTGCGCGTAGGCGCCGAGCGCGAGATAGAGCCGGTCGGGCCGGTTCGGGTCGACGGCCATCGCCTCGACGCCGAGCAGGTTGTAGTCGTCCCAGCCGAGATGGTCGGTGAGCGCCGTCCAGCGCTGGGTCCCGGCGTCCCACCGGTAGGCGCCGCCGATGTCCGTGCGGGCGTAGGCGAGCCCCTTGACCGCCGGATGGAACAGCACGCCGGTGATGAACCCGGTGCCGCCGATGGCCACCGTGCGCCAGGCGTACGCCTGCGCGGCGGCGGCCCCGGCCGCCCCGGCGGCCCCGGTGTCCGGGCGGTGCGCCGCCGGGTCGCGCGGCGCGGCGAGCGCGGGGGAGGCGAGCGCGGGGGCGGCCAGGGCGAGCGCGGCGGCCGCGCCCGGGGCCGTGGCCAGGACCGTACGTCTGCTAGGGCCTGGCGTGCGCGTGGGGTCGGACATGACGTCACCTTCCGTCGTGGGGGAGAGGGGGAGGGAGTGCGTGCGGGGCACCGGCCTCGTCAGCCCTTGACCGCGCCGGTGAGCATGCCTTTCTTGAAGTGCTTCTGGACGAACGGGGACAGCACGGCGACCGGGAGGAGCGCCATCACCATCACCGCCATCTGCAGAGCGAGCTGGGAGAGTTCGCCGGCCCTGATGGCCTGGGCCAGCCCCACCGGGGGCTCCTGCTTCTGGACGAGCTGGATCATCACGTTCTGCAGCGGCATCATGTCCTGGTCGCTGAGGTAGAGCGACGCGTTGAACCACGCGCTCCAGTACCCCACCGCGTAGAAGAGTGTGATCACCGCGATCACCGCACGCGACAGCGGCAGCACGATGGTCCACAGGATGCGCAGATCGCCCGCCCCGTCGATCCGGGCGCTGTCGGTGAGTTCCGGGGAGATCCCCATGAAGAACCCGCGCAGGACCAGGATGTTGAAGATGCTCACCGCGCTCGGCAGGATCAGCGCGAGATAGGTGTCGGTCAGCCCCAGCGTCTGCACCAGCAGATACGTGGGGATCAGCCCCGCGCCGAAGAACATCGTGGCGAGCAGCAGCATCAGCGTCCAGCGGTGCCCGAACGACCCGGAGCGCGAGAGCCCGTAGGCGCCGAGCACCGACACCGTCATCGAGAAGGCCGTGCCCACCAGGGTGACCGCCACACTGATCAGCGCGGCACGGGTGACCTGGCCGCCGCTGAGCAGCTCCTGGTACGCGATGAACGTGATCCCCCGCGGGATCAGCACCAGCCCGCCCGCCTCCTGGATGGTCCGTTTGCCGGAGAGGCTGGTGACCACCACGATCCAGAGCGGGAAGACCACCGCGAGACAGGCGCCCGCCAGCACGATGCCCTTGCCGGCGCGTCCCGCCCTGCCGGGTTCCTCCTCCCACACCGGGCGGGGGGCGGCGGCCCACCGTCCGGCGCGGGCCGCCGGACGGGGCCGCCGCGCGGCGGGCTCCGCCGGGGGAGTGGTCAGTGTGCTCACTTCTTGTACACCCCCTGCTCGCCCATCAGATGGGCGATCTTGTTGGCGGCGAGCACCAGCCCGAGGCTGACCACGCCCTTGACGATGCCGGCCGCCGCCGCGTAGCTGAAGTCCTGGTTGCGCACGCCGTTCCACCACACATAGGTGTCGAGGACCTCGGCGGCGCCCGGTCCCACCGCGTCCCGTTGCAGCAGGATCTGCTCGAAGCCGACCGTGAGCGCGTCACCGACACGCAGCACCAGCAGCAGCGCGATGACCGGCCGCAGCGCGGGCAGGGTGACATGCCACATCCGGCGCCAGCGGTTCGCGCCGTCCATGGCCGCCGCCTCGTACAGATCGGGGCTGACCGAGGTGAGCGCGGCGAGGAAGACGATGATGCCCCAGCCCGCGTCCTTCCAGACGCCCTCGAACGTGACCAGGAACTTGAAGACCGCCGGGTCGGTCATCAGGTCGAAGCCCTCGTAGCCGCGCTGGCGCAGCGTCTGCGCGATGATGCCGGCGCCACCGAATATCTGCTGGAAGACGGTGATGACCAGCACCCACGAGAAGAAGTGCGGGAGATACAGCACGGCCTGCGCCACGGCCCGCACCCGGGGCCTGAGCACACTGTTGATGACCAGCGCCAGCGCGATCGGGATGGGGAAGAACAGCACCAGCTGGATGAGGAACAGCACCAGCGTGTTGGTCACGGCGTCCCAGAACGCCGAGTCCTCGAACAGCCGCTGGAACTGCTCCCCACCGACCCAGGGCGACTCCAGGATGGAGACCACACCGTTGGTGCTGATGTAGGGGTCGTAGTCCTGGAAGGCGACCACATTGCCCAGGATCGGCAGGTAGTTGAAGACCAGGACCAGCAGGACGACCGGCAGGGTCATCAGGATCAGGACCCGGTCCCGCCGCAGCCGCACCCGCAGGGGGATCCGGCCGGTGACCGGGGCGCCGCCCGGCCCGCCGGGCGCGCGGCCGGACCGCCGGCCCGCGCGGGGGCGGGGGAGCGGGTGGCCGGAGCCGCCGCCCCCGTCGCGACCACCGGCGCCGCCGATGTCCTCGGCGTCCTCGGTGCTCCTGTCGCCCTCGGCGTCCTCGGCGCTCTTGTCGTCGGGCGTCCGGGCGGTGCCGGGCGCGGTGCTGTGCGACAACTCCTTCACCCCTGCGCCGCGTTGTCGTCCAGCAGCTTGCGGTACCAGTCGCGCAGCTTGTCGCCGCCACCGCCGCGCCAGTCCGAGACGGCCTGCTGCACGTCGCCGATCTTCTTGCGGCCGCGCACCACATCGTCCTCCAACTGCTCGAAGTCGTCGGCGAGATTGGTGTAGCGGGCCGGTTCGACGATCTGCAGCCCGTAGAAGGACGACTTCTTCGTGAAGGCGCCCATCCGCTGCTGCCACTCCACCTGCGCCTTGGCGATCTCGGGCAAGTCGGGGTGGGCGATGGTGGGGGCCGGGCCGTCGAGCATCACATACGCGTTGATGACCTCGTTGTTGCCCTTCTCGTTCTTCACGGGCAGCCCGTTCTCAAGGGTGTAATGCACGCCCTCCTGGCCGTAGTTGGTGAGCATGTACTCCTTGGTGCCGTACGGCGCGGCCGTCACGTTGGCGGCGGCCAGCGCGTCCCTGACCACCGACTCGGACGCCTTCTTGCTGATGAACGACCAGATGTTGGCGGGCGATCCGGCCCACAGCGTCGGGTCGCCGCCGTCGTGGCCGAAGATGTCCATGCCCCAGATCACCACGCCGGTCTTCTGGGTGGCCTGCTCCGCGGTCTTGGCGTACCAGCTGGAGATGTCCTGGTTGTAGATCAGCGTCTCGCCGGAGGTGAAGCGCAGCGCCGGATCGCCCTGGGTCTTGCCCGCCTTGGCGTCGGGATGGACCACTCCGGCCGCGTACAGCTTGCGCGTCCACTCCAGCGCTTCCAGGTACGCGTCGGTCTCGATCCGGTAGACCAGCTTGCCGTCGGTCATGTGCCAGCCGAGCGGCTTCTCCTGCCCGGAGGGCACGCCGAAGCTGTTGAACGCCGTCCACTTCATGTCGTCGCACGCCCAGCGCTTGGCCCGCGCGTTGGTGACCTCCTTCGCCAGCGCCAGGAACTCCGCCGCGGAAGTGGGGAGCCGGTACCCCTCCTTGTCGAAGACGTCCTTGCGGTAGAACGGCACGATGTTCGGCACCCACGCCGCCGGCATCGGGATGCCGAGCAGCTTGCCGCCGAACAGGGAGCGCTGCCAGGCGTCGGTGGGGATCGCCGCGAGGTTCGGGTACTCCTCGACCTTGTCACCGCCGAGGTAGGGCCCGAGGTCGGCGAACTTGCTGATGACGGCGGACGGGATCTTGCCGCCCAGATTCCAGTTCGGGATCACGACCACGTCGGGGATCTCGCTGGACGCCAGCACCGCGCCGAGCTTCTGGTCGTAGGTGTTGCCGTCCTGGTTCTGGAAGACGACCTCGGCGCCGATGGCCTTGTTCATCGCCGTGTAGTACGGGTTCTGGCTCTTCGGCGGCGACCCCCAGAACGGTGCCATCACCTTGACCGTGCCGCCCTTGCCGAGCGGCGTGGGCACCGACGCCTTCAGGTCCGCCATCCTGAGCGGCTGGGTGAATCCGAGGGAGGAGCCGTTCTTCGACGGGATGTCGGGGGTGACGACGTCCTGCGCGGTGAAGGTCGGCAGGAGCTTTTTCGCGTCCTTGCCCGAGGTGGTGCCGCCCTTGCCGCTGCTCTCCGCGGAGCCCGAGCAGGCAGTGAGCAGCGGTACCCCGCCGGCCACCGCCGCGGCGGCGACCGCCGTCGAGGCGAGGAAGCTTCTCCGGCTGGGGGCGGAGGAGGACTTCGGCGTCATTGCGTCAACCCTTCGTGGTGCGCAGGAACACCGGCGGGAGAGCCCGCCGGTCGGCTGCGGTGTGCTGCGTGGAGCGGGCGTAACTGGCCTGACCGACTGATCCGGAGCGGGCGTTACGGGAAACAGCCACCGCGGTGCCGGCCGTGATCTGTCGAAGCGCTTCGATGTTGCTGCGAGGTTAAATGAACGCCTCCGGAGGCACAAGAGTCGATTCCAAGATTCCTTACTGACGGTGTGTCCCAGGCCAACACGGCGCAGACAGACAGGCATTGCCGGGTCGTGGCAGATCCGTGCGGGTGTCCCGAGATGTCTTGACACTTGGCGAAGAGACTCGGAGCATCGAAGCGCTTCGAAAGGGTGAGGGGAGCCATCTCCCGCCGCCCGACGCCCGGGAGCCCGGCCGGGCTCCGCCATCACTCCCGCAGGGGGAAGACCCGTGACCGCAGACCAGCCGCCCTTCCGCGACCCCGGCCTCTCCCGCGGCGCGCGTGTCGACGATCTGCTCGCGCGGCTGACGCTCGACGAGAAGACCGCCATGCTCCACCAGTTCGCCCCCGCCGTGGAACGCCTCGGCGTCGCCGCCTTCCGCACCGGACAGGAAGCGCTGCACGGGGTGGCCTGGATGGGCCCGGCCACCGTCTTCCCGCAGGCCGTCGGGCTCGGCGCGACCTGGAACGAGGAGCTGGTGCGCCGCGTCGGCGAGGCCGTCTCCACCGAGGCGCGCGCCCTGCGCGGCCGCGACGAGCGGGTCGGCCTCAACGTCTGGGCGCCCACCGTGAATCTGCTCCGCAACCCCCTGTGGGGACGGAACGAGGAGGGGTACGCGGAAGACCCCGGCCTCACCTCCGCCATCGCCGTCGCCTACACCCGGGGCCTGCGCGGCGACCACCCCGACTTCTGGCGCACCGCGCCGGTGCTCAAACACTGGCTCGCGCACAACAACGAGACCGACCGGTCCACCACCTCCTCCTCGGTCGGCCCCCGGGTCCTGCACGAGTACGACCTGCTCGCCTTCCGCGCGGCCGTCCAGGCGGGCGCCGTGGCCGGCGTCATGCCCGCGTACAACCTGGTCAACGGGCGTCCCAACCATCTCTCCCCGTACCTGCGCGACCAGCTGCGCACCTGGACGGAGCGGGAGCTGCTGGTCTGCTCCGACGCCGGCGCCCCCAGCAACCTCACCGACTCCGAGGCGTACTTCGACACCCACGAGGAGGCCACCGCCGCGTCCCTGCGCGCGGGCGTGGACAGCTTCACCGACCACGGCACCGACTCCTCCGTCATGACCGGCCGCGTCCGCGGCGCCCTGGCCCGCGGGCTGATCGACGAGAGCGACATCGACACCGCGGTACGGCGCCAGCTGACGGTCCGTTTCTCCCTCGGCGAGTTCGATCCGGGCCTCGACCCCTACGCGGGCATCGGGACCGACGACGGCTGGAACACCCCGGGCCACCGGGCGCTCGCCCGGGAGGCCGCCGAGCAGGCCGTCGTGCTGCTCAAGAACGACGGCCTGCTGCCGCTGGCCCCCGGCGGCCGGATCGCGGTGGTCGGGCTGCTGGCCGACGAGTGCAAACTCGACTGGTACAGCGGCACCCTGATCCACCGCTCCACGCCGCTCGACGGCGTGCGCGAGCGGTTCGGCGCCGACCGGGTCACCTTCGCTGAGGGCGTGGACCGGGTGCGGCTGCGCACCGGCACGGGCGAGTGGATCCGGGTACCGGAGCCCACCGGGGACGCGGCCGACGGCGCCCCGGAGCGGGCGGGCGCGCTCGACCCGGCGCTGCTCGCGGGCCGCACCGACCTGCCGCCGCTGACGAGCACCGGCGACCCGGCCGCCGCGAGCGAACTGGCCCTGATCGACTGGGGCGGCGGGCTGCTCACCCTGCGCGCGCCCGACTGCCGCTATCTGTCGGTCGCCGAGGACGGCCGTGTGCGCGCCTCCGCCGACCAGCCGGGCGGCTGGGTCGTCCAGGAGTCCTTCCGGCTCGAACCTCATGACCGGGGCCACCTCCTCCTCCACCTGGGGACCGGTCGGTACGTGACAGTCGCCGCGGACGGCCTGAAGGTTGCCGAGAACGGCGAGCCGTTCGAGATCGTCGTCGTCGAACGCGGCGAGGAGGCCGTGGCCCGCGCGGCGGCCGACGCCGACGTGGTCGTCGTGGTGGCGGGCAACGACCCGCATCTGGCGGGCCGGGAGACCGAGGACCGCGAGACCCTCGCCCTGCCGGACCACCAGGACCGGCTGTGGCGGGCCGCGCTCGCCGCCAATCCGCGGACCGCGCTCGTGCTCACCTCGTCCTACCCGTACGCCGTACCCGACGCGCACGCCGCCCTGCCCGCGCTGGTGTGGACCGCGCACGGCGGGCAGGCCGCGGGCGGCGCGCTCGCCGCGGTGCTGGCCGGCGACGTCTCCCCGGCGGGCCGGCTGCCGCAGACCTGGTACGCGCACGACTCCGATCCCGCCGGGCTGCTCGACTACGACATCATCGGGTCGCGGCAGACCTACCTCTACTTCGACGGCGCCCCCCTCTACCCCTTCGGCCACGGCCTGTCGTACACCTCCTTCGGCTACGACGCGCTGGAGGTGGACCTGCCCGACGGGCCCGAGGGCGCCGCCGCGCGCGCCCGGATCACCGTCACCAACACCGGCACGCGCCCCGCCGACGAGGTGGTGCAGCTGTACGTGCGCGAGGCCGACCCCCGGGTCCGCGTCCCGCACCGGCGCCTCGTCGGGCACGCGCGCCTCCCGCTGGCCCCGGGGCGGTCCCGTACGGTCGAACTGACCGTGCCGACGGCCGCGCTCGGCCACTACGACGTGGCGCACGGGGAGTGGACCGTACCCGGCGGGCGGTACGTGTTCGAGGCCGCGGCCTCCAGCGCGGACATCCGCCGCGCCGCCGAACTCACCCTGCCGAGGATCGAGCCGCGCGCCAGGCCCGCCCTGACGAAGGGGCTGTCCGCCGTCGACTACGACGAGCAGTCGGGCACCGCGATCGTCGACCTGACGAAGGAGCGCGGCGACGCGGTGAGCGCCGACGCGGCGGCGGGCCACCTGGTCTTCCGCGACTGCGACTTCGGCGACGGCGCCTCGGCCGCCGAGATCCGGGTGTCGGGCGCGGGCGACGTGCTGCTCGCGCTGCCGGGCGGCACCGAAGTGGCGTCCTTCGAGATCCCGGCGGGCGACGGCGGACCGTACGACTACACCACCCTGCGCGCCGCCGTCCGGCTCTCCGGCGTGCGCGACCTCCATGTCACGCTGCGCGGCTCCGTACGGCTGGCCCGGCTGGAGTTCCTGGCCTGACCACCGGGTTGCGATCGCCGGGGCCGCGGGCCGCCCCGGCGGTCAGGACGTACGGCTCGACCATGCGGCCCGGAGCGCGGCATACCGGCCCCCCGCCGCGGTCACCGAGGACTCCGTACGGGAGATCTTCGGCATGGCGTGCCGGATCGTCCCGGACGAGGTCTCCGGCACACCGCCGGTGCTGCCGATCGGCCGCCACCACGCCACCCGCGACACGGCGGGCGGCGGCTGACGGCCCGGCGCGCTCAGCGGGCGGCGCCGCGCACCGCCGCTCCTATCTCGGCCCGCAGCGCCGCGTACTCGGGCAGACCGCGCAACTCGTCGGGGTCGGTGCCGGTCCTGGGCAGGCCGATCGGGATGTCCAGCGCGACGGTGCCCGGCCGGGCGCTGAGCACGACCGCACGCGTACCGAGGAAGACCGCCTCGTCCACACTGTGCGTGACGAACACCGACGTGGACCCCGTCTCCGCGCCCACCCGGCGCAGATCCTCCTGCAACCGCTCGCGCGTCAGCGCGTCCAGGGCCGCGAACGGCTCGTCCAGCAGCAGGAGTTCCCTCTCACCGGCCAGCGCCCGCGCGATCGCCACGCGCTGCTGCTGACCGCCCGAGATCTGCCACACCCGGCGGTCCGCCACCCCCGCGAGGTCCACCCGCTCCAGCAGCGCCCCGATCCGTGCCGCCCGCTCGGCGCGCGGCACCCCCGCGTAGCGCAGCGCGAGCCCGATGTTGTCGCCGACCGTGCGCCAGGGGAAGAGCCTCGGCTGCTGGAAGACGACCCCGGCCCGGCGGCCAGGCTCGGGCGGCTCCCCGCCCACGGTGACCGTGCCGGACGACGCCCGCTCGAACCCCGCGATCAGCCGCAGCAGCGTGCTCTTCCCACACCCCGAGGGGCCGACGAGCACCAGGAACTCCCCGGCCGGCACCTCCAGCGACAGCGGCCCCAGCGCGGTCACCTCCTCGGCGCCCCGGCCGTACCGGTGCGTGACCTCCCGCACGGACACCGCCGCCCGGGATCCGGCGGCTTCCGCCCTCCCCCGAGGTTCCGCCGACGGCGCGTCAGTGCTGGACCGCATCGCTGAGCCCCTCCACGTAGACGGACTTCTCCAGCGTTTCGAGATCCGGCGCGGCGTCGATCTGCTTCTGGCCGACGAGGAACTCGGCGGCGCTGTGCAGATTCTCCGCGAGCCCGCCGACCTTGCCGGGCTCGCCCAGCCAGGTGGCGCTCGCCTGGTCGGCCGGGGTCAGGAAGATTCCCTGCCCCAGCTGCGCCGCCGCCTCCTTCGGGCTGATGCCCAACTGCTTGCCGACGGCGGCCGACGCGGCGTCGGGGTCGTCGTGGATCAGGTCCAGTGCCCGCGCCTGGACCTTGCGCCAGGCCGTGACGGCGTCCGGGTGCGCCGTGACGAAGGACGTGGAGGCCACGCCGAGGTCGAGGGTCGGCTTGCCCGCCGCGGCCAGCTCACGGCTGGTCACCAGGGTCTTTCCGGACTTCTTCAGCTCGTCCAGCGTCGGCAGCCAGACATACGCGGCGTCGATGTCCCCCCGGGTCCAGGCCGCGAGGATGTCCTGCGGTTCGAGATCCAGCAGCTGGACCTCGCCCGGCGCCACCCCGGCCCGGTCCAGCGCGGCGAGCAGGCTGTAGTGCGAGGTGGAGCTGAACGGCGTGGCCACCTTGTGTCCCGCCAGATCCCGCACACCGGAGATCCCCGATCCCTCGCGGGCGACCAGTGCCTCGTTGTCACCGGCGACGTCCAGGACCCAGGTGACCTGGTAGGGGATGTGCAGCGGCGCGGAGAGCCCGCGCGCCACCGGGCTGGACCCGATGGCGGCCAGATCGACCGACTCCGCGACGAACGCGGTGTTGATGCTCGCGCCGGAGTCGAACTTCGTCCACTTGACGGTGTATCCGGGCAGCTCCTTCTCCAGCCACCCCTTCTCCTTCACGATCAGATCGCCGCTGGGGAAGGACTGGTAGGCGATCCTGATCGTCTTGTCACCGCCGCCCGATCCGCCGCCCGCCGCGCCGCCCGATCCGCAGGCGCTCACGGTGAGCAGGGCGGCCAGGGCCGCGATCAGGGCGGGAGCGCGGCGCCAACCGCGTGGTACGGACATGAGGGAGTCCTTCGGTAGAGGGGAACGACAGGGATCTAAGGGGGAATTGACGCTCAGTCAGCCGCGGTCGAGATGACGGAAAGTCAGTCGCGGCCGCGCCACGGAGCCAGCCGGTTCTCCAGCGCCCGCAGCACCCCGTCGATGAGCAGGCCGGAGACGCCGATCGCGAGGAGGCCGAGGACGACGACGTCCGACTGGTTGTAGCGCTGCGCGTCCCGGATCACGCCGCCGATCCCGGGCAGCCCGTTCACCGTCTCCGCCGCGACCACCGACGAGTAGGCGATGCCGAAGGAGAGCCGTACCCCGACGAGGATCTCGGGCAGCGCGGACGGCAGGACCACCGCGCCGATCACCTGCGCGGGCCGGGCGCCGATCGCCCGCGCCGCCTCCACCAGCGACGCGGGCGCGGAGGCCACCGCCGAGGCGGTGGCCACGGCCACCGGCGGCAGCGCGGCGATGGCGAGCAGCCAGAGCTTCGGCGCCTCGTCGATGCCGAACCAGATGATGAGCAGGCTGAAGTAGGCCAGCGGCGGAAGCGTCCGCAGGAACGCCACCGCCGGTTCGAGGACCACCCGCACCCAGGGCAGTGTGCCCATCAGCACACCCGTGACCAGCCCCGCCAGCACACCGAGACCGGCCCCGATGGCGATACGCCGCAGGCTGACGCCGAGATGCTCGACCAAGGTGTGTCCCTGGTAGCCGCGGACCCCGTCGTGCGTGCCGGAGGTCTCCAGCAGCGCGTGCCACACGGCGGAGGGCGGCGGGACCAGCAGCGGCGACCAGAGCCGCAGCGCGGTCACCAGCTGCCACAGGGCGAGCAGTACGGCCAGAGCCAGCAACCGCAGTCCGATCCGGCGCAGCCGGGCCCGCCGGACCCGCCGGGTCGCGGCAGGGGCGCGGTCGGCCGGGGGCGGGGCGGAGGTACGCGGCTCGGCGGACAGCGAGGGCGTCGGCATGGGATGCGCTCCGTAGGGAGACATGACACGACCGCGCGCACCGGCACGGGCCCACGGGGACGTCCGGACATCACGCGTACGCGCACATGATCAAAAAAAGGGGGGGGACAGCCGGAATGCGACCGAAGGGCGGGAGGCGGGGTCGCTCAGGAGTGCCGCGGCAGGCTCAACAAGAGGCGCTGGTCACGCGGCACAGATCGATGTGGAGACACTCCACCAGAAGACGATCGCCTGTCACGGGAGGAGTTTTAGCACACCCGTGCGGCCCGCACCAGAACGTCGCCACGCCTTGAGACATCCGCCCGCCGCCGGCACGGGCGCACACCGCGACGCGGGTACCCACCGGCCGCAAGACCGGCGGATACCCGCGCCCACCGGCGGCGCGCCCCGCCGCGCCCCGCCGTCGAGCACCCGTGTCACCCCTTCAGGCCCGCCGAGGCCATGCCCTCGACGAAGTACCGCTGTGCGACGAGGAACAGCGCGATCATCGGCAGAGTGGCGAGCGCCGTCCCGGCCATCAGGTAGTTCCACTGCACCTCGATGTCGGCATGGCTGAACACGGCCAGTCCGAGCTGGATCGGCCGCATCTCGTCGGTCCGTGTGACGAGCAGCGGCCACAGGAAGTCGTTCCACGACGACTGGAACTGGAACACCGCGATGGTGATGATCGCGGGCTTGATCAGCGGGGTCATCACCCGGGCCCAGATCCCGATCTCCGAGAGCCCGTCGAGGCGCGCCGCGTCCGCCAGTTCGTCCGGCAGGTCGACGTAGAACTGGCGGGCCAGGAAGATGTACAGCGGCGCCAGCGCACCCGGCACGATCAGCGCCCACCACGAGTCGAGCCACCCCGTGCCGCCCTGCCCGAGCCAGTCGTTGCCGCCGAAGAAGGGGATCGAGCGGACGATCAGGAAGCGCGGGATGAGGATCACGTACACCGGAACCATGATCATGCCGACCGTCAGCCCGAAGAACAGCCCGCGGCCCCGGATCGGGGTGCGGGCCAGCGCGTAACCGGCGGCGCTCGCCAGGACCACCGTGATCAGGGTCTGACCGACCGACATGAGCAGGCTGTTGCGGAAGTAGACGTCGAACGGCGCGGCGTTGAAGGCGTCGGCGAAGTTGCCCCACCGCACCCGCTCGGGCAGCCAGGTCCCCTTGCCCAGCTCGGCGGCCGGCTTGAGCGCGGTGAGGACCATCCAGGCGAACGGTACGAGCATCACGGCGGCGCCCAGTGTGAGGGCCGCGTACAGCGGGGCGCGCGACAGCCGTGGCGCGGACATGGTGGTGTTACGCATCGCGCGCTCCCCTGTTGAACCGCATCACCGCGAGGGTGACCAGACCGATGATCAGCAGGAAGACGACCGCCTCGGCGCAGGCGTAGCCGAACCTCAGCCGGGTGAAGGCGTTGAGATAGATGTCGTAGGTCAGGACGAGCGTGCTGTTGATCGGGCCGCCACGCGTCATCACGTACACCTGCTCGAACACCTGGAACGAGAAGATGACGGAGGTGATGAGGACGAAGAGGTTCCCGGACGCGATCGCCGGCCAGGTGACGTTGCGGAAGACCTGCCACCGGTTCGCGCCGTCCAGCCGGGCCGCCTCCTTCAGCTCCGCCGGTACGGTCTGGAGCGCGGCGAGGTAGATCACCATCTTGGTGCCGAGCCCCTGCCAGATGCCCAGCGCCATGATGGCGGGCAGCGCCCAGGTGGTGGAGCCGAGCCAGTTGACCCGGGCGACACCGAACAGGGCGAGGAAGTTGTTGAGCGCGCCGGCGTTCGGGTCGAGCAGCCAGAGCCAGACGACGGCGACGGCCACGGTCGCCGTCATGTGCGGCAGATAGTAGGCGGTGCGGAAGAAGCCGCGCGCCTTGATCCTCTGGTCCAGGCCGAGGGCGATGGCCAGCGCCAGCGCCATGCCGACCGGCACGATCACGACCGTGTACAGCGTGGTGTTCCACAGCGCGGTGTGGAACCGGTCGTCGTGCAGCAGGGTGCGGTAGTTGTCGAGACCGACCCAGCGCGGCGCCTGGAGGAAGTCGTACGCGAAGAAGCTGAAACCGAGCGCCAGCAGCATCGGTACGGCGACGAAGAGCGTCATGTGGGCGAGGCCGGGCGCGAGCAGCAGCCAGCCCGCGCGGCGCTGCGGGCGGGTCAGCGCCCGCGCGGCCCCCGGGGAGTGCGCGGCGGGCGCGGAGCGCGGCGGACGCCGGGTGGCGGGCAGCGCTCCCGTGTCGGTGGTGGTCACATCGAACCCGCCTTCCCGGCGAGGGTGTCGAGCGCCTGCCGCGGAGTGCGGCGGCGCAGCAGGGCCTCGTCGAGGGCGGGCGCGAACTCGTCCTGGAGCTGGAGCCAGTTGTCGGCGCCGCCGGAGTAGGCGGAGTGCGCGGTGTTCCGCCCCGCGAACTCGCTCGCCGGATTGGAGGTCTCGACCGCGGAGCCCTCGGCGGTCCGTGCGGCGGGGATCGCCAGGTTGAGCTTCGCCAGATCCGCCTCCGCCTCGGGCGAGGTGAGGACCTTGAGCAACTGGTACGCGGCGCCGGGCAGTTCGGTGCGTGACGAGATCGAGGCGATCTGACCGCCCATGAACATCGCCTGCTCCTTGTCGGTGATGTTGAAGAAGCCCAGGTCGTCGCAGACCTTCTCGCCCACCCCGGTCTTGTTGTCGCAGTCGACGTAGGCGCCCATGAAGCCCATCGCCGCGCGTCCCGACAGGACCATCGGACTGCCGTCGCCGGAGGCGGTCGCGAAGTCCTGGGCGCGGTCGCTGTTCATGAGGCCGTCCATCGCCTCCAGGGCGCGCACCCCGGCGGGCGAGTCGAAGGCGGCCCTCCCCCGGGAGTCGTAGAAGGAGCCGCCGGCCGCCTTGAGGAAGGTCGCGAAGTTCTGCGTGTACTGGTGCTGGGTGGGGTTCACCCAGAAGTCGAAGCCGGAACGTTCCAGCCGGCCGTTCTTCCGCACGGTCAGCTTCTTCGCGTACGCGCGCAGCTCCGCGAGGTCCGTCGGCGGTTTGTCCGGGTCGAGGCCCGCCGCCGCGAACACGCTCTTGCGGTACGCGATGACCTTGGCGCCGCCGATGCTCGGCACCCCGTACACCTTGCCGTCGTACACCGCCGGTTCCACGAAGCCCGGCCGCACCCGCTCGGCGAGGGTCTTCGGGGTGAGGCCGAAGGAGCCGAGGTCGGCGAAGGCGCCCTTGCTCGCGAACGGCGGGATCCAGCCGACGCCGGTGACCATCACGTCGGGCAGATCCCCGGCGGCGATGGAGGTGGTGACCTTCTCGTTGAGATGGGCCCAGGAGGCGAGGTCGGTCTCGACCCGCACCTTCGGGTACGTCCGGTGGAAGGTGTCGACGACCTTCTTCAGAGCGGCCTTGCCGTCGGGGGTGGTGGGGTAGCCAGGGGTCATGAACCGCAGGGTTCCGCCGACCTCGGCCGGATTCTCGTCGGTGGTGAAATGGCTCGCCGACGCGGTGCGGTCCGCACACGCCGTCAGCCCGGCCAGCAGCCCGCACATGGCCAGGATTCCCGCGGCACCACGCCGTGCCGTACTGCGCATCACACTGTCTCCCGTGTCTCCCCCGGTGCGGGGATAGAAACCGGTTGTCGCGGTGAGCATAAAGACCTAATCGGTGCTCGACAAGACATCGGACGGCACATTCGACAACCGGTTTCTATGAAGGCGCGGACAGCGTCCCCGCGGCGTCCGCGCGGCGGCGCGCGGGCACCGCTCCCAGCGCCAGCGCGGGCACACTGACCCCCCACAGCGGGACGAGCTGGGGCAGCCGCCACAGCAGCGCCGCCCAGGTCGCGCAGAGCAGCAGCGCGCCGAGGCAGCGGGCGGGCCGGGCGGCGGACAGCAGCAGCGCCTCCCGCACCCACCGGCCCGTCCCCGCCCCGGGGCTGCGGGCGGCCACCTCGAAGACCGTCAGATGGACGGCGGCCGTGACCACGGCGAGCGGCAGCAGCACGGCGGTGGCCGCCGCCAGCAGGGGCCCCGGCGCACCGAGCCAGAAGGAGGCGGACAGCCACAGCCCGGCCACCGTCCCCAGCCCGGCGGCGGCCAGCGGCAGCGAGCCGCGCACCCGCGCGCGGAACTCCCGGAAGAAGACGGCGGCGACCCGGCTCTCCCCCTCCTCCCGCCAGGCGCGCAGCGCCACCTGCAGGGCGATCCCGGCGCCGTACGAGGTGACCACCGGCAGCGCGGCCGCCAGCCAGCACAGATTGAGCACCGCGAGATGGGCGGGGAACTCCAGCCACCGCAGCGCGCGCGTGCTCAGCGCGGCGGAGGGCGTGGGGGCGGGGCCGGTCACGGGGCGCCGGCCCGTCCGGCGGCCGGGGCCGCCACCGAGCCGCGCACCACCACGTGCGTCCCCAGCAGCAGATGCTCGTCCGCCCCGTGGGAGCCGTCCGCCGCGCGGCCCAGCGCCGAGCGCACCGCGAGCCGGCCCAGCTCCTCGTAGGGCACGTGCACCGTGGTCAGCGGGGGATGCAGGTCACGGGCGAACGGGATGTCGTCGTACCCCGCGAGCGACACATCGCCCGGCACGTCGAGCCCCGCCTCGCGCAGCGCGGTCAGCGCGCCGGTGGCGACCATGTCGGTGGCGGCGAACACGGCGGTGAAGCCGAGGCCCGCCGCGAGCGCCTCCCGGGTGCGGCGGTGGCCGGAGTCCCGGGTGAAGTCCCCCGGGATCCGCAGCGCGGGATCCGGGTCGAGGCCCAGGGCGTGGTGCGCCGCCAGATAGCCGCGGGCCCGGCCGCGCGCCGTCGAGTTGTCCGGCGCGCCCCCGAGATACAGGATCCGGCGGTGCCCCTGGGCCAGCAGATACCCGCAGATCGCCTGCGCGCCGCCCTCGTTGTCGTACTCGATCACCGTGACCGGGGCGTCGCCGTCGAGGGGCGGCCGTCCGCACAGCACGAGCCGGGAGCCGGCCGCCCGCAGCGACTCGGCCGTCCGGATCATCCGCTCCCGTTCGCGCGGCGTGTCGGCGGCGCCGCCCACCAGGATCACGGCGGCGGCGCGCTGGGCGCGCATCATCTCGACGAAGGCCAGCCGCTGTTCGGCGTCGCCGTCGGTGCTGCACACCAGAGACAGGTGGCCGCGCAGGGTGGCCTCGCGCTCCACCCCGTGTGCCATGTGCGTGAACGAAGGGCCCGTGATGTCGTCGAGGACGAACGCGAGGGTCGGGGTGCCCGCCCCCGCGACGGCCTTGGCGCGCGCGTCGGCCACGTAGTCGAGGTCCCGTACGGCGCCCATCACCCGGGTACGGGTGGCCGCGCTCACCGGATAGGCGCCGCCCAGGACGCGCGAGACCGTCGAGGCGGAGACGCCCGCGCGGGCCGCCACGTCCCGGATGGTGTGCCGGCCCCGCGCGCCGGTGCTTCTCCTCGTCATGCCCGCCCTTCCCTCCCCGGTGGGCCGTGGCCGACGACGGTGTCGGCGCGGCATGGAAACCGGTTCCCGTGCAGCGGAGGCTAGCAGCGCGAGGCGCTGCCGAGGAGAGGGGTGACGGAAGATTTCCGTGTACCGCCCACGGCCCCGGTGGCGGCCGATCGCGACCACCGTGAACAGGAAGATCCTCCTGGGTCCTGAAGGCGCGGGCGATGACGGGCGGGCGCCGCGGTGGCGGGGCAGCGGCCCGGCAACCGGTTGTCTCAGCGCACCGAGGACCTCTGGCGCACCGTCAGCGGATCGGCCGGTGTCTCCCGGGTCATGTACTGCGGGACCGGCGCACGATCGTCGCCCGTGTCCCGGACGAATCCGTACCGCACCCGGCCGTCCGCGCCGTCGGACGCCGGTGGCCTGTCGAGGTCGGCGGTGACGGAGTCCCAACTCATCGGCAGCACATCGAGGTTGTAGTCGGCGTCGGTCTCGTTGAGGTGCACGGTGACCTCGCCGTCCAGATGGAAGTACTCGTCGCGCCACATCATCTGCGCACCCGGCGGCAGGGTGATGGAGCCCTCCTCGGGGTTGCCCTGCCAGGTGTGGCCCGAGGGGGTCCCGGGCTGGGCGTCGTCCATCCGGTGACCGCCGCCGGAGGCCACATGGAACAGCTTTCCCCTCAGCCCCGTCCACGACGGCATGGTCAGCCCGCCGTCGCGCTCCCCGTACATCAGGTCCCAGCGGACGGTGAAGTAGCCCGTGCCCCGGACGGTCACCCACTCGCCCCGGTGCACGATCTGATAGCCGTCCCCGCCCGACACCTTGCCCGGGAAGCTGGTCATGGTCACCCCGCTCCCGGCCCGGCGCGGCAGCGGCGCGGGTCGCGCGCCGGGGCGCGGAGCGATGTCCGGCCGGTCCACGGCCGTCCCGTACGTCCCGCCCACGGGCGGGGCGGCGGGGGCGGAGCGGCTCGGCGCGGGCCGCGATGTCGCCGCCGGGGAGGAGGTCACCGCGGCGGCGACATCGCGGCCCGCGCCGAGCCGCTCCGCCC
>NZ_QQNA01000390.1:0-4949 GCF_003346515.1 Streptomyces corynorhini
CACCCGCACCCCGACCCGCTCCCCCACCTCGGCGAGCCGCGAACCGGACAGCCCGCCGGTACGCACCCACAGGGTCAGCCCGCCGCCCGGCACGTCGAACTCCCAGCCGGGCAGCTCCGCGCGTACGGCGCTGACCAGCGCGTCGCGGTTCTCCCGCGCCTGCGCCCTGCGCAGCGCGACGGCCTCCTCCCAGCCGCCGGTACGCAGCAGCCAGTGGACGGCGAGCTGTTCGAGGACCGGGGTGCCGAGGTCGGCGTAGGCGCGCGCGGCGACGAGGGAGCGGATCACATCGGGGGCGGCGCGCACCCAGCCGATGCGCATCCCCGCCCAGAACGCCTTGCTCGCCGAGCCGACCGTGAGGACGGTGCTGCCCGCCGGGTCGAAGGCGCAGACGCGCCGGGGCATCTCGATGTCCGGGTCGAGGCGCAGCTCGGACATGGTCTCGTCGACGACGAGCACCGTGCCCGCCGAGCGGGCCGCGTCGACCAGCTGTCGCCGCTGGTCCTCGTCGGCCAGCGCGCCGGTCGGGTTGTGGAAGTCGGCGACGACATAGGCGAGCCGGGGCGCCGCGTCGCGCAGCACCTGGCGCCAGCGCGCCAGGTCCCAGCCGGACAGCCCCTCCGCCATGGCGACGGGCACCAGCCGGGCGCCCGCCTCCCGCATCAGCTGGAGGATGTTGGCGTACGACGGGGACTCGACCGCGACCCGCTCTCCGCGCCCCGCGAAGAGATGGCAGATCGCGTCCATGGCGCCCATCGCGCCCGTGGTGACCATGATCTGTTCCGGCATGGTCGGGATGCCGCGCTCGGTGTAGCGCTCGGCGAGCATCCGGCGCAGCGCGGGCAGCCCGGCCGGGTAGTCGCCGTGGGTGTGCGCGTACGGCGGCAGCTCCTCCAGGGCCCCCTGGACGCCACGGGTGAGCCAGGGTTCGGGGGCCGGCAGGGCGGCGGTGCCGAGGTCGATCATGGAGCCGAGCGACTCGGGCGGCAGCGGTTCGAGTCCGCGCGCGGGCAGCGGGTTGCCCGCCGGGACGGCGGTCCAGCTCCCGGCGCCCCTGCGGGACTCCAGGAACCCTTCGGAGCGCAGCGCCTCGTAGGCGGCGGCCACGGTGGTGCGGCTCATGGACAGCGCCACCGCCAGCTCGCGTTCCGCGGGCAGCCGGGCGGCGACCGGCACCCGGCCCTCCAGGACCAGCCGCCGGATCCCGTCGGCGAGGGCCCGGTAGGCGGGCGGGCGGCGGATGCCGGGGCCGGTGGTCGCGGTCCGCTGGGCGTGGAGTTGTCTGGCCAGTTGCACCGCCCCGACAGCAGAGGTCCACTGCGCCATGGAAATCAGTCCACCTTCCCCGGATTGGCCATGGTTGGCATGGCCGGATCAGCCACACAGTGGCATGTCCCAGTCCACCATCGCACCAAAGGACGGCACCGTGTCGATCGCCTCCGGTCTCAGGACCCCGCAGCTGCCCCGTCGGCTCGGGCAGCTCTACGCCGGTCTCGCCCTGTACGGGGCCAGCTCCGCGCTGCTGGTCCGCGGTGGCCTGGGGCTGGAGCCGTGGGGCGTGCTGCACCAGGGGCTGGCGAAGCTGACCGGGCTGTCCATGGGAGTGGTCGCGATCGCGGCCGGGGCGGTGGTGCTGCTGCTGTGGATACCGCTGCGGCAGCGGCCGGGGCTCGGCACGGTCTCCAACGTCTTCGCCGTGGGGCTGGCCACCGACGCGACGCTCGCCCTGGTGCCCGCGGCGCACGGGCTGCCCGTCCGGATCGCGCTGCTGGTCGCCGGGATCGTGCTCAACGGGGCGGCGACCGGCCTGTACATCGCGGCCCGCTTCGGCCCCGGGCCGCGCGACGGCCTGATGACCGGGCTGCACCGGCTGACCGGCCGCTCGGTGCGGCTGGTCCGTACGGCGATCGAGGTGGCGGTCGTCGTCACCGGCTTCGCGCTGGGCGGCTCCGTGGGCATCGGCACGGCGGCGTACGCGCTGGCCATCGGCCCGCTCGCGCAGTTCTTCCTGCGCGTGTTCGCCGTCCGCGGGGCGGACGGCGGTCCCGAGATCGTCGCCGGGACGTCACCGGGAGGGGCCATACTGCCTCGGTGACCCGACCTCGCCACCCCTATCTCGACCGGCCGGGCGCACGGCGTCCCGGCCCGATCGCGTTCGCGCACCGCGGCGGCGCGGCGGACGGCCTGGAGAACACCGCCGCCGCGTTCCGCCGGGCCGCCGCCCTCGGCTACCGCCATTTCGAGACCGATGTGCACGCCACGAGGGACGGCCGGCTGGTCGCCTTCCACGATCCGACGCTGGACCGGGTCACCGACGCCCGGGGCCGGATCGCGGATCTCCCGTGGGCCGAGGTGCGCCGGGCCGAGGTGGCGGGGCGCGAGCCGCTGCCGCTCTTCGAGGAGCTGCTGGAGGAGTTCCCCGGGGCCCGCTGGAACGTGGACATCAAGGCGGCGCCCGCCCTGGCGCCGCTGGTCGAGCTGATCGGCCGCACGGAGAGCTGGGACCGGGTGTGCGTGGGCTCCTTCTCGGAGGCCAGGGTGGCGCGCGCGGCCCGCCTGGCCGGCCCCCGGCTCGCCACGTCGTACGGCGTGCGGGGCGTGCTGGGGCTGCGGCTGCGCTCGTACGGGATCCCCGCGCCTGTCCGCCCCGGCGCGGTGTGCGCGCAGGTCCCCGAGGCGCAGAACGGCGTCCCGGTGGTCGACGAGCGCTTCGTACGGACGGCGCACGCGCGCGGCCTGCAGGTCCATGTCTGGACGGTCAACGAGGCGAACCGGATGGAGGCGCTCCTCGACCTCGGCGTGGATGGCATCATGACTGATCAACTGGAGACACTGCGCGCCGTGTTGACCGCTCGGGACGCATGGAACTGACCGGGCGGCGCGCCCGTACGGGGGAGAGGACGCGGGGATGACCGCCGAGACAGCCGAGGCGACCGCCGGGGCAGCGGACCGCAGGCGCGAGCAGCGCGGCTGGTACTTCTACGACTTCGCGTGCTCCGTCTATTCGACGAGCGTGCTGACCGTGTTCCTGGGCCCGTATCTGACCTCGGTGGCGAAAGCCGCGGCGGACGCCGACGGCTATGTGCATCCGCTGGGCGTCCCCGTCCGGGCGGGCTCCGTCTTCGCGTACACGGTCTCCCTGTCGCTGGTCGTCGCCATCCTGGCGATGCCGCTGGCGGGCGCGGCGGCGGACCGTACGGGGCGCAAGAAGCCGCTGCTGGCGGCCGCCGCCTATCTGGGCGCGAGCGCCACGGCCGGCATGTTCTTCCTGGACGGGGACCGCTATCTGCTGGGGGCGCTGCTGCTGATCGTGGCCAACGCCTCGCTGGCGGTCTCGATGGTGCTCTACAACGCCTATCTGCCGCAGATCGCCACGCCCGACGAGCGCGACGCCGTCTCGTCCCGGGGCTGGGCCTTCGGCTACACCTCGGGCGCGCTGGTCCTGCTGCTGGATCTGGCGCTCTACACCGGTCACGAGTCGTTCGGGGTCTCCGAGTCGGCGGCAGTGCGGATCTGTCTGGCGACGGCCGGGGTCTGGTGGGGCGCCTTCACGATCGTGCCGCTGCGCAGGCTGCGCGACCGCCGGGTGGTGCGCTCGGGCGAGGGGGCGGTGGGCACGGGCTGGCGGCAGCTGCTCGCCACGCTGCGCGACATGCGCCGCCATCCGCTGACCCTGTCCTTCTTGCTCGCCTATCTGGTCTACAACGACGGCATCCAGACGGTGATCTCCCAGGCGTCGATCTACGGCTCGGAGGAGCTGGGCCTCGACCAGACGACCCTGATCACCGCCGTACTGCTGGTCCAGGTCCTGGCGGTGGCCGGCGCTCTGGGCATGGGCCGCATGGCCAGGTCGTACGGGGCCAAGCGGACGATCCTGGGCTCGCTGGCGGTGTGGACGCTCATCCTCGTGGCGGGGTACTTCCTGCCCGCCGACGCGCCGGTGGCGTTCTACGCGCTGGCCGCGGCGATCGGTCTGGTGCTGGGCGGCAGCCAGGCCCTGTCGCGCTCGCTCTTCTCCCATCTGGTGCCGAGCGGCAAGGAGGCCGAGTACTTCTCGGCGTACGAGATGAGCGACCGGGGGCTGAGCTGGCTGGGACCGCTGGTGTTCGGGGTGGCTTTTCAGGTCACGGGCAGTTACCGCGACGCGATCATCTCCCTCGTGGTCTTCTTCGCGCTAGGGTTCGGCCTGCTGGCAAGGGTCCCGATCGGGCGGGCGATCGCGGCCGCGGGAAACCCCGTACCGGAGCGTATTTAGACGTTGAACTCAAAGGGCGGTAGTGTACGCGGTTGGCCTGCCAGGCGGACCGTTACTGCGTACTCGACAGACGACTTCGCTGGGTGACATCTCCTGTTAGATGTGACAAACCGGGCGCTGGTGGGTACGTAATCCTTGAACAAGCAACGGCACGACGGGCGACGCAGACCCGGAACGGGAATCTTTACCGCCGACCGGACGTTGACCGGATGACGACGACAGCGACACCTGTCCTGTGGGCGACAAGCCCGGGAGGCACGATTCATGAGTGAGCGAGCTCTCCGCGGCACGCGACTTGTGGTTACCAGCTACGAGACGGACCGCGGCATCGATCTGGCCCCGCGCCAGGCGGTGGAGTACGCATGCCAGAACGGCCATCGATTTGAGATGCCGTTCTCGGTAGAGGCGGAGATTCCGCCGGAGTGGGAGTGCAAGGCGTGCGGCGCCCTGGCACTCCTGGTGGACGGGGATGGCCCCGAAGAGAAGAAGGGCAAGCCTGCGCGTACGCACTGGGACATGCTCATGGAGCGGCGCACCCGCGAGGAGTTGGAGGAGGTGCTGGCCGAGAGGCTGGCCGTCCTGCGCTCCGGTGCCATGAACATCGCCGTGCATCCGCGGGACAGCCGCAAGTCCGCCTGACCGCGTACACACCGCACGACAGACACACATCACGTACAGAGCCGCGGGCCGCCCC
>NZ_QQNA01000390.1:4981-8891 GCF_003346515.1 Streptomyces corynorhini
GGGGCGGCCCGCGGCTCTGTGTCGTGCACGGTGGGTGTCGTGCGCGACAGCTGTCGTGCGCCGAACCGCTCGCGCGCCGAGCGGTTCGGCGCACGAGCGGTTCTGCGGTGGGTCAGGGGTGGGTCAGGGGGCGGAGCGACGGGTCAGGGGGTCAGCGGCGGGCGCGGGCCCCGGTCCTCGGGTCCCTGGTCCTCCGGCCGCTCGTCGTGCTTGATGACCTCGCCCTGGACCACCTTGCCGTCGGGCCGGCGCATTCTGGCCTGCTGGGCCTGCTCGAAGGCGTCGCCCAGCCCGCCGGAGACCGAGGCCGCCCGCACCCGGCGCTCCAGCGACCGTTCCGCGTAGCGGCCGAGCGCCAGCCGGACGAACGGGATGAGCAGCAGCAGCCCCAGGACGTCGGTGATGATGCCCGGCACCATGATCAGCAGCCCGCCGAGCATCAGGAACCCGTTGCCCGTGGTCCCGGTCGCGCCGCCCACCTCGGGGGTCGCGTCCGGCCGCTGCTGACGCTGCTGACGCTGCTGGCGCTGGACGGTCTCGGTGAGATTGCGGAAGGCGCGCCGGCCCGCGCTCTTGATCACCACGGCGCCGAGCACGATCGAGCCCGCGATCAGCAGCAGGAGGCCGAAGCCGCCGATGGTGTTCGCCACCACGGTCAGCAGCCAGATCTCCAGCACCAGCCAGGCGGCGATGGACAGCGGGATCAGGGTGCGGGCGCGGGAGCGCTTCGGACGGGGACTTTGCGGCTGCGCGGTCGTCATACTCCCAGTGTGCCTGGGCGGCGGCGCTGACGGCGTAAGCGGGTGATCAAGACCGGGACGGCGGTGTGGGCTTGCGGCCGAGGAGACGGTTGGCGCGGGACTCGACGCCCCACGCCGTGACCCGCCAGAGCGCCTCGACCAGGATGTCCTTGCTCATCTTGGAGTCGCCCAGCTCGCGCTCGACGAAGGTGATGGGCACCTCGACCACATGGCAGCCCGCCTCGACGGCACGCCGGGCCAAGTCGACCTGGAAGCAGTAGCCCTGGGAGGAGACGGCGTCCAGGCCGAGCGCCTCCAGGGTCTCCTTGCGGAAGGCCCGGTAGCCGCCGGTGACGTCGCGGATCGGCACGCCGAGCAGCACCCGGGAGTAGGAGCTGCCGCCGCGCGAGATCATCTTGCGGGTGGTGGGCCAGTTGACGACCCGGCCGCCCGGCACCCAGCGCGAGCCGAGGACGAGATCGGCGCCCTTGAGCGCGGTCAGCAGCCGGGGCAGCTCCTCGGGCTGGTGCGAACCGTCGGCGTCCATCTCCACGAGGACGCCGTAGTCGCGCTCGATGCCCCAGTGGAAGCCCGCCAGATAGGCGGCGCCGAGCCCCTCCTTGCCCTTGCGGTGCAGGACGTTGACCTGGCTGTCCGCCGCGGCCAGCTCATCGGCGATCTTCCCGGTGCCGTCGGGGCTGTTGTCGTCGGCGACGAGGACGTGGGCGGCGGGCACCGCCGCGCGCACCCGGGAGACGATCGACGCGATGTTCTCGGCCTCGTTGTAGGTCGGGATGATCACCAAGGCCGTACCGAGGGGCCCGTACCGCCTCTGGTCACCGTCGTTCACTGCTGCCCCTATGTGGATCGCCGTACGCAGAGCCGTACGCAGATCACCAGCTTAGCGAGCACACCGGGCGCCCGGAGCACCTCGGCGAACAGGTGTCGGGCCCGGACGGGGGCCGCCGAAGGGGCATCTCGGGAGATGACGGGCGCAACCGGATACCGCGCGGTCCGGGGGCCGGGGCTGCCGGTCGGGGCCGGGGCCACGACCGGGGCTGCGGATCGGGACCCGGCGTCCTTCGGGCCGACCTGGCACCCGCTGGCTGCGGGTCGACCGAAAGCCGTTGTCTACTGAACGCCGGGGCCCCATCCGGGTCACACCCGCCGACCGGCAGAATCCTTCCCTCGCCGACGAGACGCGGGCGCTGGACCTGGCTCCCAGTGGTGGTGCGCCGGTGCGGCACACCACCCCATGGCCCAGCGGCGTTCGACGACCGCGTGGAGGTTACCGGACGGACGTCCGTGGTGGACCCGGCCGAACCTACCCGCCCGTGGAGGCTTGCTGTCAATAGCCGTTTGAAGTGCGGCGTTTACCCGAATCACCAGGTCAGTGCGGGAGATCCGCAGGTCGCGGCAGAGAGCGGGGACCACCGGCGGGCGGTACGAAATGTCCGTACGTCACTCGTTCGGTCGCACAAATACCGTTTGTCCGGAGACGACGGTCCGCAGACATACGGGCAGCGGCCGGCCGGGGGTGAGATCGGGCAGGCCCGGGGTGCCGGAGCGCGGGTCGGTGGACCAGCGGGCCACCCGGTCGTCCGGCGCCTGGACCACCAGCTCGCCGGTCCGCCAGACGGCGTAGTCGGCGGGGGCGCCCGGCACCAGCGTGCCGGCGTCGTCGCGGCCGACGGCGCGCCAGCCGCCCCGGGTGTGGGCGGTGAACGCGGCGCGCACCGAGATCCGGTGGGCGGGCGTGCGGTGGAAGGCGGCGGCCCGTACGGTGCCCCACGGGTCCAGCGGGGTGACCGGGCTGTCCGAGCCGAAGGCCAGCGGGACCCCGGCGCGCAGCAGGGCGGCGTACGGATTGAGCGTGGCGGCGCGCTCGGCGCCGAGCCGGGTCGCGTACATGCCGTCGGCGCCGCCCCAGGCCGCGTCGAAGGCGGGCTGCACGGAGGCGGTGAGCCCCAGCTCCGCGAAGCCCGCGACGGTGTCCGGGGTCAGCATCTCGGCGTGCTCGACGCGGTGCCTGGCGGCCCGGACGCGGGCGGTCCCGAGCCGTTCGGCCGCCCGGCGCACCCCCTCGACGACCGCGTCGACGGCGGCGTCCCCGATGGCGTGGAAGCCCGCCTGGATCCCGGCCTCGGTGCAGGCGGTGACGTGGGCGGCGATCGCGGCGGCGTCCAGCCGGGCGGCGCCGGTGTGCGCGGCGTCGGCGTACGGGGCGCGCAGGGCGGCCGTGTGGGAGCCGAGCGAGCCGTCCGCGAAGAGATCACCCGCGGCGCCCCACGCGCCCAGCTCACGCACGCGCCGGGCGCCCTTCTCGTCGCTGATCAGCTCGGCCCAGTAGCCGTGGACACGCGGCCCCGGCTCCGCGTCGGCCAGGGCGAGCAGGGCCGTGAAGTCCTCCTCGCTCGAAATGTCCGGGCCCGCGCACTCGTGCAGCGTGCCGATCCCGAGCGAGGCGGCCCGCAGCCGGGCGGCCCGCTGCGCCTCGGCGCGCTGCCGGGGGCCGAGGGCGCCGTGGGCGGCCTCGCGCACGGCGTGGTGCGCGGCGTCGGTCAGCGGGGCGTCCGGGTGGTAGCCGGGCAGCGTGCTGACCGCGGGCACCAGGTCGAGCAGGGCCGTGGTCACCACGGCCGAGTGCTCGTCGATCCGGGGCAGGTAGAGCGGTCGGCCCGGCGCGGCCCCGTCCAGTTCGGCGCGGGACGGGGGCCGTCGCTCGGGCCAGTTGTCGCAGTCCCAGCCGTGGCCGAGCAGCACCTCACCGTGGGCGGGCGACCGCGCCTCGTGGTGGGCCCGTACGAGCGCGAGCGCCTCCGGCAGGCTCCCGGCGCCGGACAGGTCGAGCCCGGTGAGCGCGAGGCCGGTGCCGGTCAGGTGGGTGTGGGCGTCGGTGAAGGCGGGGGTGACCAGGGCGCCGTCCAGGTCCACGACCTCGTCCACCCCGGTGGCGAAGGAGTCCGCGGCGCCCTCCGAGCCCACCCAGGCGACATGGCCGCGCTCGACCACCATCGCGGTGGCGAACGGATCGGCGGGGCTGTGGACTTCTCCCCGGCGCAACAGGACGGTGCGGCCGGGTTCGCCCCGGGGGGCGGTGCGACGGTTCATGGGGACCAGTCTCGCGGGTGCGGGCGGCGCGGCACGGCGCGCCGCCCGCACCCGCGAGA
>NZ_QQNA01000391.1 GCF_003346515.1 Streptomyces corynorhini
GGGGGGGGGGGGTGGGTTGGGGGGGGGGGGTGGGGGGGGGGGGGGGGCGGGCGGCGGGGGGTGGGGGGTGGTGGGTGAGGGTCTGCGTGAGGTGGTGTTCGGCGCGGACGGGGACGGGGGCGGGGAGCGGTTGGCGGGTACGGAGTGGGCGCAGCCCGCGCTGTTCGCGGTCGAGGTCGCGTTGTTCCGTCTGGTGGAGTCGTGGGGGGTGCGTCCTGATGTGGTGATGGGGCATTCGATCGGTGAGTTCGCGGCCGCGTATGTGGCGGGGGTGTGGTCGCTGCCGGACGCGTGCCGTCTGGTGGTGGCGCGTGGGCGGTTGATGCGGGCGTTGCCCGCGGGTGGTGTGATGGTGGCGTTGCAGGCTCGTGAGGAGGAGGTGTTGCCTCTTCTGGACGCGGGCCGTGTGGGTGTCGCGGCGGTCAACGGGCCCGACGCGGTGGTGGTGTCGGGTGAGGCCGCCGCTGTGGAGGGGGTGGTGGCGCACTTCCGTGGTCTGGGCCGGAAGGTGACGGCTCTACGGGTGAGTCATGCCTTCCATTCGCCGTTGATGGAGCCGATGCTGGATGAGTTCCGGTCGGTGGCGGAAAGTGTGGTTTATGGTGTTCCGTCGCTTCCGGTGGTGTCGAATGTGACGGGTCGACTGGCCGGGGCCGGGGAGTTGGGGTCGGCTGATTATTGGGTGCGGCATGTGCGGGAGGCGGTGCGGTTCGCCGATGGTGTGGCGGCGTTGGTCGGGGAGGGGGTGACGCGTTTCCTGGAGATCGGTCCGGACGGCACGCTCACGGCGCTGGCGCAGAACTGTGTGCCCGACACCCTCGGCGATGCGCTCTTCGTCCCCACGCTCCGCAAGGACGGCGCCGAACCGCTGACCGCGCTCCGCGCGATGGCGGCACTGCACGTCGACGGCGCGGAGACCGACTGGGCGGCGGTGTTCGGCGGCGGCGAGGGCGACGAGCCGGTCGACCTGCCGACGTACCCGTTCCAGCGACAGCGCTACTGGCTCGCCCCGAACGAGCGCTCTCCCCATGTCACGTCGGGCCCGTCCCGGACATCGGCCGTGGTCGACGCCGAGTTCTGGGCGGCCGTGGAGAACGAGGACCTGCCGGTTCTCGCGTCGGACCTCGACCTCGCGCAGGACACACTCGGCCCGGTGGTCCCGGCCCTGTCGAAGTGGTACCGCCGCAGGCAGGAGCGCGCGGCCGTCGACGCCCTGTGCTACGAGGTGTCCTGGCAGCCGCTGACGAAGGACGACGAGAACTCGTCCGCGACCCGTGCGCCCCGCACCGGAAAGTGGGCGGTCCTGGTTCCGTCCGACGCGGACATCGAGGCGCGCGAGACCGTCGACGGCCTCGTCTCCGGCCTCCGTAAGCAGGGCCTGATCCCGCGGGTTGTCGAAGTGGCCGCCGCCGACCCCGCGGCCTGTGCCGCGGCGCTCGGTCTGCCCGCCGAAGGCGCCGACACACTCGATGCGACCCGGGAGCTGGACGGAGTCCTCTCGCTTCTCGGGTTCGCCACCTCGCCCGAACCGGTCGTGGGGACACTGCACGCGCTGCGCGCGCTCGATGACGCGCACCTCGCGGGCGTACCGCTCTGGGCCGTCACCCAAGGCGCCGTCGCGGTCGACAGGACCGAGTCCATAGCCCGCACGTCCCACAGCGCCGTATGGGGACTTGGGCGCGTCGCGGCGCTGGAACACCCGGACGTCTGGGGCGGACTGGTCGACCTCCCCGCGCGGGTCGACGACAGGGCGTGCGCGCGCCTCGCACACGCCCTGACACGCCTCGGGAGCGGCGAGGACCAGCTCGCGATCCGCGCCCACGGCCTCTTCGGCCGGCGGCTCGTACCGTCCGCGCCGTCCTCGCGCCACGTCTCCCGCTGGGAGCCGAACGGGACGGTACTGATCACCGGAGGCACCGGAGCCCTGGGAACGCGGGTGGCTCGCTGGGCGGTGCGGCGCGGTGCCCGCGATCTCGTTCTGGTCAGCCGCGGCGGCGCAACGGCGCCAGGCGCCGCCGAACTACGCGCCGAGCTGGAAGAAGCGGGCGCGCGCGTCACCCTGCGCGCCGTCGACGTCTCCGTCCGGGCGGACCTCGCCGCGCTCCTCGCGGAGCACCCCGTCGACGCGGTCTTCCACACCGCCGGAATCCTCGACGACGCCACACTGATGGCGACCGACGCCGAGCGGATCGAGCGGGTGATGCGGCCCAAGGCACAGGCCGCCTGCCTGCTCGACGAGCTGACCCGGGACCGTGCTCTCTCCGCGTTCGTCCTCTTCTCCTCGCTGGCCGGAACGGTGGGAAGCGCGGGCCAGGGCGCCTACGCGGCCGCCAACGCGATCCTGGACGCCGTCGCCGAGCGGCGTCGGGCCGACGGCCTGCCCGCCACCTCCGTCGCCTGGGGTCCGTGGGCAGGCGACGGCATGGCCGTCGGGTCCGGTGGCCGACGCCGGAACCAGGGCGCCGTGACGGCACTGGCACCCCACCTTGCCCTCTCCGTCCTCGGAGCGGTCCTGGACGCGGAGATCACCACCCAACTGGTCGTGGACGCCGACTGGACGCGGTTCGTGCCCGCGTACACGACGACTCGCCCCAGCGCGCTCCTCTCCTCCCTCGCCCCTCCGGCCCTCGCCCCGCCGTCGGGCCCCGCCGCGCGGACCGAGGGGCCCGACGGGGGCCTGAGGTCGCGGGTGGCCGGACTGTCGCCCGCGGCGGGCCTGCGCCTCGTGCTGGACGAGGTGCAGCGCGCCGCAGCCGCCGTGCTCGGGTACGGCGGCCCTGGTGAGGTCGGTGCGGAGCGGTCGTTCCGGGACCTCGGTGTGGATTCCTTGATCGCGGTGGAGCTGCGGAACGTGCTGGGCGCGGGGCTGGGTGTGGCGCTTCCCGCGGGGCTGGTCTTTGATCATCCGACGCCGCGGGCTCTGGCCGGTTTTCTTCACAAGGAGCTGTCCGGCGGTGACGAGGGTGTGGTCGGGGGAGTGTCGGGCGGGCCCTCGGCGGTGGGCGTCGATGATCCGGTCGTGATCGTGGGGATGGCTTGCCGTTTTCCGGGAGGCGCTCAGTCGCCCGAGGGTCTGTGGGATGTGGTGGTGGAGGGCCGCGACGGGGTGAGCGGATTCCCTGACGATCGTGGCTGGGAGTCGCTGGGGGGTGTTTATGGCGGTTCGGACTATGTCCGGCGGGGTGGTTTCCTGACCGATGTGGGTGGTTTCGACGCGGAGTTCTTCGGGATATCGCCGCGTGAGGCTTTGGT
>NZ_QQNA01000392.1 GCF_003346515.1 Streptomyces corynorhini
CGGGGGCGGTGGGTCCGACCGGCCTGCCGGGGGCATCCGGGCAGGCGCGGGCTCTGCCCCTTCGGCGCCCGAACGTGCCCTTGTCTACCTGGACTCCCCCTGGTCGCCCCAGTAGAACAAGGTGACTCGCTAAGCTGAGGGAGAACTATGGATTCCGCAAAGGACAAGGCGTCCGTAGCAGAAGTCGGAACAACTCGCCGCCAACGCCCCGCGGCTCCGGTACGCAAGAGGCCCCAGGGCATCCCCGGACTGCAGAGCACGGCCGGGAACGCGGCAGTCGTCCAGATGCTGCGCCAGGCCGGTCACGCGTGGGCCGAGGAGCGGCACGAGCACGGCTCCGGCTGCGGCCACACGGAGACGCCCGCGGTGCAGCGCGCCTCCGCCCAGAACGTCCTGCGGGAACCCGGTACTCCGCTGAGCGGCGGGCTGCGCTCCGAGATGGAGGCCCGCCTGAACGCCGACTTCTCGAACGTACGTCTGCACACGGGCAGCGCCGCCCAGAGTTCCGCGGCCGAACTGGGCGCGCGCGCCTACACGTCCGGCAGCCATGTCGTCATCGGGCGGGGCGGCGAGGACAAGCACACCCTCGCCCATGAACTCACGCACGTCATCCAGCAGCGGCAGGGCCCCGTGTCCGGCGCGGACAACGGCAGCGGTCTGCGGGTGAGCGACCCCTCCGACCGGTTCGAGCGCGAGGCCGAGGCCAACGCCCACCGGGTGATGAGCGGACCGGCTCCCACCGTCGCGGCTGCCACCAGCGGTTCCGACGCGGCCGGTGACACCGCGGCCGTGGCCGAGCCGACGGTCTCCCGGGCGATTCAGCGGCAGTACGCCGGCCGCCACAAGGTCAGGTACGCCGACTCCTCCCAGCTGGGAGTGGGCAGCATGATGACGGCCGAGCTGCACCCCAAGAAGGTGAAATACGGCGGCAAGCCGACGGTCAAGCCCAGTTGGTGGCCGAAGAAGGGCTCCGCGTCCGGGGACTGGTTCTCCAAGTACATGGTGCAGGGACACCTCCTGAACGACAACCTCGGCGGTCCCGGCAACACCTTGGACAACTTGACACCGCTCACCAAGGCGGGAAACCGCAAGCATCACGAAATGGCGGAGTACAACGTAAAGGACGAGATCAAAAAGGGAAACATTGTCGAGTACTCGGTCGAAGCCGTGTTCGACGGAATGGTGACCGGGGACAATTTGGGAGCCACCGGCACTGCCGCTGCCGAGGTCGACAAGTACTACGCCGCTTACATTCCCTCGTATCTCAACTGCCAGACGACCGTCTACGACTCCAAGGGCCGGTACCTGTACGGCGAGGCGTGGATCGTGCACAACACCTACTGACGGGAACCGCCTCGCCGGTCGCGACCGCCGCCGGACCCCGCGCCGGTCGTCCCTCGGGACGGCGCGGACGGCGCGGACGGCGGCGGACGGCGGCGGCCGAGGCCCGGGAGGTCCGGAGGGCCTGGAGGCCCCGCCCGGGGTGTGACGCGGAGGCGGTAGCGTCGGAGGCAGTGCGTTTCCCGTAACTCAGGAGGATCACATGCCGAGCACCGTCAATTTCAAGAGCAACCCCGTCAACGTCAACGGTGACTTCCCCAAGGTCGGCTCCGAGGCGCCCGCCTTCGAGCTGGTGGCGGGCGACCTCTCGACGGCCACGCTGAAGACCTTCGCCGGGCAGCGGAAGGTCCTCAACATCTTCCCGAGCGTCGACACGGGCACCTGCGCCGCGTCGGTCCGCAAGTTCAACGAGGTGGCGGCCGAACTGGCGAACACCGCGGTGCTCTGCGTCTCGGCGGACCTGCCGTTCGCGCAGGGCCGGTTCTGCGGGGCCGAGGGCCTGGAGAACGTCAAGACCCTCTCCACCTTCCGCAGCCGCGCCTTCGTGGAGAACTACGGCGTCGACCTCGCCGACGGCCCCCTCGCCGGCCTCGCGGCGCGTGCCGTGGTCGTCCTGGACGAGAACGACAAGGTGATCTACACCGAGCTGGTCGAGGAGATCACCGAGGAGCCGAACTACGAGGCCGCGCTCGCTGCCCTGAAGTAGTCACGAACGCCGCCGTACCCGCCGGACGCCCGGCGGGTACGGCGGTACGGGTGTTAGGCGGTACGGCGGTACGGGTGTTC
>NZ_QQNA01000393.1 GCF_003346515.1 Streptomyces corynorhini
TGGGCGGCCGTACGGCCGCCCACCGGGCTGTCCCCCCTGCCGTACGCCGCGGCCCTCGACCTCTTCGATGTCGCCCGCGGCATCGACGCACCGGTCCCGCTGCTGCTGCGCCCCGACGGGCCCGCGCTCGCCGGGCGCGCGGGCGACCCCGGCGTTCCGGCCCCGCTGTGGAGCCTCGCCGGACCGCCCGCCCGCCGCCGCGCGGGAGAGCGGGGAGCCGCGGGCGCCCTCAGCACGCTGCGGCGCAGGCTCGCCGGGCTCACCGACGCCGAACGCGACACCGTCCTCCTCGACCTGGTCCGCGCCGACGTGGCCACCGTCCTGCAGTACCCGACCCCCGAAGACGTCGACACCACCCGCGCCTTCCGCGACATCGGCCTCAACTCGCTGACCGCCTTCGCGCTGCGCAACCGGCTGCGGGAGACCACCGGCCTGCGGCTGCCCGCGGCCCTCCTGTTCGAGGTCGACACCCCCGGACGGCTGGCGGCCCACCTCAAGGAGGAACTGCTGCGCCCCTGACCCGGTGCCCGCGCTCCCGACGATCCCCCCCCACCACGCACACGGCCACGACACACGCAAGGAGAACGGTCACAGATGAAGACGGACGGCATCTACGTCGACACGGTCGGGGCGTACCTCCCCGACCAGTGGGTGAGCGTCGAACAGGCGGTCGAGGAGGGGCTCTACGACGAGTTCTCCGTCCAGTACGGCACCGGCCTCACCGCCGCCTACCTGGCGGGCGACCTGCCCGCTCTCGACATGGCCGTGCGCGCCGCCCGGGACGCTTTCCGCCGGTCCGGCACCGACGTCGACGATCTCGACTTCCACGTCCACTGCACGGCCGTCCAGCACGGCCCCGAGGGCTTCTACGCGCCCGGCTACATCCTGCGGGAACTGGGCGCGAGCGGAGTCCCCAGCACCGATGTGCGCCAGCACTCCAACGGCCTCCTCGCCGGCATGGAGGTCGCCGTCGGCCAGCTGTCCGGCGCCGCCCGCGCCGAGAAGGTGCTCGTGACGGCCGCGGAGAACTTCACCAGCCCGCTCATCAACCGCTGGACCGGCTTCGGCACCGGGTTCACCGCCAGCGACGGCGGCGCGGCGATGCTGCTCAGCTCCGACAGCGGGTTCGCCGCCCTGCGCGCCCTGAACTCGGGCACCATGCCGGAGCTGGAGCAGTGGCACCGCGGCGAGGAGTCCCTGCTGCCGTTCCGCGGCGAGCAGCACAAGGCGTCCGGCACGATGGACCTGCTGACCTACTTCAACCAGCACGTGATGCCGCTCGACAAGTGCATGGAGATGATGCGCGACTTCGAACTGGAGGTCCTGCAACGCTCCCTGGTGGACGCCGAGCTGAACGCGTCCGACCTGCGCTGGGTGATCGCCGCCAACAGCGACTCCCGCATGATCGACCAGATGAAGATGCAGCCGCTGGGCCTGCCGCTGTCCCGTTCCACCTGGGAGTTCGGCAAGGAGTACGGGCACATGGGCGCCTGCGACATGGCCGTCTCCCTCAACCACCTGCTCCTCAACGGCCTGGTGGAGCCCGGCGACCACGTCCTGATGACGACCTCGGCGTCCGGCTGGGTGTCCACCTCGGCCGTCCTCACCGTCCTCGACATCCCCGACTGGGCGCGGCAGGAGACAGCGGGCCGCCCCACCGGCTGAGGCCACGCACGAACAGGACCCGGCACCGCGTGAGGGGTGCCGGGTCCTGCTCGTGCGTGCCTGCCGTCGCGCGGCAGGCGGGTACCGCGAAGTAGCGGACGGGAGTCCTGGTCAGTCCACCGCGCCGGTGCTGTCCTCACGACGGGCGTAGACCATCGAGTAGCGGTACACCTCGGGCAGGTTGGCCGCACTCTCCTCGGTCACGGTGAAGCCCTGCTCCGCGAGGATCTCCCGCACCCCCGCGAGCCGCCCGTCGAGGTCCTGCACCTCCACCACGGCCTGGCGCACCCGCTGCCAGTCCGCCGGGTCCAGACCCCGCATGACCTCCAGCTCGGCGCCCTCCACATCGATCTTCAGCAGATCGATCGGACCCTCGGGAGCCCACCCGCGCAGCACATCGGAGAGCCGGTTGACCTCGGCCTCGACCTCGATCCCGGCCATGATGGCGTCCACCGCCTCCTGACCGATCTGCTCCACCGTCAGCTCCTGGCCGACCTTCTTCTGCTCCGGGTAGCGCGTGGAGTTCCCCGGCAGCGACGGATAGAAGGTGAACCGGACCTGCTCCTCGTACTGGCTGCCGAGCGCCGAGCGGACCACCTCCACGTCCTTCGCACCGTGGCTGTCGAGGTTCTCCGTCAGCGCCTGGTGGATGGCCGGGATCGGCTCGAACGCCAGGATGCGCGCGCCCGGGAACTCCTGCTTCATGAAGAGCGAGAACAGGCCCACATTCGCACCGGCGTCCACGATCCGCGAAGAGTCGGAGAGCTGGATGCCGTGCTTGAGGTAGGTGCGTTCGACGAATATCTCGTTGTAGATGAAGTCGACTTCGGAGAACAGCGCCCCCTCCGTCTGGGGTACGAAGACGGAGACGCCGTCAGCGACCTGGACTGACCTGATGTCGGTCATGAATGCTCCCTGAGCAGTGGATTTCTGTTCAGTGTGGCCCGGGCGGATCCAGCAATCTCCTAGACTTCACGCGTCCCGGTTACGAATCACCAGATAGCCGCCGACGACCGCCGCCGCCACCCAGGCCAGCATGACCAGGAGTCCGCCGCCCGGTCCGTACGGCACCTCGGGCTGCGCCACGACCCGGGCCATCGTCGTGCCCGCCTGGTCCGGCAGATAGTGCGCGACCTTCTTCGCGCCCGGCACCGTCACCAGGATCTGGGTCACGAGGAAGAAGAACGGCATCAGGATGCCCATCGACAGGATGGAACTGCGCAGCATGGTCGCCACGCCCATCGAGAAGACCGCCATCAGCGTCATGTACAGCGCGGCACCGAACAGGGCCCGCAGCACGTTGTCCGAGCCGATGGTGGTGCTGTGCGAGCCGAGCACGGCCTGCCCGGCGTAGAACGAGGCGAAGCTGGTGACGAGGCTGACGACCAGGGCGGCACCGGTCGCCACCGCCAGCTTGCTCGCGTAGAACAGGCCCCTGCGCGGCACCGCCGCCAGCGAGTTGCGGATCACGCCACTGCTGTACTCGCCACCGATGACCATCACACCGAACGCGATCATCGCCAACTGGCCGAGGATGCCGCCGGTGAAGCTGGTGCCGGCCGCGTCGAAGCTCAGCTTGTCCTGCTGGGACAGATCGTCGAAACCGGAATTGGACAGCGCGCTGATCAGCGTACCGAAGGCGACGGTGACGGCGAACGCGCAGAAAAGAGTCCAGCCCGTGGAGCGGACCGAGGTGAGTTTCGCCCACTCGGAGCGCAGCGTCGCGGTGGATGCGGACATGGGTCAGGACTCCGTTCGAGCGGGCTGCGGGGCGGCCAGGACCGGATCCCCGGCGGACGGGGCGAGCGGCCCTGTCCGGTACTCGGTGGTCTCTCCGGTCAGCGCGATGAACGCCTCCTCAAGAGAGGCGTGCTGCGTGCTCAGCTCGTGCAGCGGCACCTGGTGCTCGAACGCCAGCGCGCCGAGCCGTTCCACCGGCTCATCACGCACCTCGAACACCCCTTCGGGCGTCTCGGTGGCGGTGATGCCCTGGGAGGCGAGTGTGTCGCGCAGCTTCTCCGGCTCGGGAGTACGGATGCGCACCAGGGAACGGGAGTTGTTGTCGATGAACTCCTGCATGCTGGTGTCGGCGAGCAGCTTGCCGCGCCCGATGACGACGAGGTGGTCGGCGGTGAGCGCCATCTCACTCATGAGGTGGCTGGAGACGAAGACCGTACGGCCCTGCGCCGCCAGGTCCTTCATCAGCGTGCGGATCCAGTGGATGCCCTCAGGGTCGAGACCGTTGACCGGCTCGTCCAGCATCACGATGCGCGGGTCACCGAGGAGCGCGGCCGCGATCCCCAGCCGCTGGGCCATGCCCAGCGAGAAGCCGTTGGGCCGCTTCTTGGCCACGGCCGTCAGGCCGACCTCCTCCAGCGCCTCGTTGACCCGAGACAGGGGGATGTTGTTGCTCAGCGCAAGACAGCGGAGGTTGTCGTAGGCGCTGCGCCCACCGTGCATGGCGCGGGCGTCCAGCAACGCGCCCACATGACGCAGCGGTTCGGGGAGCGAGGCGTAGGGCTTGTCGTCGATGAGGACCGTGCCCGCGCTCGGTCGGTCCAGGCCGAGCATCATCCGCATCGTGGTGGACTTGCCCGCACCGTTGGGGCCGAGGAAGCCGGTCACGCACCCGGCCCGGACCGCGAAGGTGAGGTCGTCGACCACCACCTTCTCACCGTATCGCTTGGTCACTCCTGCTAGTTCGATCATTGGGTTCACGCTAGAGGAAACGGAGGGAGCGAGTCCGCGCCCGTCGGCAATGTCTAGGGGATCTCGCAGACCCCGGCACCGTCGGCCCCCGTGCCCGGCTCCGAGCCCGCCTCCGAGCACGGTCCCGAGCCCGCCTCCGAGCACGGTCCCCGCGCCCGCTTCCGCGCTCGGCTCCTGAGCGTCGTCACCGGCCGGGCAGCGGGGTGAGGCCGTACGACAGGGCCGAGCCGTCCGACGGCGCCGAGCCGTCCGACAGGGCGGTGTAGTACGGGAGGTACGTGTCGAGCAGCGCGTCCAGATAGTCCTCGTCCGCGACGTCCGCCCTGAACTCCGGCACCAGGGCGCGCAGCCGCGACACCGAAGCACGAGTGACGGCGGGGGAGCCCGGACGGCTCACATGCCGGGCCGTGACGCCCAGCCGCCGCTCGATGCCCGACACCACCGACTCCACCGGCTGCGGCACCCCGGACGCCACATTCAGGATCTCCCCGGTGACATCGTCCGCCAGCAGCCGGCCGACCGCCTGGAGCAGATCCGCCACATCCACCAGGTCCCGGTGCGCACCCTCGTGCACGGTCACCTCGCCCGCCAGGACGCTGCGCACCAGAGTCGGCAGCAGTTGGTGCGCGCGCTGGTGGCGGCCCACCACATGGCTCAGCCGCAGCACCAGGTGTCCGGCGCCCGAGGAGCCGATCGCACGCTCCAGGGCGAGCTTGTGCCGCCCGTACGCGTTCGGCGGGGACACCGGGTCGCTCTCGGCGGCCTCGCCCTCGGGGAAGCCGTACATGGCGAAGGACGCCGTGGAGAAGAACAGCAGCCGACGGCGGTCGCGGAGGCAGTCGTCGAGCACGTCGTGGACGAGCCGCGCCTCGCGCTCGTACGCGGCGGGGGTCGCCGTCGACGTGCTGGAGACGCCGGAGGCGATCGCCGTCCAGTCGGGGAAGCGGTCGCCGAACGCGGCCGTCAGGTTCGTGGCCAGAAAACCCTCACCGATGATCCGCACGCGGCTCACCCCCGTTCGCGGCCGCGCCGCCCAGGGCGTCGCCCGCGTCCGGACCCGCGATGCCGGGCACCGTACGCAGCGCGGCGACCAGAGTGCGCGCCTGCACATTCAAGTAGTGGCTGTACTTGAGGAGTTCACCGAGCTGACGCAGCGACACCCACTGGTAGTCACGCGGCACGTCGGTCGGCCCCTCGTCGTCCGCGGCCACGATCAGATACCGGATCTGCGCGTGCAGGAACCGGCCGCCCTCCTCCGACAGCACCGTGTCGAACAAAACCTGCTCCGGGCGGGCCTCCGACACCAGGTCCAGGAAGCGCGGACGCGAACCGGCGGGCAGATGCTCGTAGTTCTCCGGGGTGCACTGCACGGTCGGACCCAGCTCGACCACATCGAGGTAGCCGGCCTCGACCCGCGCGTGCACCAGGCAGTGCGGTACGCCGTCGATCCGCCGCACCACCATCGCGACCACCCCGGTGCCGTGCGGCTGGAGCAGCGGCTGCGACCAGGACGCCACCTCGCGCCGGTTCGACACCACGTCCACCGGAACGATGCTGAAGAACAGGCCCCGCTCGTGGGAGATGCGGTCCTCGGCGAGACGCCAGCCGTCGCCTTCCACCTTCGACAGCGGCATGAGCGCCGCGTCGACCTCACGCTCGCTCTGCTGCGCGGTGATCCAGCTGCGCACCGCGACATCCGGGAGCAGGTCCGCCCCCGGTCCGGACGGGTGGTGCCAGTCCGGCAGGCAGGACAGCACCGTACGGGCGTCCATGGAGACGAGGTTCTCGTACCGCAGCAGCATGTGCATCTGGCGGAGCGTCAGCCAGCAGAAGTCCTCCCCCGCCTCCACCTCCGGGCCCACCTCGACGATCATGTTGCGGTTGCGTTTGCAGTAGAACCAGGAGCCCTGCTCCGACTGGAGCACGTCCGCCAGCACCCGGTGCCCGCGCGCCCGCGGTCCCCGGAAACAGTCCAGATACGGCACCGCGGAACCACCGTGCACCCGCGTGTAGTTGCTCTTGGTGGCCTGCACGGTCGGCGAGAGCTGGACCCCGTTGACGTTGCCTGGCTCCGACTTGGCCTGCACCAGGCAGTGCAGCACCCCGCCCATCTCCCGGACCGCCATCCCCAGGACACCGATCTCCGGCTGCTGGATGATCGGCTGCCGCCACTCCTGAACCGGCCCGAAGTCGGTGCTCACCCGCAGTCCGCGCACGGCGAAGAACCGGCCGCTGTGGTGCTCCAGATCGCCGGAGTCCTGAGCGAAGTGCCAGCCGGACAGCTCGGCGAAGGTGGTCCTGCGCACCTCCTGGCTGTGTCGGCGGCGCCTGTCGTCCAGCCAGTCGAAGAACTCCACGTCGGACATCACCTCACCGCCCGTGGTCGTCGCGGAGAGGGCCAGCCGGGCGGCCAGATTCGCTTCGGCGGAAGAGTTCGGACCGGTCACGTTCAGCTGGGGCATCGCTGCGTCTCCGTCGGTTGGAGGGCGGTCCGCGGCGTCTGCCGCGGACCGTGAGGGCGGCTCGGCGGCCGGGCGCTGGACCGCCTCCGCGCATCCGCCCGCTCCGGCGGCAGCCGGCGGATCAGGGGCTTCACCGGGAACCCCGCCTGGGCAGGATCTCGCGGAGCAGTGGGTCGGGCATTCCCCGTGCCTCCCACTCCCTCGGGTAGCCGAGGGACACCTCCCGATGGGGCACACCGTCGTGCCAGGTGGTCCTGGGGATGTGGAGATGGCCGTAGACGACCGTGGCCGCGCGGTAGCGCACGTGCCAGTCGTGCGTGGCGGTGGTCCCGCACCACAGAGCGAACTCCGGATGGCGCAGTATCCGGGTGGGCTCACGCACCAGCGGAAAGTGGTTCACCAGGACCGTCGGCAGGTCGGGCGGGCAGGCGTCCAGCCGCCCCCGCGTGTAGTCCAGGCGGGCCCGGCACCAGGCGGGCCGGTCCGGGTACGGGTCGCTGTGCAGCAGGAACTCGTCGGTGGCCACCACCCCGGCCTGCTCGGCGCGCGCCAGCGCGTCGGCGCTCCCGAAGGCGCCGGGCGGCAGGAACGAGTAGTCGTACAGCAGGAACAACGGCGCGATCACCACCGGACCGTCGGGCCCCTCCCACAGCGGGAACGGGTCCTCAGGCGTCGACACCCCGAGCGAACGGCACAGCTCGACCAGCCGCCGGTAGCGTTCCTCGCCGCGCAGGGTCACCGGATCGTCGGGATGCGTCCACAGCTCGTGGTTGCCCGGCACCCACACCACGCGCGCGAACCGCTCGGCGAGCAGCCGCAGCGCCCGTTCGACGTCGGCCATCAGCTCGCCGACGTCCCCGGCCACGATCAGCCAGTCCGACGGGTCACGCGGACGCAGACCGTCGACGACGGCCCGGTTCTTCCCGTAGGCGACATGCAGATCGCTGACCGCGAAGAGTCTGCCGCCCGGCGTCACCTCCACCTCGACGGGCTCCGGCCGGTCGCGGGCCGGTGAATCAGGGTGCTTGGCATGGGGGCTCCTCGCTACGCGTCCGGCGCCTCGGCGTATGAGACCGGCGCTGAGCTTTATGCCACCCGGTGGCCCGGCGGCACAACGCGTCACCGGCCCACCGGGCCAAGGACGCGGGAAACGCCCAGACTTCCCCCCGTCCGGTCGTGCGTGGGGTCCGGTATGCCGGATCGTGGCGGCAGGGCCACCACAGAGTCCGGAGACGGCGGGAAGCGGCCGGAAGCGGCGGGAAAACGCCGGAAGCGGCGGGAATGCGGCTGGAAGCGGCGGGAATGCGGCCGGACGTTCCTGCCACCTTCCGAATGCCCGGTCCTTTCCGCGTGACCTACGATGTGCGACACCTACGATGTGCGACCTCGACCCGTGACCTCGGCCTCTGGCCAAGAACTGGAACCGTCGAGTCGAGATCCAGAACCGCCGACTCAAGACGTAGAACCCGCCGACAGAGGACGGACCAGCAGCGTGAGCGTTTCCCCCACCGACGACGGCCTGTGGTGCCGGCGGTTCCACCCCGCCCCCGACGCCGCCCACCGCCTGGTGTGCTTCCCCCACGCGGGCGGCTCGGCCAGCTACTACCTTCCCGTATCCGCCGCGCTCAGCCCGCGCGCCGACGTCGTAGCCCTCCAGTACCCGGGCCGCCAGGACCGGCGCGCCGAGCCGCTCCTCGACGACATCGGCACCCTCGCCGACCGCGTCCACGAGGCGCTGCGCGGCTGGGACGACCGCCCGCTGACCTTCTTCGGCCACAGCATGGGCGCGCTCGTCGCGTTCGAGGTGGCCCGCCGCTTCGAGCTGGAGGGCGGCGGCCCCACCCGACTCTTCGTGTCGGGCCGCCGCGCCCCCTCCCGGCACCGGGACGACAACGTCCATCTGCGCGACGACGACGGGATCATCGCCGAGGTCAAGTCGATGAGCGGCACCGACGACCGGCTGCTCGGCGACGAGGAACTCCTCCGCATGATCCTGCCCGCCCTGCGCGGCGACTACCGGGCGGTCGAGACCTACCGCTGTCCGCCCAACTCCACGGTGGCGTGCCCGGTCAGCGCGCTCGTCGGCGACAGCGACCCGAAGACGACGGTGGAGGAGGCCGGCGACTGGGAGCGGCACACCACCGGCGCCTTCGACCTGACGGTCCTGCCCGGTGGCCACTTCTACCTCAACGACCGCGCCGCGGACGTGCTGAAGCTCCTCGGTGACCACATCGCCTCCCAGAGCGCCCCGCAGAGCGCCTGACCCACCGCCGTCCCGGGACCCGACCGAGAAATCCGAGCGGGACGCCGGGGGCTCCTCCCTGAAGATGGGGAACCCCGGCGCCCCGGTTGGTTTCCTCGGTCGGCGTCGTGTTTGGCGCCGTACTCGGCGTCTGCTCGGCGCCGTACTCGGTCTCGTACGTGGTCTCGTACGTGGTCCCGGGTCCCGGGTCCCGGGCACGGACCGTGTGGGACAGGTCTCGACGAGCCTCAGCGCCGATGTCCGCCGATGCCCTCGTCGTCCGCCTCGTGCCAGGGCACGTGGTGTTCGGGGCCGTCCGCGATCCGTACGACCTCCCTGGCGCCCGGCACCCCTTGGCGGACCACGCTCCTGGGACCGCCGGGAGACCCGCCGCCAGGACCGGCCCCTGACACGTCCTCCATGTCCAGCTGGAACCGGTCGAGGTCATTCATGAGGCGCCGTACGTACGGCGAGTCGCCCTCGGCGATACGCAGCGACTCCAGGCTTCCGCGCAACTGCAGCAGGGCACCGCGCACATCAGCGAACTCGGCTCTCGTCATCGCTCTTCCCGCCTCCTCCGGACCGTGGAGGGGCCGCCGCCTCAAGCCGACCCGGCCCCCGGACATCTCACCGCCGTATCGAGGGCGGCCTTGCGCACATTCACCCGGCAACCACCGGCGAGCGCAACACCGCGAACCGTTCTCCGCGCCATGACTGGGAGTTTCCCGAAACGTCCGGCCGGGTGACACCCCTCACATCCCCGCCGACTCCCGAAAATCTAGGGGCCGCCCTAGTACCTGCGCCTCTAGCGTGAGGACCCCGGCGGTCCGCGACCCGCCGCCCCGCGCCCGACGGGCGGTAACGGGCCGTCCCGTGCGCTGTGCACCCACTGCCTGTCGCGTGCACGCCATACCCGAGTCTTCGGCCCGCACGGGCCGGTGCCGACCAGCTGGTGGAGTGGAATGAGCGAGTCAGAACGCATGCGCCACGGGCTCGACAGCACGCCCCAGCGCCCCATCGCAGTCATCGGGCTCGCCTGCCGCCTGCCGGGCGCCGCGAACCCCGACGAGCTGTGGGACCTGCTGAGCGCCGGGCACAGCGCCGTTCGCCCCACCCCCGCCGACCGGCTCACCCTCTCCGGCGCCACGGACGCGCCCCGCGCCGAGGGCGACGCGCCCCGCTGGGGCGGATTCCTCGACGCCGTCGACCACTTCGACGCCTCCTTCTTCGGCATCTCGCCCCGCGAGGCCGACGCCATGGACCCCCAGCAGCGACTCGTGCTCGAACTGGCCTGGGAAGCCCTGGAGGACTCGCATATAGTTCCCCGGCGCCTCGACTCCACCAGCACCGGTGTCTTCCTCGGCGTCGCCCACGACGACTACGCCACCCTGCTGCACGGACTCGGTCCCGAAAGCGTCACCCACCAGTCGTTCACCGGCACGCACCGCGCGCTCGTCGCCAACCGGCTCTCCTACCTCCTCGGACTGCGCGGTCCCAGCGTCACCCTCGACTCGGCGCAGTCCTCCTCGCTCGTCGCCCTGCACCTCGCGTGCGAGAGCCTCCGCTCCGGCGACAGCGACCTGGCCGTCGCGGGCGGCGTCAACCTGCACCTCGCCGCCGAGGGCGGCCTGTACCCGCACCGCTTCGGCGCGCTTTCCCCCGACGGACGCTGCTACACCTTCGACGCCCGCGCCAACGGCTACGTCCGTGGCGAGGGTGGCGGCCTCGTCGTGCTCAAGCTCCTCGACCGCGCCCTCGCCGACGGCGATCCCGTACGCGCCGTCATCCGTGGCAGCGCCGTCAACAACGACGGCGGCGGCGACACTCTGACCGCACCCGATCGGCGGGCCCAGGAGGACGTCATCCGGCGGGCCCTCCTCCACGCCGGAACATCGGCGCACGACGTCCAGTACGTCGAACTCCACGGCACCGGAACCCCCGTCGGCGACCCCGTCGAGGCGGCGGCCCTGGGCACGGTCCTGGGCGCCGGCCGCCCGGCCGACGCCCCGTTGCACGTCGGATCGGTCAAGACCAACGTCGGCCACCTGGAAGGCGCTTCCGGCATCACCGGTCTGCTCAAGACCGTCCTCGCTCTCCAGCACCGCGCCCTTCCGCCCAGCCTCAACTACGAGACCCCCAACCCCGCCATCCCCCTCGACACCCTCCGCCTGCACGTTCAGAACACACCCGGCCCCTGGCCCCGGCCCGACGCACCCCTCGTCGCGGGAGTGAGTTCCTTCGGCATGGGCGGCACGAACGCGCATGTGGTGGTGGAGGAGGCGCCTGTGGTGGCGCCTGTGGTGGTGCTGGAGGAGGCTTCGGAGGAGGTTTCCGGGTCTGTTGATGGTCGGGGTGTGGTGTTCGAGGCTG
>NZ_QQNA01000394.1 GCF_003346515.1 Streptomyces corynorhini
GCCTGGGCCGTGGCCACCGCGCACCCGGCGGGGGAGGGCCGCGCGGTGGCCACGGCCCAGGCGAGCAGCGCCTCCGCGGTGACCTCGTGCCCGTACCGCCGGGCCAGCAGCGCGGTCAGCCCCGGCGCGACATTGGGCTCTGCGCCGCCCGGCCGACGGTACAGGGGCCTGATCCGGCCCGGCCGGCCCGCCGGTGAGTGACCGTCCGGGAGCACGGCGCCGACCAGCAGCGCGGGCCCCGCGCCGGGCGCCACGTACCCCTGCTCCACGGCGAACAGCTGGTGCGCGTCCGCGACCCGCCACAGCTCGGGCCGGGCCCGGTCGATCAGCCGGTGGTCGGGGATCAGCCACTGCTCGTCGAACGGTCCGTGCCCGATCCGTACCGGTGGCGGGCAGGGGCCCGACTCGCGGATGAACCGCCCGGTCCCGCTACCCGGCCCCGGCAGCGCGCTCACCGCGCTGTGCTGCGTACGGGACCTGGTCGGTCCGAACAGCGCGTCGCGCTCGGCGCCCGCCGACCGTACGAGCCGCTCCCAGCGCGCCGTGAGGACGGCGGGCGAGGGGGCCATGACCCAGGGTCTGCCGAGCCGCAGCGGCGCCGTCGACCAGGGCATGAGATCGCCGAGCGACGGGGTGTCCGCGCCCGTCGCGCCCTTCGCGCCCGGCCCCGGCTCCCGGCCGGCCGCCTCGCCGGTTCCTTCGCCCGGTCCCACCCCTGAACCCCCGCCGGACCGCGTCACCGCCATGCGGACCGTCCCTTCCGTCGCCGTGTGCGCCGTCGGCGGCATCGTAACGGCCCCGCCGCAACGGCAGGTCAGCGCGGGCGGGCCTCCTCCGTCAGGTCCGCCTCGACGGTCACGGAGAACGCGAAGCGGTCGCCCCGGTAGCGGATCCTGGCCACGTCCACCACCCGGCCGTCCGCGTCGTACGTCACCCCGGTGTAGTGCAGGATCGGGCTGAGCAGCGGCACCCGCAGCAGCGCGGCCGTCTCCGGGTCCGCCAGCCGCGCCTCGACGGTGTCGGTGATCCGGCTGATCCGCACCCCCACCAGATCGCGCAGCACCTTCGTCATCGGCCAGCGCGCCAGATCGGCCACGTCGATCCGCGCCGCGACCTCCGGACGCACCGCGTTCTCCACCCAGTTGACCGGCTCGCCGCTCTCCCCGTCGCACCGCAGCCTGCGGTACCCGACCACCTCGTCCAGCCCGGGGAAGTACTCGGCCAGCTCACCGGGGACCGGCCCCCTGCCGTGGCCGAGTACCGTGGCCGGCTCGCCGGACTGCTGCGCCACGATCGCGTCGATCGAACCCAGCAGCCGACGCGGGGCGCCGCGCCGCGCGCCCGGCTCGATGAAGGTGCCCCGGCGCCGGTGCCTGCTGATCAGCCCCTCCTCCTCCAGCTCCTTCAGGGCCTGACGCATCGTCAGCACACTGACGCCGTAGTGCGCGGCGAGCCGCTCCTCGGTCGGCAGCCGCAGCGGATCGCCCGGCCCGCGGCCCAGTATCGAGGCGCGCAGCGACTGCGAGACCTGATACCAGAGCGGCAGCTTGCGGTTCAGGACCAGGGAGTCGGGGGCGAAGGCGGTCACGGCAGCTCCGGAGAGGGATCAGGGCCTGAAGTGGCGCTCAAGACCCTGCCACACGTCGTCGTACCCCTGTTGCAGATGCGCGGCTCCCGCCGCCTGCCCGGTCGCCGTCACCGGCCAGCGCGTCTCGAACATGAAGGCCAGACCGTCGTCCACGCGCTGCGGCCGCAGCTCCGCCGCGCTCGCCCGCTCGAAGGTCTTCCGGTCGGGACCGTGCGCCGACATCATGTTGTGCAGCGAGCCGCCGCCCGGGACGAAACCGCCCTCGCCCGCCGTCTTCGCGTCGTACGCGCCCTCGATCAGGCCCATGTACTCGCTCATCACATTGCGGTGGAAGTACGGCGGCCGGAAGGTGTCCTCGCCGACCAGCCAGCGCGGCGCGAAGACGACGAAGTCGACGCCCGCGAGCCCCGGGGTGTCCGACGGCGAGGTCAGCACCGTGAAGATCGACGGGTCGGGGTGGTCGTAGCTGATGGAGCCGATCACGTTGAACCGGCGCAGGTCGTAGACGTACGGCACATGGTTGCCGTGCCAGGCGACGACATCGAGCGGGGAGTGGTCGTAGGTGGCCGCCCAGAGGTTGCCGCAGAACTTGTTCACCACCTCGACCGGCCGCTCCACGTCCTCGTAGGCGGCGACGGGCGCGAGGAAGTCCCGCGCGTTGGCCAGCCCGTTGGCGCCGATCGGGCCGAGGTCGGGGAGCACGAAGGGGCGGCCGTAGTTCTCGCAGACGTAGCCGCGCGCCGTCGCGTCCAGCAGCTCCACCCGGAAGCGCACCCCGCGCGGGACGAGCGCCACCTGGCCCGGCCGGGCGGCGAGCAGCCCCAGCTCGGTGCGGATCAGCAGCCCGCCCCGTTCCGGCACGATCAGCAGCTCGCCGTCCGCGTCGCTGAACACCCGGTCGGTCATGGGGGCGTTGGCGCTGTAGAGATGGATCGCCATGCCCACCCGTCGCGCCGCGTCCCCGTTGCCGCCCAGGGTCCACAGCCCCGCCAGGAAATCGGTGCCGGGAGCGGGCTCGGGCAGCGGGTTCCAGCGCAGCCGGTTGGGGTCGGGGACGGTCTCCGTGAACGGCGCCCCCCGAAGACCGCCGTTGTCGACACGGACGAAGGGCGGATGCGCCGCCGACGGACGGATCCGGTAGAGCCAGGAGCGGCGGCCCACGGCGCGGGGCTCGGTGAAGGCGCTGCCGCTGAGCTGCTCCGCGTACAGCCCGAGCGGCGCGCGCTGCGGCGAGTTGCGGCCGTGCGGCAGGGCGCCGGGCACCGCCTCCGAGCTGTGCTCGTTGCCGAAGCCGGGGGAGTGGTCCAGCCCCTCGGCCGTCCTGCGCGCCCCCTCGACGCCGCTCGTGCCGCTGGTGACGCTCGTGCCGCTGGTGCCACCCGCGCCGCTCGTGCCGCTCATGTCGTCCATCCGCCGTGTCCGCTCCCTGGTCGAGGACTCCCGCCAAATCCTATGGACAACCGTAGGATTGCCGGACCGGCCCGTCAACGGGACCGCGCCGCCGGGGCGCCGCCGGTTCACACCGCCGTACGGACGTCCCCGCGCTCCGGGCCCGCCCGGCGCCCGGCCGCGCCCCCTCGAACCACCGTCCACCGGGTACGAAAAGCCCGGACGGCGAGGCGATTGGCCCGGAGACCTTCGCGCGAGTCATTCCCTGACCGCCTGTAGTCGGCTAACTTCAGGCCACGCAGGCACCTCCACCCTCATCCATACGGGCATTCGGGCGGAAAACCATTCATGACTCGCGCCATCTCTCTGCACAGCGTCAGCAAGACGTACGGACGCGCCTCCCGCGCCGTCGACCGCTTCTCGCTCGACATCGCGCCGGGCGAGTTCCTGGTCCTGCTCGGCCCCTCGGGGTGCGGCAAGTCGACCGTGCTCCGCATGATCGCGGGTCTGGAGGACATCACCGAGGGCGATCTGCTGCTCGACGGCGAGTACTCCAACCTCATGCCGCCCCGGGAGCGGGGCATGGCCATGGTGTTCCAGAACTTCGCGCTCTATCCGAACATGACCAACCGCGACAACATCGGCTTCCCCCTCCGGCTGGAGAATCCCCGCGAGGACCGCACCGCGCGGGTCGACGCCACCGCCCGCATGCTCGGCATCGAGAGCGTGCTCGACCGCTATCCGAGCCAGCTCTCCGGCGGCGAGCGCCAGCGCGTCGCGATGGGCCGGGCGATCTCCCGGCGGCCCTCGGCCTTCCTGATGGACGAGCCGCTCTCCAACCTCGACGCGAAGCTCCGCAGCAGGCTGCGCTCCGAGATAGCCCGGCTCACCGCGGAACTCGGCGTCACCACCATCTATGTGACCCATGATCAGGCCGAGGCGATGTCGCTGGGCGACCGGGTCGCGGTGATGCGCGGCGGAGTCCTCCAGCAGGTCAGCGCGCCGCGCCAGGTGTACGCGCTGCCGGAGAACGTCTTCGTCGCCGCGTTCATCGGCACCCCGCGCATCAACCTGCTCCAGGCGGTGGTGTACGCGCCCCTGGACGGCCGGATGTCGATCGATCTCGGCAGGCAGCGGC
>NZ_QQNA01000395.1 GCF_003346515.1 Streptomyces corynorhini
CCTTTGTTAGGACCTCTAAGGGGCCCGGGCCCGACGACGCACCCGCTGCCTCTGCCCGTTCCCTGCCCGCGCCCCGCCGCCGGCCGGCGGCACCCAAGGAGCCCTATGCCGCCGGTATGCCGCCGCTGGATCCGGAATCGGTGCGGCCCTTCCGCCGCCTCGATCGCCCCGCCGCGGAACTCTTCACCGCTGGCGAGCCCGTAAAGGACAGCAGGCAGAGCGTCGATGCCTTCCTCGCCTCGCTGCCCGAACTGAACCCGCCCACCGACGGCGATAACGGCTATAACGGCCAACAAGGAGAGGATCGTTGAAAGCCTCGGTACGTGATCCGCAGTCCCCACCAGCTCCCCCAGCCCCGCCGGCCCCCGACACTGTCGGCCCGCCGACCACCCTGCTGGGGTGGCGCACCCGCCTGCGGCAACCACCCTCCAAGCTCCCATCCTTGGTTCCGCTGCCGCCGGAAGACCCTTCCTCCGCCGACAGCGAGGATAAAAGGGAGAACGACCCCCGCGTCCGCTACCACGCCGACCTCGGCCTGGTCGAGACCACCGACATCCAGCGCGGACTGCTCCTCGCACGGCGGATGCTGCGGCGAAACGGCGAACGCCGCCAACCCGGCCCGCACATCGCCATCGACAGCGACTACCGCGGCACAGGCAAACGCACGCTGCTGCACCACATCGGCATGGGCCACCAAGGGCGCCGGGAGAAACTGCACGGCATCGACGACACCCGCATACCGGTGATCTGCATCAACGCCCCGCCCACCCCGGGCACCCCGGCCGACTGGTCCGCCGCCCTTGCCACGTTCCTGGGCTGGGACCTCTACCGCTCCGACACCGACAGCCGGCCCGTGCAGCGCATGAAGGACTTCACCGGGCCCGCCGTGCACGTGATGCGCACCAACCACGTAGAGGTGTGCCTGGTCGACGGGATCGACCGGCTGCGCACCGAGGACCTGCAGCCCACCTTCGACTTCTTCGACTACCTCGCGGACGAACTGAGCCTGACGGTCTTTTGGAGCGGCATCGGCTCCAGCGACATCCTCCGCGAAGCACGCACCGCCCGCTTCCCCGCCCTGCGCCGGACAAGCGACGCCGCACCGCTGCGCCAGCGGTCCGTACCCACCTTGTGGGTCAACCGGCTACCGCCTCGCAGCCCCGAACACCCCGACGAATGGCCCCGCGCCCTGGCCAGTTTCGACGGAAGACTCCAGCTGTGCCACCACCGGCCCAACAGCCTCCTGGAGCTCGCCGAAGAGCTCTACGACATCACCGACGGGCTCATGGAAAACCTCACACCGCTGCTCAGCATGGCCGCGCAGATCGCCATTCTCGACGGCACAGAGGCGATCACACCGGAGATCATGCACGACGCAGCCCGATACCTCGATCTGCCCGCGGCAGGCACGATGGGCGAGGCGTGGTGACGCAGAGCGCGGGTGCCGGGCTCTCACCACCGACGAGTACGCGGGCCGCTCGCACGCCGTGCCGGACACTCGCACGCGTAGCCCAGCGGGCCCGCAGCCGGCGGGCGTCCCTGAAATGCGACAGGGTCCAGATCCTCGAATGGATCCGGACCCTGCTCGGCAGTAGCGGGGACAGGATTTGAACCTGCGACCTCTGGGTTATGAGCCCAGCGAGCTACCGAGCTGCTCCACCCCGCGTCGGTGAAGCCAACCGTACGCCATCCCGCGAGGTCCGCAGACCACCTCCGGCCAGGGGCTATGCAGCGAAGCCGACGTTGGTGCAGTACTCGTACGCTCCGTACTGGGATCCCAGATCAGGCAGGATGTCGTCGGTCCAGGCCGCGTCCAAGCCGTGGTGGTCACCGGCCGCCCACGCGCCGACGATCCGGTCCCAGCGGCGCACGTTCATGTGCCGGAAGGGAACGTCGCGCTGCAGCGGGCGGGCGACGCCGGACTGGTTGAGGGGGTGGATCTCCACCCGGGTGCCGCCGTTCGCGTTGAGGCGCTTGAGCAGGTGCCGGGCCACGTTCTGCCGGCGCCCCACCCGGTAGGCGTCGTCGATCTTCTTCAGGTTCTTCGCCGAGGGGCGGCGCTTGCCCTCCAGCCACGCCTTGAGCGTGCGGTCGGTCACCGTCAGCCCGGCATCCCTGGCGGCCTGGCGGGCGTGTTCGGACCTCGTCAGATAGTTCAGGCGCGCCATCAGACCGCGCTTCGCGGTGACGGGGGTGGCGATGCCGCCGGCGAGGTCGTCGAGCTTCCGCCCGACGAGTTCGCTTCCCCTGACGCCGCTCGCGCCGAACCTTCCGAAGTCACTGTTCCTCTCCGGCATCTACTGCTCCTCCCCCATCGTGTCGGTGCCCGCGGTGTAGAGGTCTTTGACCTTGACCTCGGTAACCCCACGGCCTTCGGGAAAAACACGGCGCCAGTCGCCGATGACGTGGAGTTCGTCGGTGCCCATCGCGCGGACGACGGCGAGTCCTTCATCGTGGGCTTTGAGCGCCTTCATCCAGAGGTTGGCGAAGGCCTGCGAGCGGATGATGTGCATCCAGTCCGGCCGATACAGCTCCCGGTTGTAGTTCGACTCCCCCATGGTGGACACGAACTTCGAGTACATCGCCTTCACGTACTCCAGGGTGACGGCGTCGCCGTCGGCGATGGCGGTGTCGCGGACGTCCTTGAGCGTGATGCGGAACTTCTCCAGCAGGTTCTCCGTCGCCCCCGAAGTGTAGGACTCGTGGACTTCCGGCGCCTCGCACAGCCCGCACTTCGGACTGGACAGGCGCAGCAGGAGACGCAGGGTGGGCTCGGTGACCCACAGGGGTCCGGGTTCGTCGCGCTCGCCGATCGGGCTGGGCAAGTAGGCGTCGTGCTCCCAGACGGGTGGGGTGATCAGGTGGACTCCGGCCCGGCGGCGATCGTGCGGCATGCCGGTGGTGTGCTCGAGCTGCCCGAGCGGCAGATGAGTCTTGAGGGCGGACAGATAGGCGCCGTTGATATCCAGTGCCGTCACCTCATGAACACCGGGCGGCAGTTCGGCGCGGGTCCACTTGGGGCGGGCCTCCCAGATCTGGTCCGCGCCCCGGGAGGTCTGCTTCTTCAGGATGTCGGGAATTGCGGGGTGGGCGATCACGTCGTACCGGGCGCCCTTGCGGGTCTCGTCCAGCAAACTCATCGCGTCCGGAATCGCCTTCTTCAACAGCGCCGCGGTGGCCGCTTCCACGTCACCCCGGTGCTCGGCGAGCGCTCCCTCAACCGCCGCATGGATCAAGCCCACCGGACCTGACGGCTCCTGGAACGCCCGGCGGGCCGGGCCCTTGGCGCGCTCCGACGGCTTCGAGGCCGGGGCGGGCCGGCCGGCGACCGGGGCTGGCCGCGCCTCGACTGTGCCGTCCTGGCATTCGGCTGGGTCCAGGTGCTGGGCGAAGCCCTCCACTCGCACTCCGGCCGGACGCCCGCACAGCACACACAGCTCCGGCGCGGTGAGTACCTCGACTTCGTCCCCGCCCTCGGGCTCGGACGAAGCGGGCTCGGCCGCAGTGGACTCCACCGCCGGCTCGGTTTCGGGCGTGGTGTCGGTGGCGAGCTTGGCGCTCAACCCGTCCAGGAGGTAGGCGTACTTGACGCGCACCTCGCCGGCCGGATCCCGGCCGGCTTCCCAGGCGCTGACCGTGGACGGGCTCACTCCGAGGGCGCGGGCCACCTGCGCCTTGGACAGCTGAGCCTGCTCGCGCAAGGCGCGGCGGGCCTCGGGGTCCGGGAGGTCGGTCTGCGGGCCGACGGAGGCGAGGAGCGAGTCGATCGCGTCGAAGTCACTCACCGGAACGCTCCCTTCAGATGTAGGTGACGGGGTTGCGGGACAGGTGCGGGCTCTTGGTGGCCCGTCCGACACGGTCGTCGCCCCGCAGCAACTCCCCCTGGAGGGCGTAGCGGTCGCCGTGTTTGGAGATCCCGGTGATCTCCGCGACGGCGAGGACAGTGCCCCCGGCGTTGATGATCTGCACCTCGTCCTGGGACAGGGCACGGTCGGCATTGAACTTCCAGATACCGCGACCAACCTCCCATGCCTCGTCCTCACTCATGCCGGGGCGCCATCCGATGGTCAACCGCCCGAGCATGTCATCGGGGTCCGCCTCACGCTCGGGGCCGATCTGAATCTGCAACACCCGCCCACCTCCCAGAAACCGAACTCTTCAACTTGTTCCAAAGTTACCACCCAACCATGTAACTTTACAACAAGTTAAAAAGTATTCACCTTGCCTGACCTCAGCACGACTTCACCGCTCCGACCCTCGACACGAAGGCCAGGCGGAACAAGCCTGAAATCGAGATGATCAGCGACGGGCACGGCTTGCCGAAGAGGACACTCCGCTCGCAGCGGACCGGCGCAGGCTGCCTCTTGTCCGGGACTGCAGTGGGCGTATCGGGTTCGGGCCGGTCACGCCTGCGTTGCGGGTGAGGTCGGTAACGTGAACGGCATTGTCAGCGGCCCCCGCTAGGGTCGGGACTGTGATCGAGGAGTACTACCCGCAGGCTCACGGGCACCTACAGAAGGCTCAGCAAGCGAAGGCGGAGATGGCGTCGCTATGGGGCACGCTGCTCGACGGAGGGCTTGCCGAGGAGAGCGTGGTCACACACCCAGACGGTTCGGGGGCGATCAGTGCCTGGCTGGCGTGGCCCGCCGGGCGACAGGAGGAGCTGACCGAACTCTTCCGCGGGTGCGTGCGGGAGCTCTGGGCGTGCCTGGACGCGTTAGTGGAGGAGTCGGTCGAGGCATTCAGCGTTCTGCAGAGGGTACGTCGGCCGGAGCAGCCTCGCTTCTTTCCGATCGCCGATTCGCCAGAAGGGCTGAAGGAACTGCTTGCGGAGTCCTGCATGGACGGGACGCTTCGTTCTCACGTAGCGATGGTGCAGGACTGTCAGCCCTTCCAGAACGGCGACAGCAACGAGATCGTCGATCGATTGAGGACGTCGCTGGGCTATCTGGTCGCGTGGGAGGCAGCTCTGGCTGCCGGTGCGGTGATCGGCGCGTGGGCGACCCCCGTCGAGCCGCAGGTTCACGTGGAATCGCCCGTCGCGGTCCAGAGCGTGGAGGCTGAACCGCCGGGAGCTCTGGACGCCGAGCGGGTGCTGGCTCGCTACCAGCTGGGCTCGTTCCGTCCTGGCAGTACCGTGGAAGCTCAAGCGGGCACCTACATCGACCTGTGTTTCGCTGAGGGGTTCGCTCCCGCCAGCGTCGAGGACACCTTCGATCGCCGCCTGACAAATGCGGTAGAAGCGGTGACCCGGTTCGCCGTCTCCTTCGCCTGGCTGTCCAGCAAGGTTCCGGGCAGCAGAAAAGTGCTGCCTGGCCCGGGCCTTGGCGACGGAGACACGTGGGTGGAGGCCGCGCGCTCGTCCCGGCGTTGGTCCTCTGAGGAACTTGCTGGCCTGGCCTCATCGGATATCGGCCTGGGGCGGGTCGAGGACGCCGACACTCTCATACTGATGGTGAGCGCGGCGGACGGGGTGTATGAGCGGGTCGTTCCGAACGCGACGCCTCTACGTGGGCATGCGCGCCGGGGAACGGCCGCGGAAGTGGCTGTGCAGGATGCGGCCGCGACGTGGGGTCTGCCTGACTTCGTGATGGTTCCGAGTGTGGAACGCAAGGGCCGCGGGGTCAGGGAGATTAGCGATGGGCTACTGATCGTCGGCGGTCGTGGCGTGGTCGTACAGATCAAGGCTCGCGAAGGCGTGCCAGGCGCGCCCGAGAAGGAGTCGTCCTGGGTTCTCAAGCAGCTGGCTGCGGCAGCCAAGCAGATCAGTGGCACCGTACGGCGGCTGAAGACGCAGGGCGTTCAGATGACGACCGGGAGAGGACGCAGCGTCCGTATCGACAGCCCGGCTGTGAACTGGATCGGCGTGATCATCATCGAACACCCGGCTCCCCCTCCAAACCTGGCCATCACCACCCAGGCTGGCGCAACGCCGGTGATCGCTCTCCTGCGCCGCGACTGGGAGTTCCTGTTCAACCAACTGCGTTCCACCCATGCCGTGGTCGGCTACCTGCATCGGATCGGCACCTCGACCCCTGTGCTAGGCGGCGAGCCGGAGCGCTATTACGAGCTCGCGGCCGCGGACGCCGCGGCGTCGCCAGGGCCAATCAATCCATCCTGGATTCGGCGCGGAGGGCAGCCGTGCAACGTGCCGCTGTTACCTGCCGCACCGGCGGGTAGCGACGACGATAAAGCGCACACCATGGTCCGCATCGTGCTTGAGGACGTGGCTACCAGCTTGACCGGGCCCGACGAGTGGGAGCCCTGGCAGATCGTCCTTGCTTCTCTCGACAGTCTGCCTGTCGGATACCGCACGGACCTGGGCCGTTTCCTGCTCAATGGGCTGGACACGGTCACAACCGCAGAAGCGGGTGCCACTGCGTGGCGGATGCGCACGTTCATCGCCGGACCCGACCAGGACCAGCTGGGGTTCGCCGTCTGCTCCGCCTTGACCGATCACACCCGCGCCGCGTTCTCCGCTTGGCTGCAACTGCGCCACCACGAACGAGGGAAGGGCACGGACCTTGCCTCCCTCACATCAGTGGGGGTCCTCCTCACTCCCCGAACGGACGGCTACCGTGAGTGGGATACCACTGTCCAGGTCATCAACGGGGATCCGGAGCTTTCGACGGCCGACCTGCGCGTGTACCGGGACCTGTGGAATAAGAGGTCCTAACAGAAGTCACTATCGGTGTGACCGTCGGCTTGGATGCTCGTTGGGCTGTTCGTGGGGAAGAGAGAGTCGCGTCCGTGGGTCGTCTCGGATGAACTGTGGTCGCTGATCGAGCCGTTGTTACCTGATCCGGGGCCGAAACTGGTG
>NZ_QQNA01000396.1 GCF_003346515.1 Streptomyces corynorhini
CGGGCTGGTCGAGCGGCGCCCGAGCCGTCCACGACCTGCACGCCGATCCTGTGGTTCTGCCTTTGACGGCAACGCGGCACGGCTTCCGGCCTCGGGAAATGAAGCGGTGCACCCCCGCCTGCGCGGGGCGCGATCACCCCCGGCTCCGGCACGCCGTCGATCGCTCCGGCGTGCCCCTTTTCGGCCGGTCAACAAGAGGCAAAGGGTGAACTGACCTCCGCAACGCCGGAGTTGTGCGGGGTGGTGTCGCGTCGCTCAGGCGGCGCTCTCGCCCACCATGCGCTGGAGCAGATCGCGCAGCGTCTCGCGCTCCGCCGCCGTCAGCCCGGCCAACGGCTCGCGCGCGAAGTCGAGGGAGTCCCGCAGCTGCTCCGCCGTCGCGAGGCCCTTCTCGGTGGGGGCGGCGAGCTTCACCCTGCGGTCGGCCGGGTCCGGGCGCCGCTCGACCAGCCCGCGCGCTTCGAGCCGGTCCACGATGCCCGTGACGTTGGACGGCTCGCACTTCAGGTTCCGTGCGATCCGGCGCATGGGCAGGGGCTCCAGGGACAGCAGCCTCAGCACACGCGCCTGCGCGCCGGTCAGCGCGTGCTGGGCCGCCGCCTGCTCGTACTCCTCGTAGTAGCGGGCCACGACGGTGCCGATCAGCTCGACGACTTCCAGGGTCAGGGGGTCTCTGCGCGCGGTGGCCATGGACACCAGGGTACCCACTTACTTGACAACATGAAATATTCAGGAGCATTGTTGTTTCATGTAGTGAAGCTTTCTGAGATCGTCCGAGGAGGACCCGCACCATGACCGCACTCCCCACCACCGGCCGCGCCTGGCATCTCGTCGCCCGCCCGCACGGCTGGCCCCAGCCGACCGATGTCGCCCTGCGCGAGGTTCCGGTGGCCGAGCCGGGCGAGGGGCGGATCCTGGTCCGGAACCGGTACTTCTCGGTCGACCCGTACATGCGGCCCCGGATGAACGACGTGAAGTCGTACATTCCCCCGTTCGAGCTGGACCGGCCGATGGCCGGCGGGGCGGTCGGTGAGGTCATCGCCTCCCGCGCCGAGGGGTTCGCGGTCGGGGACCACGTCCTGCACGGTCTCGGCTGGCGTGAGTACGCCGAGTTCCCGGCCGAGCAGGCGACCAAGGTGGACGCCTCGCTCGCCCCGCTCTCCGCCTACCTCGGCGTCCTCGGGATGGCCGGGCTCACCGCCTACGCCGGTCTCTTCGAGACCGCCGTCTTCAAGGAAGGCGACGCCGTCTTCGTCTCCGGCGCCGCCGGGGCGGTCGGCAGCCTGGTCGGGCAGCTCGCCCGGCTGAGGGGCGCTTCGCGGGTGATCGGTTCGGCGGGCTCGGACGAGAAGGTCAGGCTTCTCCTGGAGGAGTACGGCTTCGACGCGGCGTTCAACTACAAGAGCGGCCCGGTCAAGGGGCAGCTGGCGGAGGCCGCTCCCGACGGGATCGACGTCTACTTCGACAACGTCGGCGGCGAGCACCTCGAAGCCGCGATCGCGGCGCTGAACACGCACGGGCGGGTCACCATCTGCGGGGCGATCGCCCAGTACAACAACACCGAGCCGACGCCCGGCCCGCGCAACCTCGCGCTCGCCATCGGCAAGCGGCTGCGCTTCGAGGGCATGTACGTCGGCGACCACTACGGGCTGAAGCCGCAGTTCATCAAGGACGTGAGCGGCTGGCTCGCCTCGGGCGAGCTGAAGTACAAGGAGACGGTTGTCGACGGCATCGAGAACGGCTTCGACGCCTTCCTCGGCGTGCTGCGCGGCGAGAACACCGGAAAGATGATCGTCTCCGTCGCCTGATCCGGAGCCTGGTCGGTGGCCTGATCCGTCGCCGACCGGGCCCCGTGCGCTCGCGCGCCCCACCGAGGGCCGTACCCCGTTCACTCCGGGGTGCGGCCCTCTGTCGCTGCCCCGCCCCCTCGCGTTCGGCGGGAAGAACCTCGTCCGGATTTCCCCGCCAAGGGATTGACGCGGCTTTCCTCTCGACCTTACGTTCCGGTTCGAGGTTACGGTCATGGTTCGATATATCGAACATTCGGAGGTGTCACGGGAGATCGCCGACCGCCGACCGCCGACGGAACAATCGAAGCGCTTGCGTGCCGTCGGGCGGGCCTTGACGTATTTCTCCATGAATATCAACATCCTTACCAGTCCAGGCTTTTGATCGCATGTGATCGCAGATGAGGGAGTCATGAACCGACCCGCCCGTTTCACCCTGCACCCCGACTTCACCGTCGGCGCGGTGAACCCCCGTCTCTTCGGCTCCTTCGTCGAACACCTCGGCCGCTGCGTCTACACCGGCATCCACGAGCCCGGCCACCCCACCGCCGACGCGGCGGGGCTCCGCACGGACGTGCTCGAACTCGTCCGGGAGCTGGGCCCCACCGCCCTGCGCTACCCCGGCGGCAACTTCGTCTCCGGCTACCGCTGGGAGGACAGCGTCGGCCCGGTGGACGAGCGGCCCCGCCGGCTCGACCTGGCCTGGAAGACCACGGAGTCCAACCGGTTCGGACTCGCCGAGTTCATCGACTTCGTACGCAAGGCGGGCCCGGAGGCCGAGCCGATGATGGCCGTCAACCTCGGCACGCGCGGGGTGACCGAGGCCATCCAGCTCCAGGAGTACGCCAACCACCCCTCCGGCACGGAACTCTCCGACCTCCGCGCCGCGCACGGCGACAAGGACCCGTACGGCATCAAGCTGTGGTGCCTGGGCAACGAGGTGGACGGGCCCTGGCAGACCGGCCACAAGACGGCCGAGGAGTACGGGCGGATCGCCGCCGAGACCGCGCGCGCGATGCGGCAGATCGACCCGGACCTCGAACTGGTCGCCAGCGGATCGTCCAACTCCGGCATGGACACCTTCGGCGCGTGGGAGGCCACGGTCCTCACCGAGACCTACGACCTGGTCGACTACGTCTCGCTGCACAGCTACTACTGGGAGAGGGACGGCGACCGGGACTCCTTCCTCGCCTCGGCGGTGGACATGGAGGCGTTCATCGAGAAGGTCGTCGCGACCTGCGACCACGTCGGCGCCAAGCTGAAGTCGGAGAAGAGGATCAACCTCTCCTTCGACGAGTGGAACGTCTGGTACATGGAGAAGCCCAACCCGCACCCGGTCGAGGACTGGCAGGAGGCCCCCCGGCTGCTGGAGGACGTCTACTCGGTGACCGACGCCGTCGTCTTCGGCTCGCTGCTGATCGCGCTGCTCCGGCACGCCGACCGGGTGACGGTGGCCTGTCTCGCCCAGCTCGTCAACGTCATCGCGCCGATCATGACCGAGCCCGGCGGCCCGGCCTGGCGGCAGACCACCTTCTTCCCCTTCGCGCAGGCGTCGACGTACGGGCGCGGGACGGTGCTGGACGTACGGGTCGACTCCCCGACGCACCCGACCGCGAAGTACGGCGAGGTCGACCTGCTGCACGCCACCGCCGTACGGCACGACGACGGCACGGTCGCGGTCTTCGCGGTCAACCGCAGCCAGACGCGGGCGCTGCCGCTGGAGGTGCTGCTCTCCGGGCTCGGTCTGACGGAGCTGGTCGAGCACAGCGTGCTCGCCGACGCCGACCCCGAGGCCAGGAACACCCTGACGGACCAGGAGCGGGTCGTCCCGCACGCGGGGGAGGGCGCCGTGCTCGTCGACGGCACGCTCAAGGCGACTCTGGAGCCGCTCTCCTGGAACCTGATCCGGCTCGCCTGAGCGGGGAGAGAGCCGGACCGGTGGCCCCGACGGAACGCTCCGTCGGGGCCACCGGCCGCTGTGGGCGCGAGTCCGAGGGCGCGAAGTAAGTCTGCGTGAACCGTTGACGCGCAAGCGCTTCGACTCTAGTTTCCCGTTCGCGGTGACGAGCGTGGTTCGTCATACCGAACGGGACTGCCGGGACTGGGATCCGGCCCGCGCCGCCCCCGCGCGTACCCCCCCACATCACAAGGAGAACCGCGTGAGCCGCATCTCCAGAACCTTCCGAACCGCCCGCCCCTCCCGCAGCACTCCCCAC
>NZ_QQNA01000397.1 GCF_003346515.1 Streptomyces corynorhini
CACCGGCTCCGCCCCCGCCGCCTCCGCCCCCTCCGCGGGCTTCCCCGCCGTGACCGGTGCGCGCTCCGGCCGGGTCTCCGGGAGCTTCAGGAAGATCAGGACCGCGCAGGCCAGTGTCATGGCGGCCTCGCCCAGGAAGCCCGCCAGATAGCTGTACTGCGCGATGAATCCCGCGCCCGCCGACGAGACCGCGAAGCCCAGGTTGATCGCCCAGTAGTTGAGCGAGAAGGCCCGTACCCGGTCCTCCGGCTTCACGATGTCGGCCATCATCGCCTGCACGGCGGGCCGCGAGGCGCTGGACGCCATCCCCACCAGGAACGCCACCGCCGCGATCGCCACCGGCTCCCGCATGAAGCCCAGCAGGGCGACCGACGCCGCCGTCGAGGACTGCGCGATCAGCAGCGTGGGCCGCCGCCCGAGCCGGTCGGTCAGCACCCCGGCGCCGAGCGAGGAGACGACCCCGCCGAGCCCGTGGAGCGAGGCCACCAGCCCGGCGTACGAGGCGGAGTACCCCTGGTCGAGGGTGAGGTAGAGCGCCATGAACGTGGCGACGAACGCCCCGAGCCGGTTGACGAGCGTGCTGAGCCACAGCCACCAGAACGCCCGGGGCAGCCCCGACACGCTCTCCAGGACCGCACGCCTCGCGGCGAGGACCGACGAGGCGACGGACATACGTAATCCCCCTGAGGCAGGCAGCGCGGCTGCGGTAAGCGATCGAACGACTGCTCGAAACTTACGTACGGGCGCCCGGCCGCCGCTACCCAATTGACAGCACCGGTCAATGGTCCGGTCACCCTCCAGGGGAGGCCGACGAGGAGGCCGCTGGGGAGGCGGAGGGGGAGGCCGCTGGGAAGGCGGACGGGAAGGCGGACGGGCCGACAGCCCTCCCGGGCGGTTCCATTAGGCTCGGACCCATGGCCGACGCACCGTACAAGCTGATCCTCCTCCGCCACGGCGAGAGCGAATGGAACGCGAAGAACCTGTTCACCGGCTGGGTGGACGTCAACCTCACGGACAAGGGCGAGAAGGAGGCAGTACGGGGCGGTGAGCTGCTCAAGGACGCCGGTCTGCTGCCCGACGTCCTCCACACCTCCCTCCAGAAGCGCGCCATCCGCACCGCGCAGCTCGCGCTGGAGTCCGCGGACCGCCACTGGATCCCCGTCCAGCGCTCCTGGCGCCTGAACGAGCGCCACTACGGCGCCCTCCAGGGCAAGGACAAGGCACAGACGCTCGCCGAGTTCGGCGAGGAGCAGTTCATGCTCTGGCGTCGCTCCTACGACACCCCGCCGCCCGCGCTGGAGGACGGCACCGAGTTCTCGCAGAGCGACGACCCGCGCTACGCGACGATCCCGAGCGACATCCGCCCGAGGACCGAGTGCCTCAAGGACGTCGTCCAGCGGATGCTGCCGTACTGGTACGACTCGATCGTCCCGGACCTGCTCGCCGGCCGTACGGTCCTGGTCGCCGCCCACGGCAACAGCCTGCGCGCGCTGGTCAAGCACCTCGACGGGATCTCGGACGCGGACATCGCCGGCCTGAACATCCCCACCGGCATCCCGCTCGTCTACGAACTCGACGCCGACTTCCACCCGGTCACCCCGGGCGGCACATACCTGGACGCCGACGCGGCCGCCGCCGCCATCGAGGCAGTCAAGAACCAGGGCAAGAAGTAGCCGACCGCACGGCAAGGGCCTCGTCCGCCGGAACACCGAAGGTTCCGGCGGACGAGGCCCTTCGCATACGCACACGTCGCTGCCGCGCTCGTGCCGCGCTCGTGCCGCGCCCGCGGCGCGTCCGCGGCGCGTCCGCGGTGCGGCTAACCGCAGCCGCCGCCGCACTGGCAGGCGCCGCCCGACTGGCAGCCGCAGCCGCAGCCGGAGCCGCAGCCGCAGTTGCCGAGGACGGGCAGGTGCGCCGGGGCGCCGGGGGTGTCCTGGCGGGGGTCGGTGGTGGGGGAATCGGCCATGGGTGATCCTCCTCGAAGGCGTGCACGGATGTCGCCTCTGCCCATTGCAAGCCCACCCGGCCAGGCGCATCAACGGCGCATACGCGCAAGCGCCCCCGTACGCCCCCGGCGCGCGGACCCCGTTACGCGCCCTCGACCGGCGTTTCCACGGGCTGGATCTCGTCCGCGTGCTCGCCCGTCACCAGATAGACGACCCTCTTCGCGACCGACACGGCGTGGTCCGCGAACCGCTCGTAGTAGCGGCCCAGCAGCGTCACGTCCACGGCCGTCTCGATGCCGTGCTTCCAGCGGTCGTCCATCAGGTGCTGGAAGAGCGTGCGGTGCAGCAGGTCCATCTCGTCGTCGTCCTGCTCCAGCTGGAGCGCCAGCTCGACGTCCTTCGTGATGATGACCTCGGCGGCCTTGGCCATCAGACGTTGCGCCAGCTGACCCATCTCCAGCAGCGTCGTGTGCAGGTCGTGCGGCACCGGCGACTGCGGGAAGCGGAGCCTGGCCTGCTTGGCGACGTGCTGGGCGAGGTCGCCCGCCCGCTCCAGGTCGGCGCTCATCCGCAGCGATGTGACCACGATCCGCAGATCCGTCGCCACCGGCTGCTGCCGGGCCAGCAGCGCGATGGCCCTGGCCTCCAGGTCGTGCTGGAGATCGTCGACCTTCTGGTCACCGGCGATGACGCTCTCGGCGAGCCTCAGATCGGCGTCGAGCATGGCCGTGGTGGCGCGGCCGATGGCGGAACCGACCAGCCGGGCCATCTCGACCAGGTCCTCGCCTATCGAGTCCAGTTCCTCGTGGTACGCGTCCCGCATGGGGTTTACCCTCTCTTGTCACGTTCCTGCCTGGGGGCCGGGAGCCCCACGCTCTCACGTTGTGCCCGGCACAAGTCCGGCTGCTCCACCCCAAGTGAACCGGCACTTTCCCCCGGGTGAACTCTGGGCGACGAGTGTTCGAGGAGGCACCCGGATGGCTGGGAGAGTGTCGGTGGCCGCGCATAACCTGGACACATGGACGTGAACGCGGCGGTCGCCGCATTGGCAGCGATCGCCGGGGTGTGTACCGGCGTGATCGCCATGCTGGCGTTTCGCTGGAGCGAACGCGACCAGGCGAGGCCCACTCGCACCTCGCTGCACACGGATGCCGTACTGCCCCCCGGCGTCGACACCGTCCTGTCGGTGCTCCGCTCCTCGGCGGTCGTCCTCGACGAGAGCGACTCCGTGGTCAAGGCCAGCTCGGCGGCGTACGCCCTGGGCCTGGTCAGGGGCGGGAAGCTGGCCGTGGAGGCGATGCTCCACATGGCCCGCGACACCCGCAGGGACGGCGAGATACGGCAGGTGGAGCTGGATCTGCCCCGGCGCGGTACGGGCAGGGGCGAGGCCCTCGCGGTCTCGGCCCGGGTCGCCCCGCTCGGCTCCCGCCTCGTCCTGCTCCTGGTCGAGGACCTCACGGAGGCCCGTCGCATCGAAGCGGTACGGCGCGATTTCGTGGCCAACGTCAGCCATGAGCTGAAGACCCCCACCGGGGCGCTCTCCCTGCTCTCCGAGGCGGTCATGGACGCCTCGGACGACCCCGAGGCGGTCACCCGCTTCGCCGGCCGCATGCAGATCGAGGCGACCAGGCTGACCAACCTGGTGCAGGAGCTGATCGACCTCTCCCGGGTGCAGAACGACGACCCGCTGGAGGACTCCGAGTCGGTCCGCGTGGACGAGCTGGTCGCCGAGGCCATCGACCGCTCCCGGCAACCCGCCTCCACCAAACAGATCAACATGGCCTCCGGCGGCACCCCCGGCCTCCACGTATGGGGTAACCGCAGTCAGCTCGCCGGCGCCCTCGGCAATCTCGTGGAGAACGCCGTCAACTACTCCCCGGCCCGTACGCGCGTGGGTATCGCCGTACACCGTGTCTCCGCCTCCGGCGGGGATCTGATCGAGATAGCCGTGACCGACCAGGGCATAGGTATCTCGGAGAAGGACCGCGAGCGGATCTTCGAACGGTTCTACCGGGTGGACCCGGCCCGCTCCCGGGCCACCGGTGGTACGGGGCTCGGCCTCGCCATCGTCAAACACGTGGCCGCCTCGCACGGCGGGGAGGTCACCGTATGGAGTTCTGAGGGCCAGGGCTCCACCTTCACCCTGCGGCTGCCCGAAGCGGCCGCCGCACGGGAGCGCACAGCCACCGGCCAGGACGAAGACGACCACGGCCCCGACCACGGCCCCGATCCCGACGCCGATCCCGACGCCGATCCGACAGACCCCAGCCTTCGGCTGGCTCCCCCGACTGTGATTCCTGCCCCGGAGGTCCTTCCGTGACCAGAGTGCTCGTCGTCGAGGATGAGGAATCCTTCAGCGACGCCCTGTCCTACATGCTCCGCAAGGAAGGCTTCGAGGTCGCCATCGCGACCACCGGGCCCGCGGGGCTCGACGAGTTCGAGCGCAACGGCGCCGACCTCGTCCTCCTCGACCTGATGCTGCCCGGTCTGCCGGGCACCGAGGTCTGCCGCCAGCTGCGCGGCAAGTCCAATGTCCCGGTGATCATGGTGACCGCCAAGGACAGCGAGATCGACAAGGTCGTCGGCCTGGAAATAGGGGCCGACGACTATGTGACCAAGCCCTTCTCTTCGCGGGAGCTGGTCGCGCGGATCCGCGCGGTCCTGCGCCGCCGCGGCGAGCCGGAGGAGGTCACGCCCGCGGCCCTGGAGGCCGGGCCGGTCCGGATGGACGTGGACCGCCACGTCGTCACGGTCTCCGGCGGCAAGGTCGATCTGCCCCTCAAGGAGTTCGACCTGCTGGAGATGCTCCTGCGCAACGCGGGCCGTGTACTGACCCGCATGCAGCTGATCGACCGCGTCTGGGGCGCGGACTACGTGGGCGACACCAAGACCCTCGACGTCCACGTCAAGCGCCTGCGCGCGAAGATCGAGCCGGATCCGGGCGCGCCGAGGTATCTGGTGACGGTGCGGGGGCTGGGCTACAAGTTCGAGCCGTAAACCGCACCCGGAGAACGAGAGCCGCGGACCGCAGCACACGGACCGCGGTCCGTGTGCTGC
>NZ_QQNA01000398.1 GCF_003346515.1 Streptomyces corynorhini
GCCCCCGCCTGGTGTTACGAGCACCGGCGAGGGCCTGACCACCGAGATCCAAGAGTTAGAGACGATCCCCATGGCTTACCGCCAGTTTAGTGGCGCTCCGCGCCCCGCGCACGTATCCCGCCATCCCCTGGCCAGCCCCGGTTACGGCAAACGGTCCGTGCCAGGCCCGGCCGAGGTGTCCGGTGGTGCCTTCGCCGCTCTTCCCGCCCGTGAGGCGTCCATCGCCGGGTTCATCGACCGGCTGCCCGAGGGCGCCGACATTTCGGTGAAGGCCCTGGCCAAGGTGCTGGACTACGGGCAGTGTGCGCTGCGTACCGCCCTCAACCACCTTCAGCGCACGGGGTACTTACGGCGGGGGCGCGAGCATCTGGTGACGGTCGGTGCGGCGCGGTGGGTCACCCGTACGTGGTTCTCGCGCACCGCCCGGGACGAGTCCTGGTGGGCCTCCTTCGTCGCCGGAGAGGTGGGCGAGAGCGTGGTCGGGGACCGTCCCGAGGGTTCTGACGAGGGCTCCGGTGATGGTGGTGCCCGTACTGCGCCTCCCGCGCCGTCGCCTGCCCCGGCCGCCCCGCCTGCCCCGGCCGCCCCGCGAACCTCCCGTTCCCGCGCCTACGCCGTGCTCGCCGCCCTCGGGCGGCGGGACCCCGCCGTGTCGCTGTCCGCCGCCGACTGCGCGGCGCTGGAGCCCCTGGCCGCCGAGTGGTTCGCGCGCGGTGCCGGTGAGGAGGACGTGCTGCGCGCGCTCACGGACGGGCTGCCCGCCGCCGTACACCATCCCGCCGGGATCGTCCGGGCCCGGCTCACTTCCAAGCTTCCGCCCGAGCCCGAGCCGGAGGTGGCCGTACGGCCGCCCCTGCGCGTCATGGAGTGCTCCACGTGCCGGGCTCCCGGGCGGCCGGAGGCGCTGGTGGGCGGCGAGTGCGGTGAGTGCCGGGGGCTGCCCGTGCCCATACGGCGTCCAGCGCCCCTCGCGCCGGAGCAGGTGCGGGCCCGTGCCGGTCAGGCCCGTGCCGCTCAGGCCCGTGCCGTCGACTGCGGGCCGCCCCGCTGAGGCGGGTCCGTATCCGTCAGGAGCCCGTGTGCCCGCCCTCGTGCAGCTCGAACCAGATCGACTTGCCCTCGCCCCTCGGGTCCACGCCCCACTCGTCCGCCAGCATCTCCATCAGCAGCAGCCCCCGTCCGCTCGACGCCAGCTCGCCGGGGCGCCTGCGGTGCGGCAGCTGGTCGCTGGTGTCCGCGACCTCGACCCGGAGTCTGCGCTCGCCCGGCTCGCCCCTGGCCTCCGCGACGAGGAGGGCGTCGTTGTCCGTGTGGACCAGCACGTTGGTGAGCATCTCGGAGACCATCAGCTCGGCCGAGTCGACCTGTTCCGCGTCCGTCCAGTCGTGCAGCAACTGGCGCAGCTGCCGCCGGGCGCCCGCGATCCGCTCCGGTTCGGCCTGGGCGACGGTCAGGGCGGTGCGCCGGGCCTTCGGGCGGCTGGCGGGGGCGGGGATACGGTCGCGGGCGAGCAGGAGGAGCGCGATGTCGTCCTCGTGCCGGTCGGCCAGCGGACCGGTGGTGTAGTGCGAGGTGGGGCCGTGTACGGCCTGGACCAGGGTGTCGGCCAGCTTCTCCAGCGAGCCGCCGCCGTGCTCCTCCATGACGGGCCGCAGCCGGTCCCAGCCGGTGGCCAGGTCGTGGCCGCCGGTCTCGATCAGCCCGTCCGTGCAGAGCATCAGCGTCTCGCCGGGCTCCAGGTCGAGCCGGGTCGTCGGATAGTCGGAGTCCGTCTCGACGCCGAGCGGCAGCCCGCCCTCCGTCTGCCGGATGACGGCCGCACCGTCGACGGAGAGGATCACCGGGTCGGGATGGCCGGCGCGGGCGATGTCGAGCGTGCCGGTCTCCGGGTCGACCTCCAGGTACAGGCAGGTCGCGAAGCGCGGTCCCGCGGCCGCGTACTCCTCCTCTTCGCGCCGGCCGGGCCCCGGCCCGTTCGCCGTGCTCCCCGGTCCCGGGGTGTCGCCGCCGTTGCCGCCCATGGCGCCCAGGTGGCCTTCCGCGCCGCCCACGACCCCGCCGTCCCGGCCCTGGTGGAGCTGGAGCCCGGCGAGGAAGCGTGACGCCCGCGAGAGCACCGCGTCGGGCCGGTGGCCCTCCGCTGCGTACGCCCGCAGCGCGATCCGCAGCTGGCCCATCAGCCCCGCGGCCCGTACGTCGTGCCCCTGCACGTCCCCGATGACCAGGGCGAACCTGCCTCGTCCCGGGCCTGTTCCCGGCAGCGGGATCATGTCGTACCAGTCGCCGCCGACCTGGAGCCCGCCGCCGGTCGGCACGTAGCGCGCGGCGACCGTCATGCCGGGGATCGCGGGGCCGATCGTCGGCATCATCGAGCGCTGCAGCCCGAGGGACAGCTCCCGCTCGGACTCGGCGACCCCGGCGCGCGCCAGCGCCTGCGCGAGCATGCGCGCCACCGTCGTCAGGACGGAGCGCTCGTCGGGGGAGAAGGCGACCCGGTGCTTGAAGGCGGCCATCCAGGTGCCCAGGGTCCGTCCCGCCACGATCAGCGGCACGAAGGCCCAGGAGTGGCGGTCGAAGCGCTGCACGTACTGCCAGGTGGTCGGATAGCGCTTCTCGTACGCCTCCGGGGTGGGCAGATAGATGGCCCGGCCGGTCCTGACCGCTTCGGCGGCGGGGTAGTCGGTGTTCAGCTGCATGTCCTCGAACGGTCCGACGTCCCCGGCGTCGTGCCCGTGGTGTCCGATGATCCGCAGCCGCTCGCCGAAGACGCTGAAGACCGCGAGGCCGTCCGGCGAGAAGCCCGGCATGGAGAGGGAGGCGGCGACCCGCAGCACCTCGTTGGTGGAGCGGGCCTCGGCCAGCGCCCGTCCGGCGTCGAGGAGGAACGCCTCGCGGGAGCGGCGCCAGTCGCCGGTGATCGAGGTGCCCTCGACGGCCGCACCGGGGCGCGGCTCGGACACCTCCTGGACGGTGCCGACCATCTCGAAGTCCTGCGAGCCGTCGGGCAGGGTCCTGACGGTCGGCTTGCAGCGGGACCGTACGGTGCGCAGCACCCGGCCCTCGCCGTCCATGATCCGCAGCCGGGCCTCGGCGATGGTGCCCTCGGCGACGGCGAGACCGACGATGCCCGCGATCTCGTTCCAGTCGACGGGGTGGAACTGGGAGCGCATCGCGCCCTCGGCCATGGTGGTGGGCTCGGCCGCCAGCCCGAACAGCCGCGCGGCTTCGGCGTCGAGGGTGACCGATCCGGCCGCGTTGTCCCAGTACCACAGGCCGGTCGCGATCGCGGCCAGGACTTCCTCGGTGCGCATTGCCCTACTTTATGAATATGTGCAGACCAAACGCCACTGAGGGGACGTAAGAGGCCGCCCCACCTATTCGCGCGGCCTCTAAGAGGTCCTAACAAAG
>NZ_QQNA01000399.1 GCF_003346515.1 Streptomyces corynorhini
GGTCCGGTCGGTCCGGTCGGTCTGGTCGGTCCGGTGGGTCCGCCGGATTTGGACGGTCCGGACGGTCTGGTGGGTCCGGAAGGCGCGGAAGATTCGGAACGCCCGGTGGTCGCAACCGCCGTCGTCCGCGCGGCACGAATGCGCCGACGGCCGGATGACGCCAACTGGCGGCAGGCCGCGGGCGTCCGGCCGACGATCTCCGCGATCTCGGCGAAGGGGTAGCGGAAGACGTCGTGCAGGATGAAGGCCACGCGTTCGGCCGGTGTCATCGACTCCAGCACGACGAGGAAGGCCATGTTCACCGACTCGTCCAGCGTGATCCGGTCGGCGGGGTCCGGGGGATCGGCCATGCCGCCGCCCGTCCGCCCGCCCAGCCACTCCGTACGGTCGGGCAGCGGCTCGGGCAGCCATTCACCGACGTACCGTTCGCGCCGGGCCCGCGCCGAGCCGAGCATGTCCAGGCAGACGCGGCCCGCCACCGTCGTCAGCCAGGCACCGGGCGACTCGACGGCCTCCCGCCGCGGCCGCGACATCGCGTACCAGCGGGTGTACGTCTCCTGCACGGCGTCCTCGGCCTCGGCCAGCGAACCGAGCAACCGGTAGGCGAGATTCAACAGTTGAGGCCGCTCGCCGACAACCGTGCTCAGGTCCGGCCGGGTGGGGGTGTTCATGGTCGACCGCTCCCTGGGCTTCTTCTCGTCCCGTAGGCGTCCCGTAGGCGTCCCGTTACGCGTCCCGCATGTGTCCCGTACTCGTCCTGTCCGTTTCCGTGCCCCGCCTCACATTTCGTGGGCCCGCGTCGTCGGAGTACGGGAACAGTACCGATCCGCCGCCGCGAGGCGGCACATCAGAGGGGGGACCGCGTCATGGCTACTCCACGGACGACGGCAGAACAGGGCGGCTTCACTTTCCCGCAGATCGCGATCGCTCTCCAGACGGTGGCGCTCTTCTTCCAGGCGGTCACCGCCGGACTGCTGCTGTCCTCGTCCCACGGCGAGCTGCTGCACGGCATCGGGGCGCGCGTGATGTACGGCGCGTCGATGCTGTACGTGCTCGCCGCGATCCTGGCGTGGCGGCCGGGCGGCGGGTCGCCACGCCCCATCCTGTACGCGTCCGGCTTCCTCGTACTCGCTTCGGCGCAGGTGGTGCTGGGCATCGCGCGCATGCCGTCGCTCCATGTTCCGCTGGGTGTGCTGATGTTCGGCCTGAGCCTGCTGGCGCTGGGCCGAACGCTCGCCACCCGTGAGCGGGCGCGCTCCGGCCCCCGGCCGTAGCCGCACGCGCTCTGCCGTCGGACTCCGGCGGCAGTTCCGCCGTTGGACTCCGGCGGCAAGGTGGTGGGCCGGGGTCCTTCCGTCGATCGCGGTGCGCGTCGGTCTCGCGGAAAATACGACAGAAGGTGTCCGGTATCTGCGTGACCATCGTGTCGGCGCCCTACCGGTGGGCGTCGGCGCGCGTGGCGTGCGAGTGGGGAAGGATGCGCGAATGTCGGAAGTATCGGTATCGGCCGCGGAGTTGCGAGCTGTGTCGGGAGCGGCGTCGGAAACGGCGTCGGAAACGGTGTCGGAAACGGCGCCGGGAGTGGTGTCCCGAGCGGTGTCCGGAGCGGTGTCCGGAGCGGGAACGCTGGAGGGCAAGGTCGCCCTCGTCGCCGGGGCGACGCGCGGGGCCGGGCGGGGTATCGCGGTCGAGCTGGGAGCCGCGGGTGCCACCGTGTACGTGACGGGCCGCAGTACGCGGGAGCGGCGCTCCGAGTACGACAGGCCCGAGACGATCGAGGACACCGCCGACCTGGTGACCGGCGCGGGCGGCCGAGGCATCGCCGTCCCCACGGATCACCTGATCCCCTCTCAGGTCGCCTCCCTGGTACGGCGTATCGAGGCCGAACAGGGCAGGCTGGACGTCCTGGTGAACGACATCTGGGGCGGCGAACTCCTCTTCGAGGCGGACACCCCCGTATGGGAGCAGGATCTTGACAAGGGGTTGCGGCTGCTCCGGCTCGCGGTGGAGACCCATGCCGTGACCAGCCACCACGCCCTCCCGCTCCTGCTGCGCGGCGAGGGCGGCCTGGTGGTCGAGATGACGGACGGCACGGCCGAGTACAACCAGGACACCTACCGCGTCTCCTTCTTCTACGACCTTGCCAAGGCGTCCGTCCTGCGCATGGCGTTCGCCCTGGGCCACGAACTCCGGCCGCGCGGTGCCACGGCGGTGGCGCTGACACCGGGATGGATGCGTTCGGAGATCATGCTCGAACACTTCGGTGTGACCGAGGCGTCGTGGTACGACGCGGTGGAGCGCGAGCCGCACTTCGCCGTCTCCGAGACGCCGTTCTACGTCGGACGGGCCGTCGCCGCGCTGGCCGCCGATCCGGAGGTGAGCCGCTGGAACGGACAGTCGCTGTCCAGCGGCGGACTCGCCCAGGTCTACGGCTTCACCGACCGTGACGGCAGCCGCCCGGACGCGTTCCGCTACCTGACGGAGGTCCAGGGACCGGGCAAGCCCGCCGACGTCACCGGCTACCGCTGATCCGAGCGGACCTCACGACGATCCGCTACCCGCCGAGCGGACCCGGCCGACGGGCTGGTGCCGGTCCGGTGCCGGTCCGGTGCCGGTCCGGTGCCGGTTCGGCGGGTACCGGCAGCGGGCGGGCGCGGCGGGGGGATCGCCGGATGAGGGCGATCATGGGTCGGAACGCCGACCGACCCGCAACCGATGAGGGACTGCCCGCCATGCCGCTGCCCGCCGACCCGACGGTGCTCCACCCCATGCCCGAGCAGCCGAGGGTGGTACTGCTCAAGCCGCTCGTGACGTCCCCGTTGATCGAGGTGGGGGAGTACTCCTACTACGACGACCCGGACGACCCGACCGCGTTCGAGACGCGCAACGTCCTCTACCACTACGGGCCCGAGAGGCTCGTCATCGGCAAGTTCTGCGCGCTGGGCACCGGAGTACGGTTCCTCATGAACGGCGCCAACCACCGTATGGACGGCCCCTCGACCTTCCCCTTCCCCACCATGGGCGGCTCGTGGTCCGACCACGCCGACCTGCTCACCGGCCTGCCGGACCGGGGGGACACCGTCGTCGGCCACGATGTGTGGTTCGGGTACGGCGCGACGGTGATGCCCGGCGTACGGATCGGACACGGCGCGATCGTCGGCGCGGGCGCCGTGGTCACCGCCGATGTGCCGGACTACGGCATCGTCGGGGGCAACCCGGCCCGCCTCCTCCGTACCCGCTACAGCGACGAGGACGTTGCCCGGCTGCTGGCCGTGGCCTGGTGGGACTGGTCCCCGGAGCGCATCACCGCTCATGTACGGACGATCATGTCGGGCAGCATCGCCGACCTCGAAGCTGCTGCTCGTGCTGCTGCCGCCGCTGCCGCTGCCGTGCAGGGGTACGGGCAAGGGCACGAGCACGAGCACGGGCACGGGCACGGGCATGGAGGTGCTTCGTAGGACGCGCTTGGGGTGGGGAAATCCCCACCCCAAGTATCCGGCGTCCCTCAGTGACCGGGCGCGGGCCGGTGCGACAGGGTGGTGACCGGCATGGCCACGGCGTGCCAACCCGCCGATCACGAATCACCGGTCGAACCGAGGGAACTTCCTTGTACAGCCCCGCAGCTCCGTCGAGATCCGCAGATATCCCGGGTCGCACACTCGCGTTTCTCACTGCCCTGGCCGCCGCTCTCGTCCCTCTCTTCGTCCTGGCGCCCGGCCGCCTCGCGGCAGGGGGCCCGGACGGCGACTTCGTCGCCAGACACCAACTCGGCGGGGCTTTCCGGGAGTCGTTCGTCGCGTACTGGAGTTCTGGACACCGGGATCTCTCCCCGGGGGTGCGGAGCGTTGTGGACTACTGGTTCCGCTACCACCTGGCGAAGGCCGCCATCGCCGCGATCCTGCTGATCGTGCTCGTCGCGCTGGGCGTTCCGCTCTGGCGGGCGTTCCTGCGGGCCGGCGGCAGCACGGCGAGAGGACGGGCCGCACTGGCGTCGGCCGCCACGCTGGTCACGGCGCTGGCGCTGTTCGCGCTGGTGGTGGTGATGGCCAACATCCAGGGCGCGACAGCGCCCTTCACCTCGTTGTTTCCGATGCTGATGGGCGGCACGGCAGACGGGGAGCTGTCCAGTACGCTCGCCCAGGTCAGGCAGGGACTGGCCGATTCACCGACGGGCGGCCACACGCCGCCTGCGCTGGGGCTGATGATCAGCGACTACTCGCTCTATCACGTGGCGATGGCCGTGATCGCCACGACCGTGGCGGCCCTCCTGATCGGTATGAGCGCGTTGCTGTGGAAGAGGTTCGCGGCAACGGCGCCGTCCGACGGGCGCACGAGGCGCGTGCTGGGCGCGTTCGGTGCTCTCACGGCGCTGCTGTCCCTGGCACTCATCGTGGTCGCCGTGGCGAACACGACCAACGCGGCAGACCCGGCGCCAGGACTCCTTGCCCTCTTCGAAGGCGGCTGGTGACGGGCCGGTTGAATCGGCTGTGCGGGTGGGGGGCCCTGCGGGTGGGTGGACTGTGACGGTGCGGGTG
>NZ_QQNA01000004.1 GCF_003346515.1 Streptomyces corynorhini
CCACTATGCCGCCGCCCGACCGCGTCTACCGGTCGGGCGGCGGCATAGTGGGCGGCGGGCTGCTGCTCGTGATCGCCCTCTGGATCGGTGGCGACGCCCTGTTCCGGGGCGCCGGTCACACCCCCTGGCTCGCGCTCGCCGGGCTGCTCTTCATCGTGCCGCTGATCATCGCGTTCAGCCTGCGCCCCGCGGTCTTCGCCGACGCCGACCAGCTGCGCATCCGCAATCCGTTCCGGATGATCACCCTGCCCTGGGCGGCCGTCTCGACGGTGCGTGCCCAGTTCTCCTGCGAGGCGCTCACCGAGGACGGCCGGAAGTATCAGCTCTGGGCGGTCCCGGTCTCCCTGCGCCAGCGCAAGCGCGCCAACCGCCGAAGCGGCCCCGGCCGCGGCGCGGGCACCACGCCCAGGGCGGCGGACGAGCCCCAGCTCGCCCAGGCGGACCGTACCGTCGCCGAACTGCGCGACCTGGCAGAAGGCGCGGCCGCGCGCCCCGGCGCGCAGGGCGAGCCGGTGGTGCGCTGGGCGTACGAGGTCATCGCGCCGTCGGCGGCGGGCCTCGTCGTCCTGATCGTGCTGCTGCTGATGCGCTGATGCGCTGATGCCCTGATGCCCTGAGGCGCTGAGGCGCTGAGGCGCTGAGGCGCTGAGACCGGAGGCGGAGCGGGGCGGGGGGCGACCCGGGGTACGGCGTGTGACCGCGGGTCGGTCCGGTGGTCCGGCGGGCCGACCTCAGATGCCCGCCGCCTGCGCGAGGTCGCTCTTCAGGGCTGTCAGCAGCTCCGCGCCGCGCGTGCGCGCCGCTGTCAGGGCCGACGCGTCCTCGACCGGGACCACGACCTCCAGGTAGCACTTGAGCTTGGGCTCGGTGCCGCTGGGGCGCACGATGACCCGGGCCCCGTACGCGCCGTCGAGGTGGTAGCGGAGGCCGTCCGTCGGGGGGAGGGCGGCTGTGCCCTGGGTCAGGTCCTCGGCGGAGGTGACCTGGAGGCCCGCCAGTTCCGTCGGCGGGTGTTCGCGCAGGCGGCGCATCGCGTCCGCGATCAGGGTCAGGTCCTCGACCCGGACGGAGAGCTGGCCGGTGGCGTGCAGGCCGTGGGTGACGGCGAGGTCGTCCAGCAGGTCGGTCAGGGTCCGGCCCCGCTCCTTCAGCTCCGAGGCCAGCTCGGCGACGAGCAGCGCCGCCGTGATGCCGTCCTTGTCGCGTACGCCCTCGGGGTCGACGCAGTAGCCGAGGGCTTCCTCGTATCCGTACCGCAGCCCCTCGACGCGGGCGATCCACTTGAAGCCGGTGAGGGTCTCCTCGTACGGCAGGCCCGCCACGTCCGCGATCCGGCCGAGGAGCGAGGACGAGACGATCGACTGGGCCAGCACGCCCGTCGCGCCCCGTGCCACCAGGTGCGCGGCCAGCAGCGCGCCCACCTCGTCGCCGGTCAGCATCCGCCAGCCTGCCTCGCGACCGGCGTCGGGGACGGCCACCGCGCAGCGGTCCGCGTCCGGGTCGTTGGCGATGACCAGGTCGGGGCCGACGCGGCGGGCGGTCGCGAACGCCAGGTCCATCGCGCCCGGTTCCTCCGGGTTGGGGAAGGCGACGGTCGGGAACGCGGGGTCGGGCTCGGCCTGTTCGGGTACGGGCACGGGCGCGGGGAACCCGGCGCGCGCGAAGGCCGCGAGGAGCGTCTGCGTACCGACGCCGTGCAGCGCGGTGTGCACGACCCGGGCGGTGCGCGCGGACCCGGGGGTCAGCGCGGCGTCCGTACGGGCCAGATACGCGGCCAGTACGTCGTCCCCGAGGATCTCCCAGCCGCCGTCGGGGCGCGCCACCGTCTCCAGCGCGCCCACCGCCGCGATCTCGGCCGCGATGCCGGTGTCGGCGGGCGGCACGATCTGGGAGCCGTCGCCGAGATAGACCTTGTAGCCGTTGTCCCGGGGCGGATTGTGGCTCGCGGTGACCTCCACCCCGGCCACCGCGCCGAGGTGGCGTACGGCGAACGCCAGGACGGGCGTCGGCAGCGGGCCGGGGAGTACGGCGGCGCGCAGCCCGGCACCGGTCATCACGGCGGCGGTGTCGCGCGCGAAGTCGGCGGACTTGTAGCGGGCGTCGTAGCCGATCACGACCAGCCCGTCGCCCTCCCCGTGCGCCCGGAGGTACGCGGCGAGACCCGCGGCGGCCCGGATGACGACGGCACGGTTCATCCGCGTCGGCCCGGCGCCCAGCTCGCCGCGCAGGCCCGCCGTGCCGAACTGGAGCGTGCCCGAGAACCGGTCGGCGAGGGCGGCCAGGTCCCCGGCGTCGATGAGCGCGCCGAGTTCCGCGCGGGTCTCGGCGTCCGGGTCCTCGGCCTGCCAGGCCCTGGCCCGTGCGATGAGGTCCTGCTGTGCCGTCGTCACGTCCTGCCGCACGATGGATCCCTCCTTGCGGAGGTGGTCGCTCTCCGCGTCGCCTGCTCGGTCTGCTCGGTCTGCTCGGTCTGCTCGGGGTGTTGGAGTGCTCGGGGTGCTCGGCGGTGCTCGGGGGTGTTCGGGGTGTTCGCGTGCGCGGCCGGTGGTGGTCGCCGGGCGGGTGTCGTACCCCTACCGGGGCGTGCTCAGACGCGTTCCAGCACCCGGGCCAGCAGCGCGCCCATCTGGGTGGCCGAGTCGCGGCCCGCCTGGAGGACCTCCTCGTGGTTGAGGGGCTCGCCGGAGATGCCCGCCGCCAGGTTCGTCACCAGCGAGATGCCGAGGACCTCGGCGCCCGCCTCGCGGGCCGCGATGGCCTCCAGGACGGTGGACATGCCGACCAGGTCGCCGCCCATCGCGCGGACCATGTTGATCTCGGCGGGGGTCTCGTAGTGCGGACCGGGGAACTGGACGTACACCCCCTCTTCGAGGGCCGGATCGATCTCCTTGCACAGGGTGCGCAGCCGGGGCGAGTAGAGGTCCGTGAGGTCCACGAAGTTCGCGCCGACGATCGGGGAGACGGCCGTCAGGTTGATGTGGTCGCTGATGAGTACGGGCTGGCCGGGGCGCATGCCCTCGCGCAGCCCGCCGCAGCCGTTGGTCAGCACGATGGTCTTGCAGCCGGCGGCGACGGCGGTACGGACGCCGTGCGCGACGGCGGCGACTCCACGGCCCTCGTAGTAGTGCGTGCGGCCGAGGAAGACCAGCGCGCGCTTCTCGGCGATCTTGTACGAGCGGATCCGGCCGCCGTGACCGGCCACCGCGGGCGGCGGGAAGCCCGGCAGTTCGGTCACCGGGAAGTCGGCCTCGGGCTCGCCGAGGGCTTCGGACGCGGGTGCCCACCCCGAGCCCATCACCAGAGCGATGTCGTGCGTCTCGGCCCCGGTCAGCTCGCGCAGTCGCGTGGCGGCGGCCTCGGCGGCGGCGAGCGGGTCGGCAGGTCCATCGGCGTTGGCCGCGATAACAGATGCGTTCACGCGGATGAGGGTAACCGCTCCGGCCCTACGCGCGTAGATGATGTGGTGAATGGTCTGGACATCGTTGTGTTGTCGTTTCCGACGGAGTGCCCGGCCGAGCCCTGAGGCCCATGGGACGAAAGGGATGCAAGGGGCGCAACGGGTGCCGGGTGGGGCGCTGGGGGCTGCGGTCGCCCGCGACGCCACTCCCGTCCCGCGTGCCCCGTACACCCCGTACGCCTCGCACACCCCGTACGTCTCGTGTGCGTCGTACGCCTCGCGCACCCCGTACGTCTTCTGCACCCCGTACGTCTCTTGCCCGCGCCTCGTGCGCACCGGCGGTCAGCAGGGGCGCTTGCGCAGTTCCATCACGTAGTCGTGCGGGGCCCCGGCCGATTCCGCCGCGTCGGCCAGCTCGCCGAGATAACGGGCGGAGGGGAGACCCCCCTCGTACCCGTTCAGGACGTACAGCCAGGTCGGCTCCTCGCCGTCCAGGGTGTGCACCCGCACCCGCATGCGGCGGTATATGTCGAGCCCGACGCCCTCCCAGCGGTCCATGGAGTCCTCGTCCATGGGGGCGATGTCGTACAGCGCGACGAAGACCTGGGAACGCGGCGCCTCCACGATCGTGACCAGCGCTCCCTCCCAGCCCATCTGCTCGCCACCGAAGGTGAGCCGCCAGCCGTTGAGCCAGCCGGTGCCGCGCAACGGAGAGTGCGGGGCGCGGCGGGACATCAGCCGCGCGTCGAGGTTGCCGGCGTACGCGGCGTAGAGCGACATGGGATCGAGGGTACGGGAGGTACGGACGTGACCGCCGATGCGCCCACGGGGCCGGCCGCCCCGCCGGACGCCCGCCCGGGGCGGCGAACCGCCCCCGGTCGTGTGCTCCGGCGGGGCGGCGCGCCCGGGGCGGGCAGGTCAGACGGCCGGTGCCCGGATGGAGGGCCCCGGGGAGAAGCTAATTGGCGCGTGCGGGACAATGGAGTACGTACTGCATCCCCCGGGGGGCTCCCCCGGAACCCCGGCCGGGGTGGCAGACGGGCCGGGTTGACAACGCGAGGCGGACTTTTTCGTGACCCGGATCGTGATCATCGGCGGCGGACCCGGCGGCTACGAGGCTGCCCTGGTGGGCGCCCAGCTCGGCGCGGAGGTGACCGTCGTCGACTGCGACGGGCTCGGCGGCGCCTCGGTGCTCACCGACTGCGTACCGTCGAAGACCCTCATCGCGACGGCCGAGGTGATGACCACCTTCGACTCCTCCTACGAGGAGCTGGGCATCATCGTCGCGGACGACACGGCGCCCAACGAGAAGGCCGCCCGCGTCGTCGGCGTCGACCTCGGCAAGGTCAACCGGCGCGTCAAGCGCCTCGCGCTCGCCCAGTCCCACGACATCACCGCGTCCGTCACCCGGGCCGGCGCCCGCGTGCTGCGCGGCCGAGGCCGGCTCGACGGCCGGCAGGCCATGGACGGCTCGCGCCAGGTGATCGTGACCGCCGCCGACGGCACCGAGGAGGCGCTCACCGCCGACGCCGTGCTGATCGCGACCGGCGGCCACCCGCGTGAGATCCCGGACGCGCAGCCGGACGGCGAGCGCATCCTGAACTGGACCCAGGTGTACGACCTGGACGAGCTGCCGGAAGAGCTGATCGTGGTCGGCTCCGGTGTGACCGGCGCCGAGTTCGCCGGTGCCTACCAGGCACTGGGCTCACGCGTCACGCTCGTCTCCTCCCGTGACCGGGTGCTGCCGGGCGAGGACCCGGACGCCGCCGCCGTGCTGGAGGACGTCTTCCGGCGCCGGGGCATGAACGTGATGTCCCGCTCCCGGGCCGAGGCCGCGAAGCGGGTGGGCGACCGCGTCGAGGTCACCCTCTCCGACGGCCGGACCATCTCCGGCACGCACTGCCTGATGGCGGTCGGCGCGATCCCGAACACGGCCGGTATGGGCCTGGAGGAGGCCGGGGTCCTCGTCAAGGACTCGGGCCACATCAGGACCGACCGGGTCTCCCGCACCTCCGCCCCCGGCGTGTACGCCGCGGGCGACGTCACGGGCGTCTTCGCGCTCGCCTCGGTCGCCGCCATGCAGGGCCGGATCGCGATGTACCACTTCCTGGGCGACGCGGTGGCTCCGCTCAACCTCAAGACGGTTTCGGCCAACGTCTTCACCGACCCCGAGATCGCCACCGTCGGCTACAGCCAGGCGGACGTCGACAGCGGCAAGATCGACGCCCGGGTCGTCAAGCTCCCGCTGCTGCGCAACCCGCGCGCCAAGATGCAGGGCATCCGGGACGGCTTCGTCAAGATCTTCGCCCGCCCCGGCACGGGCATCGTGGTCGGCGGCGTGGTCGTCGCGCCCCGCGCGAGCGAGCTGATCCACCCCATCTCGCTCGCCGTCGACAACAACCTGACGGTCGAACAGATCGCCAAGGCGTTCACCGTGTACCCGTCGCTGTCGGGCTCGATCGCCGAGGTGGCACGCCAGTTGCACACGCGAAAGGCCGCGGACGAGATCTGACGGCGCCCGGTCACGGCCCCGGGCGTGCCCGGGGCGCCGGTCGGGGCGCCGGTCGGGGCGCCGGTCGGGCCGGGGGCGGGCCCGGGGCCGGGGCCGGGGCCGGGGTGCGCGGCCTCCCGCTGGCCATGCCCGTTCTCGCCTCGCTGTCCGTACCCTGCTCGCAGTCCACGCCTCCACTGTCCGGGCCCCGCTGTCCGCGCCCGTTCGTGCGCCCCGGATGCCCGTTCTCGCGCCCGCTGTTCCGCTCTGTGCGCCGGTTCCTGTCCGGGGCGGCCCGTTCGGGGCCGCTCTGTGTCCGTTCCCGGGGTGAAAGCCCTTTCTTTCCGGGCGTGTTCGAGCGGATCGGATCGCTTCATACCATCCTGGGCGCCGGCCTGTGCACAACTTCTGTTATTCACTGCAAACTGCTGAAAGCGGACGGTCATTGGGGTTACTGTCAGTTTCGTGTTCGCTGCAGAACGTCGCCAATTGATCCTCGAAATGGTGCGAGCCAACGGGGCCGTGTCGCTCCGTGAGCTCGCCCGTGTCGTCCAGACCTCCGAAGTGACCGTACGGCGGGACGTGCGGGCGCTGGAGGCAGAAGGACTCCTCGACCGCCGGCACGGCGGTGCGGTACTGCCGGGTGGCTTCACGCGAGAGTCCGGCTTTCCGCAAAAATCCCATCTCGCGACGGCGGAGAAGACCGCCATCGCCGACCTCGCCGCGAGCTTCGTCGAAGAGGGCGAGGCCATCGTCGTCGGCGCCGGTACGACCACGCAGGAGCTGGCCCGCCGGCTCGCGCGGATCCCCGGGCTGACCGTCGTCACCAACTCCCTGCTGGTCGCCCAGGCCCTGGCGCACGCCAATCGCGTCGAGGTCGTCATGACCGGCGGGACACTGCGCGGCTCCAACTACGCGCTGGTCGGCAGCGGGGCGGAGCAGTCCCTCCAGGGCCTGCGGGTCACCCGCGCGTTCCTCTCGGGGAGCGGGCTGACGGCCGAACGGGGCCTGTCCACCTCCAACATGCTCTCGGCGAGCGTCGACCGGGCGCTCGTGCAGGCGGCGGCGGAGGTCGTCGTGCTCGCCGACCATACGAAGCTCGGCACCGACACGATGTTCCAGACCGTGCCGACGGATCTGATCAGCCGTCTCGTCACCGACGAGCCTCCGGCGCACGACGAGCGCGCCGCGACGGAGCTTCAGGCCCTGGCCGACCAGGGCGTACGGGTATCGGTGGCGGGCTCGGCGGCCGGCGGAGCCGGCGGGGTGGGGGGCGCGGGCCCCCTCGGCGCGGACGCGGTCCCGCCGGGCAGCCGCGCCCGCCGGGACGTACCCCTGCCGGGGCAGCGCCGTACGCACGCGCCGGGACCGGGGTCAGGGCCGGGCGGCACGCCCGGCGGCCCCGGTCCAGGACTGCGCAGCGCGCCGCCGCTGACGCAGCAGGAGCCGGGGGAGCGGGCGCGGGTGGCGGACTTACGGCGGCGCTGAGGCGATGCCTTGGGTGCGTTTTGGCGGGGGCCGGGGCGCTCCGGACACGCGCCTCCGGAGTGCCCCGGCCCCCGCACCCCGACGAACCGCCCGGCGCCGACCCGCGCCGACCGGCACCGACACCGGCACCGCCCGGCTCCGACACCGGCACCGACACCGGCACCGACCGGCACGACACCGGCACCGACCGGCACCGGCACCGCGCCCCGCCACCGACACCGGCACCGGCCCCGCCACCGGTCAGGCCCGCAGGCCCGTCAGCGTCAGCCTCAGCAGGCGCGGCGCCAACTCCGGGTCTTTCGGGGACTGCTCCGCAGCCAGGGCGATCGCGTTGGTGAGCTGCATCAGGTCGTCGATGGAGACACCGACGCGTACATGGCCCGCCTCCTGCGCCCGCGCGAGCAGCCGCGCGCCCGCCTCGCGCAGCGGGACGCTGCACTGGGTGAGCGCCGAACTGGTGTCGTGCGAGGCGGACATAAGCGCGCGCGATACGCCTCGGTACTCACCCGCATGGGTGATGATCGCACCCAGCCACTCGACCAGCGCACCGCACGGTTCGGCCGCCTCCGCCAGTTCACGAGAGCGTTCCAGCAGCGAAGTAAGCGCTTCCTGGAAGACGGCGTTCATCAGCGCGTGCCGGTTCGGGAAGTGCCGGTACAGCGTGCCGATGCCGACACCGGCGCGACGGGCGATGTCTTCGAGGGACGCGTCCGTGCCGTGCTCGGAGAAGCTCCGGCGGGCCTGCGAGAGCAGCCGGTCGTAGTTGCGGCGGGCGTCGGCGCGCTGGGGCCGGGGGGTGGCCGGTGCGGTACTGCTCGCCATGGCTCGGTCCTCTCTGTCTCCGCGCGGTGGGGTGGCGTCCAGGATGCCACCCGGGCCGCGCGAAGGCCCCGACCGGCGGACCGGACGGGGCCTTCGAAGGGGGCGCGACGTACCCACGCCGACGTATCCGCGCGGACGTCAGTCCTTGATCTCGCAGATGGTGGCGCCGGAGGTGAGAGAGGCACCGACTTCGGCGGCCAGGGCCTTGACTGTGCCGGAGCGGTGCGCGTTGAGGGGCTGCTCCATCTTCATGGCTTCGAGGACGACGATGAGGTCGCCCTCCTTGACCTCCTGGCCCTCCTCGACCGCGACCTTGACGATCGTGCCCTGCATGGGCGAGGCCAGCGTGTCGCCGGAGGCCGCGGACGCGGACTTCTTGGCGGCGCGGCGCTTGGGCTTGGCCCCGGCGGCGAGGCCGGTGCGGGCCAGGGACATGCCGAGGCTGACGGGGAGGGAGACTTCGAGGCGTTTGCCGCCGACCTCGACCACGATGGTCTCGCGGCCGGACTCGTCCTCGTCCGTCTCGCCGGGGACCGTGAAGGGCGGGATGTCGTTGACGAACTCGGTCTCGATCCAGCGGGTGTGGATCGTGAACGGGGCGGCGGTGAAGGCCGGGTCGGTGACGACCTTGCGGTGGAAGGGGATGGCGGTGGCCATGCCCTCGACCGTGAACTCCTCCAGGGCGCGCGAGGCCCGCTGGAGGGCCTGTTCGCGGGTGGCGCCGGTGACGATCAGCTTGGCGAGCAGGGAGTCCCAGGCCGGGCCGATCACGGAGCCGGACTCGACGCCCGCGTCGAGGCGGACGCCGGGGCCGGAGGGCGGGGCGAAGGCGGTGACCGTGCCGGGGGCGGGCAGGAAGCCGCGGCCCGGGTCCTCGCCGTTGATGCGGAACTCGAAGGAGTGGCCGCGCACGGCGGGGTCGCCGTATCCCAGCTCCTCGCCGTCGGCGATCCGGAACATCTCGCGCACCAGGTCGAGGCCGGTGACCTCTTCGGTGACCGGATGTTCCACCTGGAGACGGGTGTTGACCTCCAGGAAGGAGATCGTGCCGTCGGCGCCGACGAGGAACTCGACGGTTCCGGCGCCGACATAGCCTGCCTCGCGCAGGATCGCCTTCGAGGCGGCGTACAGCTGGGCGTTCTGCTCCTCGGAGAGGAACGGCGCGGGAGCCTCCTCGACCAGCTTCTGGTGGCGGCGCTGGAGGGAACAGTCACGGGTGGAGACGACCACGACGTTGCCGTGGGAGTCGGCCAGGCACTGCGTCTCGACGTGCCGGGGCTTGTCGAGGTAGCGCTCCACGAAGCACTCGCCGCGGCCGAAGGCGGCGACGGCCTCGCGGACGGCCGAGTCGTACAGCTCCGGGATCTCTTCGAGGGTACGGGCGACCTTCAGGCCGCGTCCGCCACCGCCGAAGGCGGCCTTGATGGCGATCGGCAGGCCGTGCTGCTCGGCGAAGGCGACGACCTCGTCGGCGCCCGAGACCGGGTCGGGCGTGCCGGCCACCAGCGGGGCGCCTGCGCGCTGCGCGATGTGCCGGGCCGCGACCTTGTCGCCCAGGTCGCGGATGGCCTGCGGCGGCGGGCCGATCCAGGTCAGGTCGGCGTCCAGGACGGCCTGGGCGAATTCGGCGTTCTCCGACAGGAAGCCGTAGCCGGGGTGGATCGCGTCCGCCCCCGAGTCCTTGGCCGCCTGGAGTACCTTGGCCATGTCCAGATAGCTGGCCGCCGGGGTCTCACCGCCCAGGGCGAACGCCTCGTCCGCCGCGCGGACATGCAGGGCATCCCGGTCGGGCTCGGCGTATACGGCTACGCTCTCGATCCCGGCGTCCCGGCAGGCACGGGCAACGCGGACAGCGATTTCGCCACGGTTGGCGATGAGCACCTTGCGCACGATGGCTCCCTCCTTGAAACAAGCTGAGTTTAGGGACTGTCGACACGCCCTTCGGGCTCGTCCCTCATGGTGACGTCGCCCACATGGAGCGTGATGAGAGCCGCGCTCGCATCGTGAAATCCCTTGTGACACCACGGTACGCCGGGATCCTCCGTCGCACAGTAGCGCTCGAATGTGCTCCAGCTCTCTGTCCGAGTGCCCCTCGCCCGATCGCGAATCTTTGTGGAGTCCCTACGAATGGCGGAACGATTCTCTGCCTCGCCGCCGGGCCTTGTCGTGCCTTATACCGATGAGTAGCCTGCGCGATGTCGTTCGTACTGGCAGTAACAGGGGAAGTGGGTGGGCGCGGTGGGGCGCAGACCGCTGGCGTGGGTGGCCGCGATCGTGCTGCTGCTGGAGGGGGTTGGCGCGGTCCTTCTCAACGGGGTGCTCGCCACCGTCGTGGGCAATCAGCGGATGTCGCTGGCCGGTGTCGACCCCGGCTCCATGGTCGCCGGGACCTGGGCGATGGGCGGGATCCTAGGGCTTTACCTCGTCCTGTGCGCGGCGGTTCTGGTGCGTACGGCCCTGAAGGACCGGGCTCCGGGCCTCGTCGGCAGGATCGCGCTCATCACCTGCGCGGTCACCCACGGCGTGCTGGCCACGCTGGCGGTGGGGCTGGTGGGGTGGGACGCCTTCGCGTTCATGATGGTCGTGGTGGGGCTGCTGGTCCTGATACTGCTCGGTTACGGGACCGAGCCCGGCCGACGGCCCGCCGCACCGGCCTGAGCCCAACCCGCCGCGCAGCGGGCGGCGTTCACGCCCACAGGTCGGTGATGGCGACGCCGTGCTCCCCGAGGAGCCGGCGCAGCAGCGGCAGCGACAGGCCGATGACATTGCCGTGGTCGCCCTCGATGGAGTCCACGAAGGGCGCGGAGCGGCCGTCCAGGGTGAAGGCGCCCGCGACGTGGAGCGGTTCACCGGTGGCGACGTACGCGGCGATCTCGGCGTCCGTCGGCTCGCCGAAGCGGACGGTGGTCGAGGCGGTCTCGCCGACGCGGTGGCCGGTGGCGGTGTCGATCACGCAGTGGCCGGTGCGCAGGACGCCCGCGCGCCCGCGCATCGACTTCCAGCGCGCGGTCGCCTCCTCGGCGTCGGCGGGCTTGCCGAGCGCCTGGCCGTCGAGTTCGAGCACGGAGTCGCAGCCGATGACGAGGGCGCCCGCGGTCTCGGGGCGCGCGGCCACGGCGGTGGCCTTCGCCTCGGCGAGCACCAGGGCGAGCGCGGCGGGGGTGTCGGCGCTCAGCGCGTCCTCGTCGACCCCGCTGACGATCACCTCGGGCGCGAGCCCGGCGCCTTCGAGCAGGCCCAGACGGGCGGGGGAGGCGGAGGCGAGGACGAGACGGCGGCGCTGATCGGTCATGCGCGCCATCGTAGGCCGCTGCGTCCGGCCCCCGTACCAGGCGCCCATGGCGGCACGGGGCAGACGGGACTTCGGACTTACTCGTCTACGGGGCAGGCGCGACTTACTCGTCTAGGGGAGGCCGAGCACGATCATCGCCAGGATCACGGCGAGCGCGAGCAGCACGCCCACGCGCCGCATCATGAACTGCGCGTCGCGCATGTCCTCGGGGGGCTCGTCTTCCGGATCGGACCACAACATGTCATCGATCCTCGGGCCTGTGGGCCGACGGCGCCTGAGTACGTGTACTCATCATCTGCCCCGCCCGTACGGGGCTCGCGAGCGGACGGCGGCGCGGCAGCCCGGGGAAGCCGCCGGTGCGCACGGCGAGCCGCGGGGTCGCGACAGGGCCGAGGAGGCGCGAGCGCGCGTCCGGTGATCCGCCCGGCCCGTGCGTACCGGCCATCGGGCTATCCCGGCCAGTACGTACGGGCCCACGCGCGCGGTCCCGGGGGCGGCAGGCGGCGCAGGGCGATGCGGGCCGGGGCCGACCAGCGGGCCGCCGGTTCCGGCGGCCCGTCCGGCGCGTCCGCCGTCGCGCGGGCCGCCCTGACCACGGCGAGGGCGGCGGCCAGTTCCTCGGGGGTCGGGTTGCCCCGTACGACCTTGATCATGAACTGCTCCTTCCCTGGAGGGCTACAGCGGGATGTTGCCGTGCTTCTTCGGCGGCAGGCTCTCCCGCTTCGTGCGCAGCTGACGCAGTCCCCGCGCCACCTGGGCACGCGTCGACGACGGCATGATCACCGCGTCGACGTAGCCGCGCTCGGCCGCCACGTACGGGTTGAGCAGCGTGTCCTCGTACTCCTGGATCAGCTCGGCGCGCCTCGTCTCCCGCGCCGCCTCGTCCGGGGCGGCGGCGATCGCGCGGCGGTGCAGGATGTTCACCGCGCCCTGCGCGCCCATCACGGCGATCTGCGCGGTCGGCCAGGCCAGGTTGAGGTCGGCGCCCAGGTGCTTGGAGCCCATCACGTCGTACGCGCCGCCGAACGCCTTGCGCGTGATCACCGTGATCAGCGGGACCGTGGCCTCGGCGTACGCGTAGATCAGCTTGGCGCCGTGCCGGATGATCCCGCCGTACTCCTGGTCCACCCCGGGCAGGAAGCCCGGTACGTCCACGAAGGTCAGCACCGGCACGTTGAAGGCGTCGCAGGTGCGCACGAACCGCGCTGCCTTCTCCGAGGCGTTGATGTCCAGACAGCCGGCGAACTGCAACGGCTGGTTGGCGACGATCCCCACCGGGAAGCCCTCGACCCGGCCGAAGCCGGTGATGATGTTCGGCGCGAACAGCGCCTGCGTCTCCAGGAACTCGCCGTCGTCGAGCGTGTGCTCGATCACCGTGTGCATGTCGTACGGCTGGTTCGCGGAGTCCGGGATCAGCGTGTCCAGCTCCAGATCTCCGGCGCCCGTCGCGAGGTCGGCCTCCTCGGGGAAGGCGGGCGGCTCGGAGAGGTTGTTCGAAGGCAGGTAGGACAGCAGCGACTTGACGTACTCGACGGCGTCCTTCTCGTCGCCCGCCATGTGGTGCGCCACGCCGGACGTCGCGTTGTGCGTGCGCGCCCCGCCCAGCTCCTCGAAGCCCACGTCCTCGCCCGTCACCGTCTTGATGACATCGGGACCCGTGATGAACATGTGCGAGGTCTGGTCGACCATCACCGTGAAGTCGGTGATCGCGGGGGAGTAGACCGCGCCGCCCGCGCACGGGCCGACGATCAGACTGATCTGCGGCACCACCCCGGAGGCGTGCACGTTGCGGCGGAAGATCTCCGCGAAGAGACCGAGCGCGGCCACGCCCTCCTGGATCCGGGCGCCGCCGCCGTCGTTGATCCCGATGATCGGGCAGCCGGTCTTCAGCGCGAAGTCCATCACCTTGACGATCTTCTCGCCGTAGACCTCGCCCAGCGAGCCGCCGAAGACCGTGAAGTCCTGCGAGTACACACAGACCGGACGGCCGTCGACGGTGCCGTAACCGGTGACGACCCCGTCCCCGTAGGGCCGGTTCCGCTCGATGCCGAAGTTGGTGGAGCGGTGCCTCGCGAACTCGTCCAGCTCGACGAAGGAGCCCTCGTCGAGCAGCAGATCGACCCGCTCGCGGGCGGTGAGCTTGCCCTTGGCGTGCTGCTTCTCCACGGCGCGCGCGGAGCCGGCGTGCGTGGCTTCCTCGACGCGGCGCCTGAGGTCCGCGAGCTTCCCCGCGGTGGTGTGCGGTGCGGCTGCCGCCGGTTCGGCGGCGGTGGCCTGGGTGCTTTCCGGCTCGGACATCGGGATGCGGCTCCCTGCGGGGTCACGGATGCGGATGCGGGTGTGGACGACCCGGTGGTGGCTGGGCTCGTACGGATCGCTTCGGTCGTGTGCCCGGACGCTGTGTGCCCGGATGCTGATGATCCGTAGGGTATCCGCGTCGCTACCGTTCGGCAGTGCGGTGTTTCCCACACTTAGAGGCCGCGCGGATAGGTGGGGTGGAGGAAGGAGCGGGGTGAGGGGCAAGCATGGCAAGGCGGAGGAGGGAGGCGACGCGGAGCGTCGTGGACCGACGACAACGCCGCCAGGCGCCGCCCATCGCCCCGCGACGCCACCCCACCTATTCGCGCGGCCTCTTAGGGTGGCTTGCATGTTGCGTCCTGAAAGCTGGTCCAGGCTTGCGGGTGGAAGTCCCGTCCGGGTAGACACCGGAGTGCCCGGTAGCAGGTCCCGGTTCGTCGTGGAGACGCGGCGGGCTGAGCGGGATGTCAAGAGCCTCTTTGGAGGGAGCAAGCACGCGGGCCGTAGCGTGAAGCGAACCTTGCAGCCTCGTCACACCAACAACGGAGAAGCCGAGCCCGTCATGGCAGGGCGAAGGTCATGTCCTGGAGGCCCTGTTCCGGGGTCAGCCTCCGGGGTTCTCCCGGGG
>NZ_QQNA01000040.1 GCF_003346515.1 Streptomyces corynorhini
GCGGGTGGATCGTCCGCCGGGGCGGGAGCGGGGAGCGCGCCCCGGCGGACGATCCACCCGCTTTCGATACGAAAGCTTCACGTGGGACCCCTGGCGCCCCGGTCCGGCCCCGCTTTCAATGGTCCGCACCATGTCTTTTCTCCGCGCCCTGATCAGCACCGCGCGTATGGTCCGGCACACCCCGCAGCTCGGTGCCGGGCTGCCGCCCGACCATGAGGTGCTGCTCGACGCGCCCGACGACCGGCTGGCGCCCGCGCTCGTCTCGGCCGCGCTCGGCGACTACGAGCGGGCCGCCAAGGTGCTCGCGGCCACCCGGGAGTCGGCCGAGTGGGAGAACCGCGACCGGTACGTGACGCGGCTGGCCGTCTTCGCCAAGAGCCGGGACGCCTGGCTGACGGCCTGGCTGCGGGCCGCGCCGTACGATCCGGACGCCGCTCTGGTCCGGGCGGAGCTGGCGGTGCACCGCGCCTGGGAGTCACCGGCCCGCGCCGAGCGGCTGCGCGAGACGGGCCCGCTGATCGACGCGGCGGCGGACGGCGACCCGCGCGACCCGGTGCCCTGGCGCGTGGCGCTGGACCACGCGCGGGGCTCGCACGCCCCGCACTCCTCGTTCGAGGCGCTGTGGGAACAGGCCGTACAGCGCTCCTCGCACCACTACGGCTGTCATGTCGCGGCGCTGAAGTACCTGTCGGCCCACTGGTACGGCTCGCACCGCGAGTGCTTCGACTTCGCGGAGCGCGCGGCCGAGGACGCCCTGCCGGGCTCGCTGGTGCGGGCGCTGCCGCTGCGGGCGGCCTTCGTCCAGCTGCTCGGCGGCGTGCCGACGCCGCTGCAGACGGACCGGATCGACGCGGCGGCCGATCTGGCGATCGAGCTGTCGGCGTCGTACGGCCCGGACGACCCGTGGCCGGCCGAGGTGCGCAATCTGCTGGCGTTCGTGCTGGTGGAGCGGGGGCGGTGGACGGCGGCGCTCGACCAGTTCCGGCTGATCGGGCCGTACGCCACCTCGTTCCCGTGGATCTGTCTGACCGAGGACCCGCTCGCCCGGTTCCTCGAAACGCGGGACGCGGTACGGATCCAGGTGGCCTCGGCGACGCCTTTGCTGCGCAGGGCCGACCGGAGCGGGGCCCGCGGCCATTAGGCTTGACCGTTGTGACCACCGCACGCCTACCACTCTTCCCGCTGAACGCGGTGCTTTTCCCTGGCCTCGTCCTGCCGCTGAACGTCTATGAGGAGCGCTATCGCGCCATCATGCGCGAGCTGCTCAAGACGGACGAGTCCGAGCCGCGCCGCTTCGCCGTGGTCGCCATCCGCGACGGGCACGAAGTCGCGACGACCGCGCCGGGGATGCCGGACGGGAGCGCGCCGCCCGTGCGCGGTCCGGCCGCCGGCTTCGGCCCCGACCCCCTCGCCGCCCTGCACCCGGTGGCCTGTATCGCCGACACGGCCACCATCCGCGAACGTCCCGACGGCAGCTTCGAGGTGGTCGCCACCGGCACCACCCGGGCCCGGCTGCTGTCGGTCGACGCGAGCGGCCCGTATCTGACGGGCGAGCTGGAGGAGCTGGCGGAGGAGACCGGCGAGGGCGCCGCCCCGCTCGCCGAAGGGGTGCTCCGGGCCTTCCAGAGCTACCAGAAGCGACTGGCCGGGGCGCGGGAGCGCTCGCTGTCCAGGAGCGACGAGCTGCCGCACGAACCCTCGGTGATCTCCTACCTGGTCGCGGCGGCGGCCGTGCTCGACATCCCGACCCGGCAGCGGCTGTTGGAGGCGCCGGACGTCGCGGACCGGCTGCGCGCCGAGCTGAAGCTGCTGCGCGCCGAGACGGCGGTGATCCGCCATCTCCCGTCGCTGCCGGCGGTGGATCTGACCCACGCGCCGACCAGCCCCAACTGAGACGGGGAGAGCACACCTTGGCGAAGAAGCCCGGCAAGCGGCAGGCCGGTGGCACTCCGGCGACGGTGGCGCTGACGGCGGCCGGCGCGGCGTTCACGCTGCACGCCTACGAGCACGACCCGGCCTCCGCTTCCTACGGCGAGGAGGCCGCCCAGGCGCTGGGCGTCGCGCCCGAGCGGGTCTTCAAGACGCTGGTCGCGGACGTCGACGGCGAACTGACCGTCGCCGTCGTCCCGGTGGCCGGCTCGCTCGACCTGAAGGCGCTGGCGGCGGCGGTCGGCGGCAAGCGCGCCGCGATGGCCGATCCGGCGGCGGCGGAGCGTACGACGGGATACGTGCGGGGCGGCATCTCGCCGCTGGGCCAGCGCAAACGGCTGCGTACGGTGGTGGACGCGTCGGCCGGCGACCACGCGACGGTCTGTGTCTCGGCGGGCCGCCGGGGGCTTGAGGTCGAGCTGTCCCCCGCGGACCTGGCGTCCCTCACCGGGGCGACGCTGGCGCCCATCGGCCGGACGTCCGTCACGTGATACGGGCGTCCCGCACGTCATGACGGCCGGGTGCGCCCCGGGCCGCGCGGATCAGCCGCGCGGCTCGTCCCCCGCGGGACGCCGGGGCGCGGCGGCGGTCTCGGATCCGTGCGGCTGGGATTCGTGCGGGCCGGATTCGTGCGGCTGGGATACGTGCGGCTGCGAGGGGCCCGGGGAGCTGTGGGGCGCCGGGGATTCCTGGGCCGCGTGGGATCCCTGGGGCGCCGGGGGCGTTCCGTACAGCGGGGCCGGGCCCCACTCCCACTCCGGTTCCGGATCGCGCGGCCCGAACAGCGCGGTCAGCGCGAGATGGACCACCATGGCGGCGACCGGCCACGCCAGCAGCACGCCCTTCGCGTTGAGTTCGAGCGGCGCGTCGAAGGTGACGCCCTTGCCGACCGCCCTGGCGTGGGCCACCACGTCCGACGTGGGGCCCAGCCACACGCCGAACTTCCAGGCCAGCACCCCGCCCAGGACGCCGCCCAGCGCGAGCCCGGCGACGACCGCGATCCCGCCGCGCCGCCGGAAGAGGAAGACCAGGACCGCGCAGAGCACGCCGAAGGCGAGGCCGAGCAGCAGGAACGTACCGTCCGCCGCGATGGCCTCCTCGCCCTCCGTGTCCTTGAGGAAGACCGCCGTGTCGTCCGAGACCAGGGGCACCCGGGGGGCCAGCCACATCCACAGCGCCCCGAGCGCGAGTCCCGCCAGGGCCACCGCCACCAGCACCACCACGCCCTGGCGCAGCTCCGCGCCGAGGTCGAAGCCGCTCTCCCGCTCCGCTCCGTCCCCGGAGTAGGGGGACGGACCGGGCGAAGGGCTCTGCCAGGGATCGTCGTGCGGCGGTTGGTGGGGAGGCGTCAACGGTGCGGTCACTGTGCCATCGTGCCAGGCCCGGCGGCGAGCCGCCTCACCGGACCGCCGCCCGCCGGTAGGCCCAGGTCGCCACCGCCAGTGAACAGACGCCGACGGCCGCGCAGACCCCGAGGTCGAGGGCGACCGCGGACCAGTCGGGATGCGCGTCGAACGTACGGGCGAAAGCCTCGACACCGTAGGTGGAGGGCAGCAGATCGCGCGCGTACCCCACCGGCCCCGGCAGCCGGTCCGCGGGCAGCACGCCCAGCAGCAGCGCCGCCGACATGCCCAGCTGCCCGAGGAGCGTGGCCAGCTCGGGGCGCGGCGCCAGCAGCCCGCACGCGGCGCCGAGCCCGGCGAGGGCCGCCCCGGAGAGCGGGATGACCGCCACCAGCACCCACAGGTGCGTCAGCGGCAGCTGGAAGAGCACGCTGCCGGTGACGGCGGTGACCAGGGTGCCGGGCACGGTGAACGAGGCGTACGCCCCCGCCGCCCCCAGCACCACGGCGGCGGGCGGCACGGGCAGCGTCGCGTAGTGGTCGAGCCCGCCGCTCGCGCGCAGTTGGCCGAAGTACTGGGCGAGCAGGTTGAGCGCGACGAACGCCACGACGAGCACGCTCGACCCGGCGACCACCGCCCGCGCCTCACCGCCCCCGTCGACGACCCCGCGCATCAGGATCATGATCCCGACGGACTGGAAGGTCGCCACGAACAGCAGCGGGATCCTGGCGACCCGCGCCCGTGACAGCTGCGCGCGGTAGACGGCGGCGAGCGAGGGCAGCAGCCGGGCGCGGGGGGCGAGGGGGTGTTCCTGGCTCTCCCGGACGGTGTCCCGGTCGGTCCGGATTCTGCCGGAGACGGCCTCCGCGGGCACGATGCTCACTTGGCGCTGCTCCTGTTCGGTACGTTCGCTGTGGTCGGTGCGCCCGGGGCGCCGGGGCCGCCGGGCAGGGAGGCACGGACGCGGGCCGGGGTCGTGACCGTCCTCGTGCTCATGCCTTCACCAGCCCCTTCGTCCGGCCGCCCAGCGCCAGATAGACATCCTCCAGGCTCGGCGTCGCCAGCGTGAAGTCGTCCAGCGCCGCGAAGGCCGCGCCACCGGTCACCGCCGCGACGGCGGCGCGCGCCTCGTCGGGCGCGAGCCGCAGCACCCAGCGGCGCCCGGACTCCTGCGCGGATCCGCGCAGCGCGGCGACCTCGGGGACGTCGAGCGGGGCGCGTTCGCGCCACACCAGCTCCACCCGTACCTCGTTCGCGACCTCCTGCTTGAGACCTGCCGGGGTGTCGCAGGCGATGACCCTGCCCCGCTCCAGAACGGCGACCCGGTCGAGGACGGTCTCGGCCTCGATGACGTTGTGGGTGACCAGCACCACCGTCGCGCCGTGTTCGGCCCGCCGCCGGTCCACCGCCGTCCACACCGCGCGCCGCGCGACGGGGTCCATCCCGGTGGTGGGCTCGTCCAGGACCAGGACGGGCCGCTCCCCCACCAGCGTGGCGGCGAAGCAGGCCAGCCGCCGCTGGCCGCCGGAGAGTTTCTTCAGCGGGCGCCCGGCGATCCCGGTCAGCCCCAGCTCGGCGAGCACCGCGTCCCGCTCCGCCCGCGCCGCCCTGAGGGTCAGCCCGCGCAGCCTGCCGGTGGTCTCGGCGGCGAGCGCGACCGTCAGCTCGTCGAGCGCGCTCGACTCCTGGCCGAGGTAGCCGATGAGCCGGGCGGCCCGTTCCGGATGGCGTACGAGGTCGTGCCCGAGGAGCCGGACCACGCCGGAGTCGGGCCGCATCAGACCGGTCAGCTGCCGTACGAGGGTGGTCTTGCCCGCTCCGTTGGGCCCGAGCAGACCGAAGATCTCGCCGCGCCGCACATCGAGGGAGATCCCGTCGGTGGCCCGCACCGCCGGTGTCCCGGGAGCCCCTCGGCCACCGCGCGCGGCGGGGTACGTCTTGACCAGATCGCGCACCACGCACACCGTACTCACGAGCAACGACCTTACGGGTCCCCGGCGTCGCGGCGGGCGGCGGGGCGGGGACCCGGGCCGGGATCCGGCCGGGAACCGGGTCAGGACCCCGGAGCGGCGTCGACGTTCTCCGCGGCCGCCCGTACGTCGATCTCGCGCCAGAATCCCGCCCGGATCGCGTAGCGGTCGTGCTCGTCGATCTGGTCGTCCTTGTGGGCGAGCAGCCCGAAGCGCGCCGCGTACCGGAGCAGTTCGCCGTCGATGCGGTGCGGGACGCGCGGGTACATGACGGAGAGCTTCTGGACGTGCCCGCCGTCCGGGAGCCGTTCCATCCAGCGGCGGGCGAAGACCTGTCCGACCTCGAACGGGTCGCCGCCGACCGTCGTGATGTCCTCCTCGCGGTCGGCCCACCGCTGCTCCGCGCTGGTGAGCTGCGCCAGCGTGGGCAGGGACGCCGTCTCGGGCGGCTCGCCCGCCGAGGAGGCGCCGGGGCGCTCGATCCAGCCCCGATCCGAGGACCAGCGCAGCGTCGCGCCCGCCGGTGCCCGGTCGGTCCTCGCGTCGGCGGGCTGGACGGCGCCGGGAGCCCGCAGCCCGGCCAGGTCCTTGGGGGTGGGTACGCCCTTCGGGCCTGCGGCGGAGACGGGGTGCGGCTCGGGAGCGCGCTCGGCGGCCGGCGGCGCGGCCGGGGTCCCGCGCTCCCCGGCGGCCCGCGCGGCGCGCTCGGCCCGCTCTGCGCGTTCAGCGCGTTCGGCCCGTTCGGCGCGCTCGGCCCGCTCGGTGGAGGCGGCGAGCCCCGACTCGGGCAGCGGCGCGGAGAGGATCGCGGCGATCTCGGGGCGCGGGGCGGGCGGGGGCGCGCAGATGCCGCCCACCTCCTTGGCGCGTACGGCCTTGGTGATCCAGGCCCGGTCGAGCACCCGCCGCTCGTCGGCCTCGGCGACCAGGTCCTCGGACTGGTTGTAGTCGCCGTCGGCGGCCTGGACGGCCCACAGGTGTACGGCGACGCCGTGCTCCTTGGCCGACATCAGGCCGGGCAGCAGGTCGCCGTCCCCGGTCACCAGCACCACGTCCGAGCAGGCCCGGTTCCTGGCCAGCTCGGTCAGCTCGGCGTGCATCGCCGCGTCGACGCCCTTCTGGGCCCAGCGCCCGTCGCTGCGGGTGAGCGCGCCGAGCCGCACGGTGACCCGGGGCATCACGCGCAGCCGCCGGTGCTCGGGCTGCGGAACCCGGTCGGGGGCGCCGTCGAACCAGTAGATGCGCAGCAGTGGCTGTTCCGTGTCGGCCTCGGCCCGCTCGCGCAGGCCCTGGATGAGCGCGGCGTGGTCGACGGTGATGCGGGAACGGGCCGGTTCTCCGGCGAGGAGACTCGCGGCGGCGCCCAGCAGATATCCGGCGTCCACCAGGACAACGCAGCGGTCCACGCGTTCCACCTTCTTTCGGGAACCTCGGGATCGGGAGGATCGGGAGAGGGGAAGTGACAGCGGTATTCCTTCGAGTCTGCCCGACAGGCGGTGGTCGGCGGTCCGGAACTCGATCATCGGCGTGGCGGATGAGCCGCGGGAGCGGTTGACGAGGCACCACTACACACCGCAATGATCCAAAATGCGGCGTTTAATGGGCTATGTGAGTCTGGGGACGGTCCCAAGCCCCGCAGAATCACCCGCAGGAGGCAGCGTCATGGCCAAGCACAAGAATCGCGATCGCGGCAATAAACAGCATGCTCGTTCGGACGCCGAGCGCGGTAACGAGGAATCGAAGTCCTCGTCCATGGAGGACCGCGCCGAGGAGCGGCTGTCGAACATAACGCCTTCGGATGTCGCGCAGAAGGGCCGGCAGAAGCGTTTCGGCCACAACTGACGACGCTCCGGATACGCCGGAGCGAGGGGCGCGGCCGGTCATCGGCCGCGCCCCTCGCCCGTCCGGGAGCCCCGCGCGGCGAGGCCCCCTCCCGTCCTGTCCGGCCCTGTGCGGCTCCGGGCGGCCCTGTGCGGCTCCGGGCGGCTCCGGGCGGCTCTGTGCGGCTCCGGGCGGCTCTGTCAGCCGGACGGTCGGGCCCTATCCGGCCAGACAGGCCGGGCCGAGCAGTACCTTCAGGTCGCCGAAGAGGGCCGGATCGGGCTGGACGCGGTGCCGGTCGAGGCGTAGGACCGTGGTCTTGCGGGCGCCCTGGAGCTTGATCCGTACCTCGGAGTTGCCCCGGTGGTGGCTGAGGATCTCGCCGAGCCTGCTGACCATCGGCGGGGTGAGCTTGACGGTGGGGATGGTGATGGTCACGGGCGCGTCCGTCCCGGCGGACGACACATCGGGGACCTGCATCTCCATCGCGACCAGCCGGGGGATGTCCTCGCGCTTGTCGAGGCGGCCCTTGACGAAGACGACGGTGTCCTCCACCAGCTGGGTGGAGACCAGCTGGTAGGTCGCGGGGAAGAACATGCACTCGATGGAACCGGCCAGGTCCTCGACGGTCGCGATCGCCCAGGCGTTGCCCTGCTTGGTCATCTTGCGCTGGAGGCCGGAGATGATGCCGCCGATGGTGACGACCGCGCCGTCGGCGTGCTCCCCGCCGGTGAGCTGGGAGATCGCCGCGTCCGACTTGTCGGACAGGACGTGCTCGATACCGAAGAGGGGGTGGTCGGAGACATAGAGGCCGAGCATTTCGCGCTCCTGCGCGAGCAGATACGACTTGTCCCACTCGATGTCGGAGAATTCCACGTCGAGCCCGAAGCCCGGTTCCGTCGACTCCTCGTCACCGCCGCCGAAGAGGTCGAACTGCCCCTCGGCCTCCTTGCGCTTGACCGCCACCACATTGTCGATCATCGGCTCGTGGTGGGCGACCAGCCCCTTGCGGGTGTGGCCCATCTCGTCGAACGCCCCGGCCTTGATGAGCGATTCCACGGTGCGCTTGTTGCAGACGACCGCCTCGACCTTGTCGAGGAAGTCGGGGAACGTCGCGTATTTCCCCTTCGCCTTGCGGCAGCGGATGATCGAGTCCACCACGTTCTGGCCGACGTTCCTGATGGCCGTCAGGCCGAACAGGATGACGTCGCTGCCTTGCGCCGCGAAGTTCGACTGCGACTCGTTGACATTGGGCGGCAGCACCTTGATGCCCATACGCCGGCACTCGTTGAGATAAACCGCCGACTTGTCCTTGTCGTCCTTGACCGATGTCAGCAGCGCCGCCATGTATTCGGCGGGGTAATTCGCCTTCAGATAGGCGGTCCAGTAGGTGACCAGGCCGTACGCGGAGGAGTGCGCCTTGTTGAACGCGTATCCGGCGAACGGCACCAGCACGTCCCACAGCGCCTTGATCGCCGCGTCCGAGAAGCCGTTCTTCTTGGCGCCCGCCTCGAAGAGGACGAAGTTCTTCGCCAGCTCGTCGGCCTTCTTCTTGCCCATCACGCGGCGCAGGATGTCGGCCTCGCCGAGCGAGTAGCCCGCGACGATCTGGGCGGCCTTCTGCACCTGCTCCTGGTAGACGATCAGGCCGTAGGTGAGGCCGAGGACCTCCTTGAGGGGCTCCTCCAGCTCCGGGTGGATCGGGGTGATCTCCTGGCGGCCGTTCTTGCGCTCCGCGTAGTTCGTGTGCGAGTTCATGCCCATGGGGCCCGGCCGGTAGAGGGCCGAGACGGCGGAAATGTCCTCGAAGTTGTCGGGCTGCATCTGGCGCAGCAGGGAGCGCATGGGGCCGCCGTCGAACTGGAAGACGCCGAGCGTGTCGCCGCGGCAGAGCAGTTCGTAGGTCTTCGGGTCGTCCAGCGGCAGGGCGAGCAGGTCGAGGTCGACGGCCTTGTTGGCCTTCACCATCTTGACGGCGTCGTCCATGATGGTCAGGTTGCGCAGGCCGAGGAAGTCCATCTTCAGCAGGCCGAGCGACTCGCACTGCGGGTAGTCCCACTGCGTGATCGTCACGCCGTCGGTGTGCCGCACCCAGACCGGTACGTGGTCGGTGATCGTCTCGCTGGACATGATCACTCCGGCGGCGTGCACGCCCATCTGCCGGACGAGGCCCTCCACGCCCTTGGCCGTGTCGATGACCTTCTTGACGTCCGCCTCGTTCTCGTACATCCCCCGGATCTCGCCCGCCTCGCTGTAGCGGGGGTGCTTGGGGTCGGTGATGCCGTTGAGGTCGATGCCCTTGCCGAGGACGTCGGCGGGCATGGCCTTGGTGAGGCGGTCGCCCATGGCGTACGGGTAGCCCAGGACGCGCGCGGAGTCCTTGATCGCGTTCTTCGCCTTGATCTTGCCGTACGTGCCGATCATGGCGACCTTGTCCTCGCCGTACTTCTCGGTCACGTACCGGATGACCTCACCGCGCCTGCGCTCGTCGAAGTCGATGTCGACATCGGGCATCGAGATGCGCTCGGGGTTGAGGAACCGCTCGAAGATCAGCCCGTGCTCGATCGGGTCGAGGTCGGTGATGCCCATGGCGTACGACACGATCGAGCCGGCGGCGGAACCGCGGCCGGGGCCGACCGCGATGCCGTTGTTCTTCGCCCACATGATGAAGTCGGCGACCACGAGGAAGTACCCCGGGAAGCCCATGTCGATGATGATGCCCATCTCGTACTCGACCTGGCGCATCCGGTCTTCCGGGACGCCGTTCGGGAAGCGGCGGGCCATGCCCCGCTTGGTCTCCTCGCGGAACCAGGAGACCTCGGTGAACCCTTCGGGCACGTCGAACCTGGGCATCAGGTTCCGTTCCTGGAACCAGCCCTCGGGGTCGATCTGGTCGGCGACCAGGCGGGTGTTGGCGCACCCCTGCTGCCAGGCGTCGGAGGAGTCGACGGCGTACATCTCGTCGGTGGACTTGAGGTAGTAGCCGGTGCCGTCGAAGCGGAAGCGGTCGGGATCGGAGAGGTTCTTGCCGGTCTGGATGCACAGCAGCGCGTCATGGGCGGTCGCCTCGTGCGCGTACGTGTAGTGCGAGTCGTTGGTGACCAGCGGCGGGATGCCGAGCTTCTTGCCGACCTCCAGGAGACCGTCGCGCACCCGGCGCTCGATCTCGATGCCGTGGTCCATCAGCTCCAGGAAGTAGCGGTCCTTGCCGAAGATGTCCTGATAGTCGGAGGCCGCCTGCACCGCCTCGTCGAACTGGCCGAGCCGCAGCCGCGTCTGCAGCTCGCCCGAGGGGCAGCCGGTCGAGGCGATCAGCCCCTCCGACCACTTCGCGATGGTCTCCTTGTCCATCCGGGGCCACTTCTGGAGCCACCCCTCCTTGTACGCGTCCGAGGAGAGCCGGAACAGGTTGTGCAGCCCGGTGCGGTTGGCCGCCCAGATCGTCTTGTGCGTGTAACCACCCGAACCGGACACGTCGTCGCGCTTCTGGTGCGGCTGCCCCCACTGGACCTTGCGCTTCAGCCGCCGCGACTCCGGCGCCACGTACGCCTCGATCCCGATGATCGGGGTCACCCCGGCCTTCGTGGCCTGATGGAAGAAGTCGTAGGCGCCGTGCAGGTTTCCGTGGTCCGTCATCGCGATGTGCGACATGCCCATCTCTTTGCACGCGTTGAACATGTCCCCCAACCGCGCGGCACCGTCCAGCAGCGAGTACTGGGTGTGCACGTGCAGGTGCGTGAAAGGCGGCTTGGTCACGGCGGGGGCCTCCAACGAGCGGACGACACGGTGTTTCCCCGGGGGCGACCTCCGGGGCCCCGGTGCCGAGAGCGGACCGGGGGGACAGCTGGGAAGTCTACGTCGCGGCACCGACAGCCGACGGGCACTCGCGGGAGGCGCCGAGCGTTGCTCGGGTGAGGGCGCCGGCGGCGCCCTCACCCGTGCCGTTCGCGGCCGCGTCCCCGCCCATACCGCCGTGTTGTCCCATTTGACGCCATCTACAGGAGGCACCCAGCGATGTCGGTCCCGCGACCCGTGGAAGCAGCTGACGAGCAGCGCGGCGAGGAGATACTCGCCGTCTTCGACACGGCGTTCGGCGAGTTGCTCGCCGCGGACCCAGCGGCCTTCCGGGTGAAGTTCCGCAAGATGGCGGCCTCCGCCTTCGCCTTCTACCGGGGCACGGCCAGTCTGTTCTACAGCGACCTGGAGCGGGAGCGCGCCGAGTCCGGGGCCGCGGGGCCGTTCCTCGACGAGCGCACCTCCCGGGTGTGGATCCACGGCGATCTGCACGCGGAGAACTTCGGCACGTACATGGACGCGAACGGGCGGCTGATCTTCAACGTCAACGACTTCGACGAGGCGTACGTCGGCCCGTTCGTCTGGGACCTGAAGCGGTTCGCCGCCTCGCTGGCGCTGATCGGCCACACCAAGGCCCTCAGCGACGAGGTGATCACCGAACTGGTGGAGATCTACGCGGGCGCCTACCGCGAGCGGATCCACGCCCTGGCGGCCGGCGCCAAGGACGACGAGGTGCCGCCCTTCACCCTGGACACCGCGCAGGGGCCGCTGCTGGGCGCGCTGCGCTCGGCGCGTTCGCTCACCCGCTTCGGGCTGCTGGACTCGATGACGGAGATCAGGGAGTACGAGCGGCGCTTCGCGCCCGACGGCGGCTCCGTCGAGCTGGACGCGGCCACCCGGTACAAGATCCTCGCGGCGTTCGACGGCTATCTGGAGACGCTGCCCGAGGCCAGCCTGAGCCGCCCCGACTCCTACCGCGTGAAGGACGTCGTCGGCCGGCGCGGCATCGGCATCGGCTCGGCGGGGCTGCCCTCGTACAACATCCTCCTGGAGGGCAACAGCGACGCCCTGGAGAACGACGTGGTCATCTACATGAAGCAGGCGCAGACCCCGGCGGTCTCCCGGCACATCACCGACCGGTCCGTACGGGAGTACTTCCAGCACGAGGGGCACCGTACGGTCATCTCGCAGCGCGCCCTCCAGGCGCACGCCGATCCGTGGCTGGGCTGGACCGAGCTGGGCGGGGCGGGGCAGCTGGTCGCCGAGGTCTCGCCGTACGCCGTGGATCTGGACTGGTCGGATCTGGACGACCCGGAGGAGATCGCGGCGGTCGTCGCCGACCTCGGCAGGGCCACGGCCACCATGCACGCGGCGGCGGACGACGAGAGCGGCCACTCGCTGGTGCCGTTCTCCACGGAACGGGCCATCGACGCGGCGATCGCGGCCGACGAGGACGGCTTCGGGGCGCTGCTGGTGGACTTCGCGCACACCTACGGGGCGCGGGCCCGCGCGGACCACCAGATCTTCGTCGACCTGTTCCGCAACGGGAAGCTGGCGCCGAACCCCGCGCCCCGGCTCCTGTGAGCCGCCGGTGAGCCGCCCGTGAGGGGTCTGCGCGCCCGCCTCCTTTAGGGACCGTTTACCGGCGCGCATGGCACACTCGGCGGCGATGGACATATCAGGGACGCGGCTCAGAGCGGCGCGGGCAGCACTCTTCACGGCACTGGTCGTGACGCTGTCCGCGGGCTCCCACGTGCTGCTCTCCCGCGTCCCGCTCCCGCTCACCCTGGTCGCCGCGCTGAGCGCCGTGGTCTTCCTGCTCGCCTACGCGGCGGCGGGCCGTGAGCGGGGCTTCGGGCGGATCGCCGCCCTGCTCGTCCCGCTGGAGCTGGCCGCGGACACCGTCTTCACCAGCGGCCAGCACGTCTGCTACGGCCCGGCGGGCGGCCCCGTGGCGGGGTCGCTGCGCGCCGTCGGCCTCGACGTGCTGTGCGGAGGCGGCGGCGCGGGCGCGGTCGGGGCGCCGCTGCCCGGCGTGGTGCGCGCCGACTCGACCGCGGCGGCGCTGCTGACCTCACCTGACCCGGCCCTGCCCTGGCTGCTGCTCGCCGCCCATGTCTCGGTCGGGCTGTTCGCCGCCGCCTGGCTGCGGCACGGCGAGGCCGCCCTGTCCCGTCTGGTGCGGGCGGCGGGCGCCGCCGCCTTCCGCCCGCTGCTGATCGCGGCCGCGGCGGCGGGCACGGTCCGCGGGGCGCTGCGCCGCCCGGTCCGCCCGGCGGCCCGGCGCCGGGCCGCCCGCACCCGGCCGCTGGTGCACTCCGTGGGACGGCGGGGACCTCCGCGCCCCGCGCTCGGCACTGTCTGAGCGTCCCGGCCGTCCCCTTACGCACGACCACGTCATCACACGGAGTGAACCAGCATGAGCGCACGCAACAACCAGTCCAACAAGGCCGCCGCCCGCGAGCGGCTGCGCGAGGAGCGCGAGCGGCAGGCGAAGAAGGACAAGGCCCGCCGCCAGATCGTCGTCGGGGTCTCGGCGGTCGCGATACTCGCGATAGCCGGCGGCGTCGGCTACGCGGTCGTCCAGGCGAACAAGCCCTCGCACTGGGAGGCGATGAAGGACGAGAAGTCCGTCGTCGCCCCGAAGAACACCACGGGCACCGACGGCACGACCGTCGTCATCGGCAAGCCGGACGCCAAGAAGACGCTCGAACTGTACGAGGACTCCCGCTGCCCGGTCTGCGCCCAGTTCGAGCAGACGGTCGGCGAGACCGTCCACAACGACGTCGACGCGGGCAAGTTCAAGATCAAGTACGTCGGCGCGACCTTCATCGACAACTCCGACAACGGCACGGGCTCGAAGAAGGCCCTGTCGGCGCTGGGCGCGGCGCTCAACGTGAGCCCCGAGGCGTTCCTGGAGTACAAGACGGCGCTCTACTCCACGAAGTACCACCCGGAGGAGACCAGCGACAAGTTCGCCAAGGACAGCTATCTGATCGAGGTGGCCGACTCGGTGAAGGCGCTCAAGGGCAACGCGGCGTTCCAGAAGGACGTTAAGGACGGTACGTACGACGCCTGGGCGATGAAGATGTCCGCCGCCTTCGACAAGAGCGGCGTGCAGGGCACCCCGACGCTGAAGATGGACGGCGAGAAGCTCACCGCCGAGGGCAGCGACAACCCGCCGATGACGGTGGCCGAGTTCAACGCGGCGCTCACCAAGGCGCTGAAGGGATAGCCGACAGCCCCGGTACCGGCCCTCGGCGCCTTCGCACAGCAGGCCCCCGGCGCGCACGCGTCGCCGGGGGCCGGACAGAGCAGAGCAGGACAGGGCCGGACAGGGCAGGGCTGGGCAGAACAGGGCAGGACGGCGGTCCGGGGCCGGGCGGCTACAGCGGGCGGCTACAGCGAGTCGATGAAGGCGAGCCCGGTCCGCCAGGTCTCCTCCGCCGCCGCCTCGTCGTAGTCGGGCAGCTCCCGGTCCGTGTAGAGGTGCCCGGCCCCCGGGTAGCGGTAGACCTCCACGTCGGCCCCCGCCCGCCCCATCTGGAGGTACCAGGAGTTCAGCCAGTCGTGCGACTCGAAGGGGTCAGGGTCCGCGACGTGCAGCTGTACGGGCAGATCGTCGACCGACGCGTTCGCCGCGATGTCGGACGTGCCGTGCAGAAGCAGCAGCCCGCGCGCCTTCGCGTCGCCCAGCGCCAGGTTCTGCGCGATGGAGCCGCCGAGCGAGAAGCCCACGTACACCAGCCCGCGCTCGGAGTAGGGGGCGGCGGCCAGGACCGCGCGGCGCAGCAGCTCCTCCTTGCCGATCCGGTCCTTCAGCTCCATGCCCTCTTCCGCGCTGGAGGCGGTTTGTCCCTCGAAGAGGTCGGGCACGCGCACCTCGTGCCCGGCGGAACGCAGTCGGTCGGCGGCTTCCCGCACCGCGGGGCGCAGACCGTAGACCGAGTGGAAGAGCATGATGTCCATCCGGACATCCTGCCAGTCCGCCCCGACCGGAACCCATCGAGGGAGCCATGGACCACCTGCTGCGCCCGCTGATCGTCTTCGGGGGCTCCGTACTGCTCACGCTGACGCTCGGCTGGATCGTCGACCTGCTGCTGCGCCGTGTGGACGGCCGCCATCCGGAGACCCCGCTGTGGGGGCTGCTGCGCCGCTGCCGCCTGCCGTTGCAGGTGCTGCTGCTCACCAGCGCGCTGCGCGGCACCTACCGCCAGACCCGCTGGACGGTCATCGAGACGCACCACACGGGCATCGGCCGGGCGCTGTCCCTGGTGCTCATCGGCGCGGGCGCGTGGCTGGTGCTGCGGATCGTCTCGGCGGCGGTGGAGTCGACGTACGCCCGGTACGCGTCCTCGACCCGGGACCCGGCCCGGCTGCGCCGGGTCCGTACCCAGGTGACGCTGATCATGCGGATCGTGACCGCCGTCGTGGTGGTGGTCGCGCTGGCCGCGATCCTGCTCACCTTCCCCGATCTGCGGGCCGTCGGTACGTCGATGCTGGCCTCCGCGGGCATCATCGGCATCGTCGCCGGTGTCGCCGCGCAGTCCACGCTGGGCAATCTCTTCGCCGGGTTCCAGATCGCGTTCGGCGACATGGTGCGGATCGGCGACACGGTGGTGGTAGACGGCGAGTGGGGCGTGGTCGAGGAGATCACGCTGACGTTCCTGGCCGTACGGACCTGGGACGAGCGGCGCATCACGATGCCCGTGTCGTACTTCACCAGCACGCCGTTCGAGAACTGGTCGCGCGGCGGCGTCCAGATGACCGGCACGGTCTTCTTCCAGCTGGACCACTCGGCGCCGATGCGGCTGATGCGCGAGCGGCTGCACGAGATCCTGCTGGAGTGCCCGGCCTGGGACGGCAGGACGTGGAGCCTGGCCGTCACCGACACCACGCCGACCACCATCGAGGTGCGCGCGGTGGTCACCGCCAAGGACGCGGACGACATCTGGACGGTGCGCTGCGCGGTGCGCGAGCAGTTGATCGGCTGGCTGGTGGAGCACCATCCGTACGCTCTGCCGAGGATCGCGACGGAGCCGGGTACGGTGCTCCCCGCCCCGCGCGGCGGGCGCCCGGCGGTCGGCGAGGCCATCGAGCAGCCGCCCACCGGCCGGGGCTGACGGGCGGGTCGCCTCCCCGCCGGGAGGCGCGCGCGTCAGTGCATGGAGCGCACGTCGAGGTGGCGCAGCACGCGGTCCACGATCTCCGGGTCCGAGCCGGGTTCGTTACGGGCGGAGAGGACCTCGTGCCGGGCCGCCGACATCATCTCGCGCTGGATGCGCTGGACGACCTTGACGCGCTCCACCCGGGTGGCGACCCATTCGCGGCGTTCGTCGTCGGCGAGGTCCGGGCTGATCCGCAGCCCGATGTCCACGGCTCCGCGCATCAGCCGCTCGCTGATGTCCTCCGGGAGGTCCTCGACCTCCTCGATCTCCTTGAGCCTGGCCTTGGCCGCCTTGGCGGCGCGGACCGCGAGGGAGTGCTCCAGCTCGTGCTCGGCGTTGGTGTCGGCCCGTACTCCGAGCTTCTTCACCAGCCAGGGCAGGGTGAGGCCCTGGACGACGAGCGTGGCCATGATGACCGCGAACGCGATGAAGATGATCTCCTCGCGGCCGGGGAAGGGCTCCCCGCTGTCGGTCTCCAGCGGAATGGCCAGGGCCAGCGCCACGGACGCCACCCCGCGCATCCCGGCCCACCACATGACGACGGTCTCGCGCCAGCTGGTGGGGATCTCCTCGTCGTAGTCGCGCAGCTTGTGCATCCGCTTGGCGAGCCAGGTGGCGGGCAGCAGCCACAGCAGGCGGACGAAGACGACGACCCCGACGACGGCCGCGCCCCAGCCGAGCATCTCGCCCACCCGGCCGTTGGCCGCGCCGAAGGCGTTGTGCAGCTCCAGCCCGATCAGCCCGAAGGCGACACCGGTGACGAGCGTGTCGACGACCTCCCAGAAGGAGTTGCCCGCCAGCCGTCCCATCACGTCGTCGGCGTCCGCCGTGTGCGTGGCCAGGAAGAGCGCGATGGTGAGGACGGCGAGGACACCGGAGCCGTGCAGCTCCTCCGCCAGCACGTAGGCGACGAAGGGCACCAGGAGGGACAGGCCGATCTGGAGGGTCGCGTCGCCGAGCAGGGCCATCAGCTTGTTGGTGAGCCAGCCGAGCGCGAGCCCCACGGCCACCGCCACGACGGCGGAGAGCACGAGGGAGCCGACCGCGCTGGGCCAGGAGAACGTTCCGGAGACGGCGGCGGCGATCGCCACGTGGTAGAGCACGATCGCGGTGACGTCGTTGAAGAGTCCCTCGCCCTCCAGGATCGACACCAGCCGCCGGGGCAGTCCGAGGGAGCCGGCCACCGCGGTCGCGGCCACCGGGTCGGGCGGGGCGACGAGCGCGCCGAGCGCGATCGCGCCGGCGATCGGCAGTCCCGGCACGATGGAGTTGGCCACCGCCGCCACGGCGGCCGTCGTGACGAAGACCAGCGCGACGGCCAGCAGGAAGATCGGTCTCAGGTTCGCCGTGAACTGGCGCCAGGAGGTGCGTTGGACCGCCGCGTAGAGCAGGGGCGGCAGCAGCAGCGGAAGAATGAACTCCGGTGGTACCTGAACGTTGGGGACGAACGGCAGCAGCGCCAGGACGACGCCCACGATCGTCATCAGGACCGGCGAGGGCAGCCCCAGCCGGTCCCCCAGCGGCACGGTCAGCACCGCCCCGAGCAACAGCACGATCAGCAGTGCCAGCTGGTCCACAGTGGGCCCTCCGGGGGTCGAAAGCCTTGACGGCAGACTTCGGGGATCAAGGGCTCAAGCCTGCCATGGGACCCGGCGGAATCAGGCCAGGGGGTGGCCGGTACGGGCCGTCCCCGGTGCACCGGGGACG
>NZ_QQNA01000400.1:0-228 GCF_003346515.1 Streptomyces corynorhini
CGAGCCCGAGCCCGGTCGTCAGCAGCAGCTCGCCGCCCTTGAGGAGGGACGCGATGTTCGGCGCCTCGCCCGCGTGCACCCAGCGCACCGTACGGTCCAGCCGGTCCGCGCAGGCGACCACCTCCGGCAGCCCGCCCAGCAGTCCTGGCAGCTCCAGCGCCCGCCGCACGGTGATTCCGCCCTGACTGTCCATGAGGCCGGAGATTACTGGAAACGCGGCAGGGGCCC
>NZ_QQNA01000400.1:394-585 GCF_003346515.1 Streptomyces corynorhini
GCTTGTCGTCCGGCGGCAGGAAGCCCATCTGCGGGATGAGCAGCAGCGACGCGTCCAGCTCCTTGGAGCCGTACGACTGCGTGAAGGTGTTCCGCTCCTTGTCGTACCCCTTCTCGCAGACATCGTGGTGGATGTCGTCGCGCAGCTCGCGCCAGCGCTCCAGCGGCCCGTCCGCGTCCCCGGACTCGATC
>NZ_QQNA01000401.1 GCF_003346515.1 Streptomyces corynorhini
GTACCGATCCAGCCGCGCCCCGGGTGCGGGGCGCGGCTGGATCGGTACGGGTACGTCATATGGAGGAGACGCGGAGTGCTGATGGGCGTACGTTACGCGAGACGGGCGTCCGGCGGCGGTGGCGCGACCGCCGTGCCGCCGGAGCCGACGGGGTCACGCGGGCAGCAGGCGCGGCCACCACGACGGGACGTTGTCCGGTCCGCAGGTCCCGTTGGTGTCGTTCCCCACCCCCAGCGGCGTTCCCAGCCAGGCGAAGTGGAGCAGGGTCAGTACGACCAGGACCGCCACGAACACCGCTCCCGATATCAGCAGGCGCGCGCGGTCGGAGCGTACGCGGCGCGTCAGGGCCTGGGGGATCCCCCAGGCGGCCAGCCCCGCGAACGCCATCACGATCACCGTCAGCGGGGCTTCCCAGGTCCAGAGGTCGAAGACGCTCGGGTGCTCGCGCCGGATGACGGCGCACGCGTGCCGCGCCGCGCTCGACAGCCGGTACGCGCCGTAACCGGCCGCCCCGCCGATGAGCAGGGTCAGGCAGCCTGCGGTCCAAGGGGGTTCTGCGCGGCGCTCCATGCTGTTCACTGACGTCTCTCCGGCCGCAGTGGTTCCCGTCCGTCACCGCGACGGGCCGGTGACCCCTCCCCAGAGGTCACCGGCCGGCCGACGCGCCGCGCCCGTCCCCACGGTGCGGCGCGGGCGGTCCGTCGTCATCCGCTCGGACGACGGACCGCCCGTCCAGGGTCTTTCGTTTGGATCAGGCCGGATGAGGGAGCGGGGTCCGGTGCCGTGGATCGCGAGGCGGAGGAGGGAGCCCACGCGGAGCGGGTGGGGTCTCCCCTGGTCGAGCGAAGCCGAGACCTTGGGGATGACTGACGACAACGCGGCGAGGCGCGGTGCCGGGGCTCGCGAGCCCGGCATGATCCCAACGAGAGGCCCTAGAGGTGTGAGGCCGCGCGCAGCCCCAGGGAGGGGAGGATCGTCGCGTCGAGGAAGCGGTTCAGATACGCCTCGTCCGCGTGACGGCCCTCCAGTGTCGGCCGGGCCCGGATGACGCCGGTCAGCTGGACCGCGACGAACTCCAGGGCCGGGTTGTCCGCCGCGACCTCACCGCGGTCCACCGCCCGCCCGACCATGGTGTCGATCGCCGCGATCTCCGGGTCGATGAGCGCCTCGCGCAGGGCCCTTTGCAGCTCGGGGTGTTGGAAGGCGGCCTGGCTGAGCGCCCGCATCAGCGGCACGTCGCGCCCCGAGAACGCCGCCGCCGACCGGGCCACGGCGCGCAGATCGCCTTCCAGCGTTCCGGTGTCGACATCGGCCAGCCGGAAGCACCGGGTGCCGCGCAGCGCGGCGGCGACCAGCAGCGGCTTGGTGCCCCACTGGCGGTAGAGCGTCGACTTGCCGCAGCGTGAGCGCGCCGCGACGCCTTCCATCGTGAGGGCGTCGTAGCCGCCTTCCCTGAGCAGATCGAGAGCTGCCTGGTAGAACTCCTGCTCGCGCTCCGGGGTGATCTTGGAGCGGCGCGGCGAGGTCATCGTCTCTCCCTGCCCTCGGGCTCTCATCGCATCGATACGGCAGTGTACCGATACGCCAGTGTACCGAAACTAAATCGTATCGGTACACTGGCGTATCGATAAGGACGCGGTTTCAGGGCGCGTCGCCGTAACGCCACGTCGTCCCCGCGCGCCGTGTCGATCACGCGAAGGGGGCGGGTGGTGCGCGTCAACGCCCGCACGGGGCCCACCGCACGGAAACAGGACGTTTCCGCCCGACCGCCCCGCGCCGTAAGGCGCCGAGGCTCCCCGGTCGTACGGGCCGGGGCCGCGCGGACCACGGCCGCCGGGCCTACCGGGCACCTCCCGGGGCGGGCCCCCGCCGGGGCCGTCGACGCTGTCCCGTCGGGAGCGGTCCGATGAACGGCCCGACCGCGCTCGCCGTGCTCCTCTCGCTCGTCTCGGCCCTCGCGTACGCCTCGGCGGCCGTGGCGCAGGAGCGCCTCGCCGCCCGCACCGCGCCCGGGACCCCGCTGCTCACGCTGCTCGCGCGCGGCGCCTGGTGGGGAGCGGTCGGGCTGAACGCGACGGGCGCGCTGCTGCATGTCGTGGCCCTGACGTACGGGCCGCTCACGGTCGTGCAGCCGCTCGGTGCCCTGACGCTGGTCGCGGCCGTACCGCTGGGCGCCCGCCGGGCCGGCCGGCGGGTCGGCGGGGGCGAGTGGCGCGGCACCGCGTACACACTCGTGGGGCTCGCGGTCATCCTGCTCACCGCCGCGGGTACGGCGCCGGGCGCGACGCTCACGCTGGCGCGGGCGCTCGCCGTCGCGGGGCTGGCGCTGGCCCTGGTCACGGCCCTGACCAGGCCCGGAGCCCGCCCCGGACTGCGGCACGCGGCGGCTTCCGGGATCACCTCGGGCGTCGCCTCCGCCCTCACCCAGACCGTCACCGTCGCCGCCACGGCCCGTGGCGCGGGCGCGCTGCCCTGGTGGCAGGTCACGGCGGTGGCGCTGGTGGTCGCGGCCTTCGCCTCGGGCGGCCTGCTCCTCTCGCAGACGGCGTACCGGGGCGGGCTGGGAGCCCCGCTCGCGGTGCTCACCCTCGCCAACCCGGTTGCCGCCTCCGTGATCGGCCTCGCGCTCCTCGGCGAGCGCCTCAGGGGCGGCGCCCTGGGCGTCGCGGCGGCGCTGGTGGGCGCGGTGCTGGCGGCGCGCGGCGTGGTGCTGCTGACGCGGACCGCCACGGCGCCCGCGCCGCACACCCACGCCGAGGAGGCCCGCGCCCCGTACGCCCCGTACGTCCCGTACACGCCGTACGGAGATCCTCGCGACGCCGCCCCCTACGACAACCCCTACGCCGCCCCCTACGACACCCCCTACGAGCCGGTCGGTACGGGCGCCCCCGCGCTCACCTCGGCACAGCGACGGGTACCGGCACAGCCCCCGGCCCCCGGACCGCCGCCGACCACGACCACGACCGCGCCCGCTCCCGCCCGCGCCGCCCTCGGCCGTCGCCGCCCCCGGCTCGCGCGCC
>NZ_QQNA01000402.1 GCF_003346515.1 Streptomyces corynorhini
GCCCCGGCCGCCCCACCGGCCGCCGGAACCCCGCCGCGGGCCCCGGAAGCCGTCCCCCGGCGGCTCCCCCGCGGAGGCCCGCCGCTCCCCCGCGGGGCCCGTGTCAGCTCCCGGCGCGTGACCTCGCCTTGAATGCCGCCTTCCGGGCGTCCTTGGACGCCGTACGGTCCCGGTGCAGTCGGCCCATCGCCTCCAGCACCTCCGCCGTGGCCGGGTGGTCGACGCGCCAGGCCGCCTCGAAGAAGCCGCTGTGCTGCCCGACCAGGCCCTCCACCAGCTCCCGCAGCTCGTCCGGCTCGCCCTCCGCGTCCAGCTGCGCCGCGATGGTGTCGATGGCCAGCCAGAAGATCATCGACTCCGGCGGCGGCGGGACGTCCGCCGCGCCCAGCTCGGCGAGCCAGACCCGGGCCAGACCGCCCAGCTCCGCGTCGTCCAGGACCTCCCGCACCGCGGGCTCGGCCTCGGCGCCGACCAGCGAGAGCGCCTGCTGGCAGTGGAGGCGGCGCAGCGGCGCGCCGGGGTCCGTGCCCCGGGCGGCGGCCAGCAGATCACGCGCGGCGTCGGCGGGGGCGCGGCGGGCCAGCCACTGCTCGGTCTCGGCGCGGGCCGACAGCTCAGGGAAGCCCGCCACCCCGTCGAGCAGCGCGTGCGCGTCCTTGTCGGCGAGATCGCCGACGGCGGGCGCGTCGACGCCCGCCTCCAGCATCCGGGCCCTGATCCCGTAGAGCCCCAGCGGCGTCAGCCGGACCATCCCGTACCGCGCGATGTCCTCCTCGTCGGCGGAGAGCGAGCGGTCGCCGCCCTCCGGGCCGCCCGCGTCCGCCGGCTCCTCCCCGTCCTCGATCATCAGGGCCTCGTCGACGGGCAGGTACGAGACGAGCCCGATCGGCTCCAGCAGCCTGAACTGGTCGTCCAGCCGCATCATCGCCTCGGAGACCTGTTCCAGGACGTCGTCGGTGGGCTCGCCCATGTCATCGGGAACGATCATCGAAGCGGCGAGGACGGGCAGCGGTACGGGGCCCTCGGCGACGCCGCCGCTCTCGGCGACGGTCAGCAGGTAGAGGTTGCCGAAAACGCCTTCCAGGAACTCCGCCTCCTCCTCCGGGTCCCAGTCGAGCGACTCGAAGTCGACCTCGCCGTCCTCCCCGATGACGGCGGCCAGATCGTCCAGGACCGGGGCCGTCGCGTCGGCGAAGACGACGTCCAGGGCGTCCAGCCAGAGGGCGAGGATGTCCCCGGGACCGCCGGAGGTGACCACCGCGAGCTGCTCGCCCTCGGTGACGCGTCCGGTGCCGCCCTCGTCGTCCGAGCGGCCGTGGGCCTCCTCGTCCGGGTCCGCGACGGCCACCAGGCCGGTGTCGACCGCGACCCGCCACGCCTCGCTCGCGTACGCCTCGCCGTCGCCCTCCGACAACTCGTCGGCCTCGCCGCCGAGTCCGAGGACCTCCGCGGCGGCGGGCAGCTGCTCGTCGACCAGCTCGCCGCCCGCGCCGACCCGGGTACCGGGACCGGCCCAGCGGGCCAGACGCACCGCCCTGGCGAGCAGCGGAGCGGACAGCGCGTCCCGCGCCAGTTCGGCCTCCGAGGTCAGTCGCACCGGCGGCAGGGTGGGGCGGTCTCCGGGCATCTGGAGGGTCTCCTTGTGGCATACGAGGGCAAGGCGGCCCCCAGCGTAGACGTTTTTGGCCCAACCCTTCCGGTCCATGTACTTGACAAGAGCCACGGCGCATCGTTTCGGGCAATCCACGGAACGAGCGCGCGCGGAACCGCCCGCGCGCACTCCCCGGCGCGGCCAGCAGCCCGGCGCTGCCGGGACCCTGCCCGGGTGCTCCGGCGCCCTGCGGGGGCTATCCGGCGCTCAGGCTGATGGCGGGCGTGTACCGCGTCAGCGTGCTGCCGCGCACGCCCGGGTACGCGCGCACGCGCGCCCACTCCTCGGTCGGGGAGCCGATCCCCTCCCCGACCGCCGCGAGCGCGTCGATATGCGCCCGCGCGCTCTCCCACTCCGCGTAGTTGAGGACGCGTGTCCCGTCCGTACTGAGGTGGAAGTGCGCGGAGATGCCGCCCGGGGGCAGGTGGGGATCGGTGTCGAGGGCCTCGAAGACGGCGTCGACCCACCCCTCCCGGATCTGGGCCGCCCCGGGCTCCCCCGGCCGGAACTCGACGTCCACGACGACCACGCAGCCCGGCGCGCGGGTGTCCCCGGCCGGGGACGCGCCGCTGCGGTACAGCGCGTAGCGGCCGAGCCCGAGGCGCTCGATGCCCGGCACGGCCGCGTCGATCTCCGCCACGCGCTCGTCCCGCGAGGCGCCGACGAATCTCTCGTACGCCTCCTCGCCGCTCCACTGCGAGTAGTGCAGCAGGCTGTCCCCGTCCTCCCCGATGGCGACGCTGTACGAGAGCAGCCCGGCGTCCGGCCACGCGCGGGCGCGCCAGACCCGGGAGATGGCGTCGACGGTGGCCCGCTGGCGCGCGGGCGTACCCACGCGCCAGGTACTGACCATGACGACGCCGACACCGGGCCTGGCGGGATCGGGGGCGGTGGCGAGCTGGACGGGCATGGTGACGTACCTCCTGAAGTGCGCGCACCCCCGCGGTGCGCCGGCACTCACCATGCTCAAAGATGAAGCGCGGTCGAGGTCAACCCGCCCGTATCCACCGCCCGGACCCACCGATCGAGCACACCGATCGGGCACACCGCCCGAGCACACCGTCCGTACCCACCGACCGAGCACACCGATCGGGCACGCCTGCCGGAGCGGCGCCTCGGACTCAGACCACCACGTCGAACCACGGCCTGCGCGTGGTCGCCCAGTGCGCCACCCAGCCCGCGAAGCCCTCACCCTCCGTGCGGTGCCCGAACGCGGCCCCGAAGGGCGCCGCGCCCACATCGCTGATGTTCCAGATGCGCCCCCGGTGCGCGCCGGTGACGACCAGGTGCCAGTACATGCCGCTGCCGTCCGTGCCCAGCACCACACTGCCGTGGTTGGAGACCTCGTCGATGAGCGGCTCTATCTCCTCGTACGGCCGGGGGTCGTCCTCCCACACCCATGCCTCGGTGAGCGGGAAGGGCTTCGCCAGCACGCGCTGCCTCTGGTCGCACCCCCAGTCGGCGGGCAGCGCCGCGAGGGGTATCAGCCCGTCGACGTCGGCCGGTCCGTCCGGGCAGCCGTCGCATATCTCGGCGACCAGGGTGCGGTAGGGATCGGGCAGCACGATCCCGTGCTCGTACTCGAAGGTGTGCACGGCCTCCCAGCCCAGGGGTGGCAGGCAGTGCTCCGGCGGGAAGGCCGCGCGCAACGCGTCGAGTTCGCTTCGGAACGCATTGCCGCTGCCGGCGTATTCGCTGTTCATGCTTCTCCATGCCCCCATGTCCTCTATTGGACCAGCACCCACTGACAGTCCTGCCCCGGCTACCCCGCATACCCCGAAGTACCCGTGACACACAGGCAGTCCGGGGCCCTGTCGTTCGCCGGAGGCGGATCGCCACGCGGTCCGCGGCGTCACGGTCACCACTGAGCCGTACGATACGACCGCTCGCGGCCCACGCGTACTCATGTGGAAGCCAACCTCGCCCGCCGTGTCGCAGGAGCATCCTCCCGTATTCCGAACAGACTCCCGATCAGCATCCGGTCGTACCGCCCGAAGCCCCCACGGAAAGCTGTCCGGAAACCGACGGCCCCACCACCCGCCGACCGGTCGCCGAGGGCTGCGACGGGCCGGTGCTCAGCGGCACCGGCGGCACAGGCGGCACCGGCGGCGAGTCGGCGACCACCACGGGCCCCGGGCCGGTCCGTGAACCACCGCGGCCCGCCGACCGGGAGACGGCCGACGGGCTGCTGAGGACGTACGGGGGGAGGTACCGGGGAGGTACCGGGGAGGTACCGGGGAGGTACCGGGGAGGTACGAGGGAGTTCACGGAGGCGGCGCGGGCGGGGCAGGTGCCGTCCGGGGCCGGGCGCCACCGCCCGGCCGCGCCACCGCCCCGCCGCTCGCGGTCAGTTGTTGCTGTGCAGCATGTCGTTGAGGCCGCCCCAGACCGCGTTGTTCGGGCGGGCCTCGACGGCGCCGGTGACCGAGTTGCGGCGGAAGAGGATGTTGCTCGCGCCCGACAGCTCGCGCGCCTTGACGATCTGGCCGTCCGGCAGCGTGACCCGCGTGCCCGCCGTGACGTACAGCCCCGCCTCGACCACGCACTCGTCGCCCAGCGCGATCCCCACCCCGGCCTCGGCGCCCACCAGGCACCGCTCGCCGATGACGATGCGCTGCGTGCCGCCGCCCGAGAGGGTGCCCATGGTGGAGGCGCCGCCGCCGATGTCGGAGCCGTCGCCGATGACGACACCTGCGGAGATGCGGCCCTCGACCATGGAGGTACCGAGCGTGCCCGCGTTGAAGTTGACGAAGCCCTCGTGCATCACCGTCGTGCCCTCGGCGAGGTGCGCGCCGAGCCGTACGCGGTCGGCGTCGGCGATACGGACGCCCTTGGGCGCCACGTAGTCCGTCATCCGGGGGAACTTGTCGACCGATGTCACCTGCAGGTGCAGGCCCTCGGCGCGCGCGTTGAGGCGTACGGTCTCCAGCGCGTCCACGGCGACCGGCCCGAGCGAGGTCCAGGCGACGTTGGTGAGCAGGCCGAAGAGGCCGTCCAGGCTCTGGCCGTGCGGCTCGACCAGGCGGTGGCTGAGCAGGTGGAGGCGGAGGTACGCGTCGTGCGCGTCCAGCGGCTTGTCGTCGAGGGAGGCGATGACCGTACGGACGGCGACGACCTCGACCCCGCGCCGCGCGTCGGCGCCGACGGCTTTGGCCGCGCCCTCACCCAGCAGCTCCACGGCACGCTCGGCGGTCAGCCGCTCGGTGCCGGCCGGACCGGGCTCGGCGGAGAGCGCGGGCGACGGGTACCAGGTGTCGAGGACGGTGCCGTCCTCGGTCAGGGTGGCGAGGCCGGCGGCGACGGCGCCGGTGGTGCGGGGAGAAGTCTTCTCGGTCATGTTCAGAACCTAACGTTCCGGGCGCCGCGCGGGCCAACCGGTCTCAGGTGCCGGGCGTGTACCGCACGGCGCCGTCGGCTCAGCTCAGCCGGTTGCCCTCGGAGCCGCCGGCCACGTGATCGATGTCGTCCTCCGCGCGCGGCAGCGGACCGTGCCCCTCCGAGTGGTGGTTCACCCAGCCGCAGACCCCGCAGCTGTAGCGCCCGTCGAGGCCGGCGATCAGCGTGCCGCCCCCCGGGCCCGAGATCACGTACGGCGAGTGCAGGCAGTGCGGCACGCTGATCGCCGGCC
>NZ_QQNA01000403.1 GCF_003346515.1 Streptomyces corynorhini
GTGCCCCGGAACTGAGCCGACCGTCTGTGCCTCACGGATCGTTGCCTCGTCAGCCTTCCATGACTGAATAATCAAGTCTCCGGTGTCCTCGTCGAGCCAGATGGTCGGAGACTCGTCGCTGGGCGTGTTCGGCTAAATGCCCAGAAATCTCAGAGCCATGACTACCTCCACAGTCGAGTGAACTACTTACTGTCGCCAGACGATCACGGATTCGGCCCGTTGGAGTCAAGTCGCCTGTGGCCTCATCATGGAGTGGGGAAGCCGTCGGCCTTCACGGCGGTGACAAACGAACTCCAGGTGTCGGCAGTGACGACGAGGTGAGGTCCGCCCGGCAGCTTGCTGTCACGCACCGGCATGGTGCCAGGGAAGTCGTCGCAGACCTCTAGGCACTGGCCGTTCGCGCTGCTGTAGCTGCTCTTTCGCCATATTGGCTCTGCAAGGTTGTGTCGCACTCAGGGCACCACTTTCAGTCTCGTCCCCCTGCGACCTCGGCCAGCAGGTCAGCGCTGTCGTCCGGCCCCACGGCCAAGGCTTGTAGGTGCTCGAACATGGATTTGTAGCGGCGGATCTCCGCTTCGGACTCCAGAAAGAGATCACCCGCGGGGGTATCCACATAGACCAGTTCCGGGTCGGCCGGGTCCGGGAAGTCCAGATGGACGAAGCTGCCGGGCATCCCCGGGTGGGCGCCCTTCGTGAAGGGGATCACCTGGAAGGTGACGTGAGGTTGCTCCATG
>NZ_QQNA01000404.1 GCF_003346515.1 Streptomyces corynorhini
GGTCAGCTTGCCCGCGGCCTCCTGCACCCCGGCCGCCCTGTCCACGGAGGCCGCGGGCAAGCTGACCGTCGGCACCGACAAGCCGGCCTACGCACCGTGGTTCCAGGGCGACGACCCGGCGAGCGGCAAGGGCTTCGAGTCGGCCGTCGCGTACTCCGTGGCCAAGGCCCTCGGCTACCGCGCCGACCAGGTGGTCTGGCGCACCGTACCGTTCAACAACTCCTTCGCGCCCGGCGAGAAGAACTTCGACTTCGACATCAACCAGGTCTCCGTCAGCGACGAGCGCGCGCGGGCCGTCGACTTCTCCTCCGGCTACTACGAGGTCCGCCAGGCCGTCGTCGCCCTCAAGAAGTCGCCCTACGCGAAGGCGAAGAGCGCCGCCGACCTCCAGGGCGCCAAACTCGGCGCGCAGGTCGGGACCACCAGCCTCGACACCATCAACGAGATCGTCGAGCCGAAGCAGCGGCCCGCCGTCTTCCAGAAGAACGACTTCGCCAAGTCCGCCCTGAGCAACGGCCAGGTCGACGCGATCGTCGTCGACCTGCCCACCGCCTTCTACATCACCTCGGCCGAGGTGCCGGAGGCCGAGGTCGTCGGCCAGTTCGCCGACTCCGCGGGCGCCGCGGAACAGTTCGGCCTCGTCCTCGACAAGGGCAGCGCGCTCACCCCCTGCGTCACCCGTGCCGTCGACGGACTGCGCGCCGACGGCACGCTCGCCGCCCTGGAGAAGAAGTGGCTGGCGGACGCCGTGGACGCGCCGGTGCTCAAGTGACCTCCGTATCCAGCCCCGTGGAGCCGGACACCGACCCGTACACCCCCTCCGCACGGCGCCTGGCACGGGAGCGCCACCACCGCGCGCGGGCACGCCGGGCCACCGCGATCGCGGCGCTCTCCACCCTGGTGACGGGCGCCGTCCTCTTCGCCGTGATCACCGGCTCGCCCGGCTGGCAGCGCGCTCGTGAGACCTTCTTCAGCGTCGAGTACGCGCGGATGGCGCTGCCCCTCGTCCTGGACGGACTCCTGCTCAACCTGCGGCTCCTCGCGGTCTGCGGTGGGTGCGTCCTGCTCCTCGGACTGCTGCTCGCGGTCGCCCGCACCCTGCGCGGCCCCGTCTTCTTCCCGATCCGCGCGCTGGCCACCGCGTACACCGACTTCTTCCGCGGCCTGCCCCTGATCATCTGCCTGCTGATGGTCGTCTTCGGAGTGCCCGCGCTGCGCCTCCAGGGCGTCACCACGGACCCCGTGCTGCTCGGCGGCGCCGCGCTGGTCCTCACCTACTCCGCCTATGTCGCCGAGGTCTTCCGCGCGGGCATCGACTCCGTACACCCCTCGCAGCGCGCGGCGGCCAGATCGCTCGGGCTCTCCCGGGGCGGGACCCTGCGGTACGTCGTACTCCCGCAGGCGGTACGGCGGGTGGTGCCGCCGCTCCTCAACGACCTGGTGTCGCTCCAGAAGGACACCGGTCTCGTCTCCATCGCCGGTGCGGTCGACGCCGTGTACGCCGCCCAGATCATGGCCGGGAAGTACTTCAACTACACGCCGTACGTCGTCGCGGGCCTGGTCTTCGTCGCGCTGACGATCCCGATGACCCGCTTCACGGACTGGATCACGGCCCGCACGGACCGGCGGCGCGCCCAGGGAGGCACCGTATGACGGCCGAGGACACCCCCGTACTGCGGCTGGAATCCGTACGCAAGACCTTCGGCCGGGACCGCGTCGTCCTGCGCGACGTCACCCTCGACGTGCCCCCGCACACCGTGACCGCGCTGATCGGCGCCTCCGGCTCCGGCAAGTCCACCCTGCTGCGCTGCGCGAACCTGCTGGAGGAGATCGACGACGGGGCGATCTTCCTGGACGGCGAGGAGATCACCGACCCGCGCGCCGACCCGGACGCGGTACGCCGCCGGATCGGCGTCGTGTTCCAGTCGTACAACCTCTTCCCGCACATGACGGTCCTGCGTAACGTCACACTCGCACCGCGCCGGGTCCTCGGCGTCCCGCGCGCCGAGGCCGAGGACACCGCCCGCGAACTGCTGGCCCGGCTCGGCCTCGGCGACAAGGCCGAGGAGTACCCGGACCGGCTCAGCGGCGGCCAGCAGCAGCGCGCCGCGATCGTGCGGGCCCTCGCGGTACGCCCCAGACTGCTGCTCCTCGACGAGATCACCGCCGCGCTCGACCCCGAGCTGGTCGGTGAGGTGCTGTCGGTCGTACGGGATCTCAAGGCCGAGGGGATGACGATGGTCCTGGCCACCCATGAGATGGGCTTCGCGCGCGAGGTCGCCGACCAGGTGTGCTTCCTCGACGGCGGCGTGGTGCTGGAAAGCGGCACGGCCCAGCAGGTGTTCGGCGAGCCGCGGCAGGAACGGACGAAGCGGTTCCTGCGGCGGATCGTCGAAGCGGGCCGACTCTGAGCCGACAGCCGACAGCCGACAGCCGACAGCCGACAGCCGACAGCCGACAGCCGACAGCCGACAGCCGACAGCCGACAGCCGACAGCCGAC
>NZ_QQNA01000405.1 GCF_003346515.1 Streptomyces corynorhini
CATCTGAGCCCGTGCCCCCGTACGAAGGCGGTCGTCCGTCTTCATACGGGGGCACGGGCTCAGATGTTCACGCGCTCCGGAAAGCCACGCAGGTCACGTCGCCGCCCTGCGGCCCAGCGTCCGGTGCGAGCGGGTGACCAGCGCGGCGAGGAGGGCCGCGCCCACCGGGACGGCGATCAGCAGCATCGCCATGGTCTCCCAGGGGATGACAATCGGCACGTAGGGCACGTCAGGCGTGCCGCTCAGCGCCTCGTCGAGCGCCTCGTGGTACCAGGTCAGCTGCTCGCGCTCCTCGGTCAGCCGCAGCCCGATCGCCGGGAGCACTCCGGCCGCCGAGCCCAGCACCACACCCATCACGGCCACCACCCCGCACTGGAACCCGCTGAGCGTCCTGCGGACGCGCCCCGGAGCCCCCACCGAGGCGAGCGTCTTGAGGTCCGCCTCGGCGTCGGCCTGGGCGAGACCGGTGGCGATCCCGGCGGCGCCGATCGTGATCAGCCCGGCGAAGACCGTCAGTACCAGCAGTGTCAGGTTGTAACGGCTCGTGTAGCCCTCCTCGATGTGGACGCGCACACTGCTGCCGGTCTTGGCGATCTCGCTGTCCAGCCGCTGCTTCTGCTCGCTGCTCGGCGCCCGGTCGAGCGAGTAGTACGCACCGGCCGGCACCGTGCTGATACCGGCGGACTCGGCGGTGGCCGGGGTCAGGATCACGGAGACGCCGTACGCCTCGGGGTCGCCGGGGACCTGGTGCGCGGTGAACGACTTGAGGTCGCCCGGGGCGTCCTCGCCCTTCTCCGAGGCGCGGTCCGCCGCCTCCATGTCCGTGATCATCCGGATGCCGATCTTGCCGTCGGCGTCGACGTTCCACTTGTCGAGAGAGACGACCTGGCCGTCCGCGAGCGCCTTCTCGGCCCCCGGGTCCTTGATGCCCAGGACCTTGAGCATCTTGGCGTCGGCGACCAGCACCCCTTGGGGGATGTCGGAGTACACGTCACTGTCGTTGTTGCACCGCGGGTCCTTGGCGAGCTTCTTGCGCTCGGCCGTGCTGAAGACCTCATCCGCGCTCTTCTCGCCCGTGTCCCACAGCGGGCACGCGTTGCCCTTGGGCATGACCACTTCGTAGTAGCCGCATTCGTCGACCTCGCATTTCGGATCGCCGGCAACGATGCGGTCCACCGGGGCCTGGACATCTATGGAGAGGGCCCTCTCGAAGGCGGCGCGCACGGTCGGGACATCCCGACCGCCGTCCTCATCGAGCGTGAACGAGGCCGCGCCACCGGGCAGCTGCGCCACGTAGTCGGCCCTGGACTCCGCGTCAGTGCTCGCGGCGTACGTGGAGACCGCCACGGTGCCCGCCACCGCCGCCAGCACCGCCGCCACGGCGGGCGCCGTGCGTCCGCGGTTGCGCACGGCGTCGCGCAGCGCGAGCCGCGGCGACAGCGGCAGCCAGCGGCCCACCCTGCCGAACAGACCCACCAGCGCCGGGGTCATCGCGACGATCCCCAGCTCCGCGAGGGCACTGCCGCCCGCGACGACCGTGAACTGCTGCGACGCCACCGACCCGTACAGCGCGATCGCGCCGCCGAGCAGGAGCGCGGCCAGCCCCACGAGGGGCAGCACCCTGCTGCTCCTGCGTACGCCGCGACGGCCGGTGAGCGAGGCCAGCACGGACTGACGGGAGGCGGTGATGGCCGGGACCAGCGCGGACAGCAGACCGGTGATCACGGCGAGGAGCGCGATGCCGAGGATCTCCAGCGGCCGGAGTTCGAAGCCGCCGAAGCGCTGGCCCAGATACTCCTCCAGCACCGGGCGCAGGGCAGCGGTCAGGCCGATACCGAGCACCGTACCGACCACGGCCGAGGTGACACCGATCACCAGACCGCCGGAGAGCACGATGGCGCGGATATGCGGTCGGCCGCCGCCGTTGGCGCCCACCAGGCCGAGCTGGCGGCGCGAGCGACGGGCGCCCACGGCGAAGGCGGGGCCCGCCAGCAGGCAGATCTCCAGCATGGCGAGACCGACCACCGTGGCCAGGATGGCCAGTTCAGTGGTGCTCGCCCCCTCGCTCATCTCCCAGTTCTGATAGTCGTCCAGCTGGAGAAGGGGCACATCCGCGTCGGCGGGCGGATTCAGGACCACGGCACGTGACGTGACCACGATGCCCTTGGTGTTGGCCTCCTGCACCATGTTCCACGTGAAACCATCGCCCGTGCTCACCAGCAGAGTGGTGTCCACCTGCGGGGTCGGCAGTCCGTCGGCCCGCAGCGCTTTGGCGAGCGGAGCGATGAGCGCGCCGGGCAGCGCGTTGATCTGTTCGGTGTCGAGAGCGCTGGGCAGCTCGTACGAGCCGACGATCCGGTAGTCCGCGTCGAGGCCGCGCGCCGTGAGCTTGGAGCCCACCTTGAGACCGCTGTTCTTCAGGAACTTGGTGGTCGCGGCGACCTCGCTGCCCTTCTCCGGGAAGCGCCCGCCCTTGAGCGTCATGATGCCCCGGGCCATGGGATCCGCGGCCTTCAGCTCGTGGATCTCGGCGTTCAGCAGCCCCTGCGTGGTGTGGACCTTCGCGCTCGACGTGCTCTTCTCCAGGACGCGGGCGCCCGCGGGGACGGCTTTGGCGAGGTCCGTCGGTCCGTCGGGCCACGGCTTGTCGTCGAAGGATCCCTTCGGCCGGTAGTCGATGCCGTCCGGCTTCTGGAGGATCGCCGTTCCGCCGAGCGAGGGATCGGCGAACTGCGCGTCCGCGGCGCCGATCTCCCGGTTGAGGCTCTCGCCGGTCGACAGCTCCGCGCTGCGCATGGTCAGATCCATGGCGCTCACGCCGACGATGGGCAGGGCGATCATCGCGAGGACCAGGAAGCTGCGCCCCTTGAAGCGCCAGGCGTCGCGGCGGGCTATGCGTACGGCGGCGCGCCAGGCGTTGAACCAGGTCTTCACAGCTCGGCCGCCTGCCCGCTGAGCAGGGACTCCGCGTCGCTGCGCAGCGTCTGGTCGACGACGGCGCCGTCGCGCAGGAACACCACCCGGTCCGCCCAGGCGGCGAAGCGCGGTTCGTGGGTGACCAGGATGCCCGCGGCGCCCGCGTCGCAGCGGCTGCGGAGCAGGGCGAGGACGGACTCGCCGGTCTCGGAGTCCAGCGCGCCGGTCGGCTCGTCCGCGAGGACCAGTCGGCGGTCACCGACGAGCGCGCGGCAGATGGCCACGCGCTGCTGCTGGCCGCCGGACATCTCGTCGGGGAAGCGGTCGGCGAGCGCTTCGAGGCCCATCTCCGTGAGCGCGGCCAGGGCCTCGACGCGCGCCTTGCGCGCGGAGGTCCCGTCGAGTTCGCGGGGCAGCGCGATGTTCTCGGCCGCGGTGAGGGCGGGGATCAGGTTGTAGTCCTGGAAGACATAGCCGATGCTGCGGCGGCGCATGGCCGCGAGCTGCTTGGGGGTCGCGCTGGTGATGTCGGTGTTCTCGACGATCACCCGTCCCGAGGTCGGGGTGTCGAGGCCGCCCGCGATCGTGAGCAGCGTGGACTTGCCGGAGCCGGACGGGCCCATGACGGCGACGAGTTCGCCGGGGAAGAGGCTGAGGTTGATGCCGCGCAGGGCGTGTACCTCGGTGGCCCCGCTGCCGTGCACCCGGGTCAGCTCCTGGAGCTGGAGGACGGGCGACTGTCCGCCCGATGACCGAGGCTCCGGGTAGGGCTGCTGTGACTGATGGGGCTGCTGTGACTTGTCGGACATCGTGGTCCCCCTTGGGACGTATGCGCTGATACGTGCACATGTGAGCTGAGCTGAATGTGCGGAGAGTGGGCGAGAAGCAGAGAGTGAGAGGTGGTGGGGAGTGGGGAGTGGGAAGTGGGAAGTGGTGGGGAGTGAGAAGGGGAGAAATGGGCCGCGGAGAGCGCGGTACGAGCGGTGGCCGTGCACGGCAAGGCGCGGATGGGGGCGTGCCGAATCGGCCCGCGTCCCCTCCGGGCGGGTGTGCCGCGTGACCCCTGGCCGACGGCGGGAGCGATCTGCCGCGTGCCGTGCGGACCGTCGGCCCGGTCGGGTCCGG
>NZ_QQNA01000406.1 GCF_003346515.1 Streptomyces corynorhini
GACGGGGACGGGGCCGCCGACGCCCACCCCGTCGGCGGCCCCGTCCCCGTCCTCGGTGGCCGTTCCCGCGTACCGCAAGGCGACGCGTGACGTGCCGAGGAACCACACCTCGCCGGTCCTGATGATGCTCCTGCTCACAGCCCCGGCGGTGCTCGCCGTCGCCGTACTGCGCCCGCGTTCCCGCTGATCCACGGAGACACCATGTCGGAATGGCTCGTACTGAGTATCGCGATGGCCGCCGTCTGCGCGGTCGTCCTCACCATCGTCGTCTACAGCAGCCGTCATGTCGGCGCCGACGACGACACCAGCGGGACCCCGGACGTCATGGACTACATGACGATGATGATCGGCGTGATCTACGCCATCGTGCTGGGGCTCGCGATCGCCGGCGTCTGGGAGGGCCGCAGCGCGGCCCAGGACTCCGTACGCCAGGAGGCCCAGGCCCTGCACGAGGTCTCCCAGCGGGTCCAGGTCTACCCGGCGGCGACGCGGGAGAAGATCCGCGACGACGTGGACGCCTACGTCTCCTACGTCGTCCGTACCGAGTGGCCGCACATGTCGGACCACGAGGCGCTCAGCAAGCGGGGCACCGAGCTGTTCGACCGCATCCGCACGGACGTCACCCGGTTCGAGCCGCACACCGACCTCGAAGGCCAGGCATACCAGCCGGTGCTCGACCAGGTGGCCGCCGCCGACGACGCGCGGGGCGCCCGCGGGGAGAACGCGGGGGCCACCATGCCGGGGGTGGTCTGGTTCGGCCTGATCATCGGGGCGGTGGTCACGGTGGGGCTGATCTTCGTGCTCCAGATCCGCCGCACTGTCCGCGAACTGCTGCTCGCCGCCCTGTTCAGCATCCTGATCTCCTTCCTCCTCTTCCTCATCTGGGACTTCGACGCGCCCTACGGCCGGGGCATCGGCGCGACGGCGGGACCCTTCCTCGATCTCTTCCCGCACATCGGCTCCTGACCGGAGAGCGAAGAGACAGAGAAGGGGAAAAGGGAAAAGAGGAAAGCGGAAGAAGACGAAGAGACAGAAGAGAAAGAGGAGAAGAGGAGACGGAGCGGGACCACGTAGAAGGGGACGGGAGAGGCACGGAGAGGGCACGGAGGTCCGCCGACCGGGGGACCTCCGTGCCCCATTCGACCGTCAGCGATCGCGACTGTGGTAGGGCGCTCCTAGCGTGTGCGGCATCGAGGCGCATGTACCGGCTTGTGTGGAAAACGGTTCCGCAGCTGCTCCTCGGGGACCCGGAGGATGCACCATGCGCGCGATATCCGCCCCGTCCGCCGCGCTGCTCGCGGTGGCCGCACTCGCCCTGACCGCGCCCACCGCGACGGCCGCGGTCGACGGCGGCACCACTCCGTTCGGCTTCAGCGTCACCCCGGCCACGGTGGCGCCCGGCGGGCGGGTGACGCTCGGTGTCACCAACTGCGCCTCGACCGCGACCGCGTCCTCCGGGGTCTTCGACACCGTCAACATCCCCGCGGGCCGCACCGCGCTCGCCACCGTCGACTGGGACGCCAAGCCGGGCGCCGCCTACCAGGTGACCTTCGTCTGCAACGGGGTCACAGGCAGGACCGACCTCAGGGTCTCGGGCGCCACCCGGGCCCCGAGCGCCACACCGGCCCGTACGGCCGTGGCCACCGCGACGGCGACGGCGAGGTCGACCTCGACGGTCGTGCCCAGCGGGGTCAGGGGCGGTCTGGGCGGCAGTGTCGGTGTGAGCGCCGGTGAACTCGCCGCCGGAGCCGGGCTGATCGCGGCCGCGGCCCTGGGCACCGCGCATGTGGTGCGGCGACGGGCGGGCGGCCGCGCCCACTGATCCCTCCCGTACCCGCTCACCGCGCCCCGTGCGCACACGCGCACGGACGTCTGTCGCCCCGAGTCCTCCGCCAGGACTCGGGGCGACAGGCGTTCGTGCGCGTGGGGCGGGACTCCGGCCCCGGGGCGTACGGGTCAGACGCCCGCGCCGCTCGTCCGGCGACGGCGTGTGACGAAGAGCGAACCGCCCACCGCGGCCGCGGCGACCAGCCCGCCGCCGACCGCCACCTCCGTGGAACCGGGGCCGACGGAACCGCCGAGACCACCGAGCGCGCCCCGCCCGTCCAGTACCCGGAACTGGTGCGTGGCCACGCGGTCGTTGTCGCTGCACCGCACGGCCAGGTTGTAGTGGCCCGGGGTGGTGCGGTCGTGGATGCGGACCCTGGCCGAGGAGTGTCCCGACTCGTTGTCCGACAGCTCCGCCCTGGAGAAGGCGTTGGACGTGACGCTTCCCCCGTGGCCGCAGCCGGAGACACGGATGTGGAGCGTCCCGCCCTGGTGGACCTCGTAGGGGTTGACGGTGACGTCTCTGGGACCGTTGGTGGCGGCGGCGAGCGGGGCGGAGAGCGCCACGGCCGCGCAGGCGGTCGCGGTCACCGCGAGAGCGCGTGAAGCACGCATCGTTGAACCTCCAGAGGAAGACGCCCCAAAGCGGTGCTCCGGGAAATTCGACGAGTACGCCTTCCATGACGAACCCTCACCGCGCGAGCGGAGCGGCGCATTTCGGTACGGTCCGCCCCGATGCGGCGACACGCCGTGCGACGGCGCCGGGGGCGGGCGGAGCCGCAGGTCACAGACCGTCAGAAATCTTATGGACGCCATGCCCTCCAATGGGTCACCCCGCCCGCCCGCGCCACCCGTTCGCGCGCCAGTGATCGCCGCCCCGGCTCCGCGCCCTTACCGTGCCAGCAGACGCCACGAAGGGAGACCCATGGGCCAGGACCATTACGTCCCGGAGTCGAGGAAGCGCTCGCCCTGGGGCGTTCTGGCTCTCGTGATGCTCACCGGCATCGCGCTGATGCGGAACGGGATCGACACACCACTGGGACCGCCGCAGCCCGCCGCGGCCGCCTCGGCCGGCCTGGCCGACCCCGCCGCGCTCGCCACCACCACCGTCCCGGTCGTCGAGCCGCTGCCGTACGCGCCGATGTCCCGGGTGCGCATCCCCGACCTGAAGGTCGACACACCGGTCGTGGACGTGGGACTCGACCCGGACGGCTGGATCGCCGCTCCGCCCGCGCAGGACCCGAACCTGGCGGGCTGGTACCAGAACGGTGTCGCGCCGGGCCAGCGGGGCACCGCCGTGGTCGTCGGCCATGTGGACAACCGCACGGGACCCGCCGTCTTCTACGGGCTGGGCTCGCTGGAGAAGGGCCGGCACATCGAGGTGGACCGGTACGACGGCCGCACCGCCGAGTTCGAGATCTACGGGGTCGAGGTCTACGCGAAGAACGACTTCCCCGGCTCCCGGGTGTACGGCGACACCGGCCACGCCGAACTGCGGGTGATCACCTGCGGCGGCGGGTATTCGCGGGCCGGTGGCTACGACGGCAACGTCGTCGTCTTCGCCCGGCTGGTCAGCACCCGCTGACGGCCCCGGGCGCCTGTGCCCGGGGCCCGCGGGATCAGCGGTGCGGCACGGCGACGCGGTAGCCGGCGTCCAGCAGCCGGGGCAGATAGCGGCGCAGCGCCACCACGCTCTGGGTGCGGTCGCCGCCCGCGTCGTGCGACAGGATGACGACCCCGGGACCGGCGCCCTCCACCACCCGGCGGACGATGGTGCCGGTCCCCGGGGTCGTCCAGTCCAGCGAGTCGACGGTCCAGGCGAGGGGCTCCATGCCCAGTTCGGCGCCGACCTCGAAGGAGTGCCGGTTCCAGGCGCCGTAGGGAGCCCGGTACCAGAGCGGCGCTTCACCGATGGTCGCGGACACCACGTCGCTGGTGCGGGCCATCTCGCCGCGGATCCCGGTGCGGGTGAGCCTGGTCATCAGCGGATGCGACCAGGTGTGGTTGCCGATGACATGGCCCTCGTCGGCGATCCGGCGCAGCAGGTCGGGGTTGTCGTGCGCCATCTCGCCGCAGACCATGAACATCGCGCGTACGTCGTACTGGCGCAGCGTGCTGAGGATCGCGGGGGTGTAGGAGGGGTCGGGGCCGTCGTCGAAGGTGAGCACCATGGTGTCGCCCAGCTCCGGCAGTTCGAGGATGGGCTTGACCCGTACCGGTGGCGCCGCTCTGCCCGGTCCGGTGCGTGCCCCCTCCGTCATGGGCTGGAGCCGGTACGCGGAGGGCCGCTGGGGGGCGCTCGCCGGGGCTCCCGCCGCCGGGGATCCCGCCGCCGGGGAAGGGGCCGCGGCGCGGTCGGGGGTGTGGGCCTGTCCGGCGGTCAGCAGCCGGGTGGCGAGGGCCACTCCGAGACAGGCGCTGATGCGCAGGACGGTACGCCGCTCCGGAAGCATCTGGTCCTTTTTCATGACCAATGGCTCGCACGGCGACCGCTCCGCGTCGCTCCCCCACACCGGTCGTCCCGGGGAAAGCACCCGATGGGGCGAGTTCCGAGGCCGGGGTCAGCCCCCGCGCACCAGCGGGAAGGGCAGTGTCTCACGGATGGTCAGCCCGGTGAGGAACATGACGAGCCGGTCGACGCCGAGGCCCAGTCCGCCGGTCGGCGGCATGGCGCACTCCAGCGCGTCGAGGAAGCCCTCGTCCAGCTCCATCGCCTCCGGGTCGCCGCCCGCCGCCAGCAGGGACTGTTCGGTGAGCCGCCGCCGCTGCTCCACCGGGTCGGTCAACTCCGAGTAGGCGGTGCCGAGTTCGACTCCGTACGCGACGAGGTCCCAGCGCTCGGCGAGACGCGGGTCGTGCCGGTGCGGGCGGGTGAGCGGGGAGACGTCGGCCGGGAAGTCCTTGTAGAAGACGGGTGGCCCGGTCCGCGCCTCGACGAGCCGCTCGTACAGCTCCAGGACCACCGCTCCCCGGCCGGCGCGGTGGGAGTGCGCGAGCCCGGCCCGGTCGCACAGGCGGCGCAGCTCCCGCTCGTCGCTGTCGGCGTCGATCTCCTCGCCGAGCGCCTCGGAGAGGGCCCCGTACACCGTCCTGACCGGCCACGGGCCGGAGATGTCGAGGACGGTGGGCTTGCCATCGGGGCCGGTCACCCGGGCGATCTGCGCGCCGAGGGCGGCGGTGGCGGCGCCCTGGATCAGCTCGCGGGCCAGGTCGAGCATCAGGTCGTAGTCGGCGAACGCCTGGTACGCCTCGACCATGGTGAACTCGGGGTTGTGCTTGGCCGAGACGCCCTCGTTGCGGAAGTCGCGGCCCAGTTCGAAGACCTTCTCCATGCCGCCGACGCACAGCCGCTTCAGATACAGCTCGGGCGCGATCCGCAGATGGAGGTCGAGGTCGTAGGCGTTGATGTGGGTGGTGAAGGGGCGGGCGTTGGCGCCGCCGTGGATCTGTTGCAGGATCGGCGTCTCGACCTCCAGGTATCCGTGGTCGAGCAGGCCCTGGCGCAGCCCCTGGACGGCGGCGGAGCGCACCCGTACGGCGTCGCGGGCGCCGGCTCTGGTCACCAGGTCGAGATGGCGCGCCCGGATCCGGGCCTCGGGGTCGGCGAGGCCGCGGCGTTTGTCGGGCAGGGGGCGCAGGCACTTGCCGGTGAGCTGCCAGGCGGTGGCGAAGACGGTCGGCTCGCCGCGTTCGCTGACGCCGAGCCGGCCGGTGGCGGTGATGTGGTCGCCGAGGTCGATGTCGTGGGTGAAGCGGGTGAGGAGGTCAGCGGCGGTGTCGCGGGTGAGGGCGATCTGGAGGTCGCCCGACCAGTCGCGCAGGACGGCGAAGACGATGCCGCCGAGGTCCCGTACGGCCATCACCCGTCCGGCGGCGGTGACCGGTGCGCCCGCGCCGGTGCGCGGACCGCCCGGCGGCGCGGGGTGCGCGGCGCGGATCTGGGCCAGGGTGCCGGTGCGCGCGGCGGCCTCGACCGGGTAGGGGTCGGTGCCCTGGGCGCGCAGCCGTTCGAGCTTGCGGTGGCGCACGCGTGTCTGCTCGGGCAGCTGCCGCTCCCCCGTGCCGCCCGCCGGGGCCGGGGGTACGGCGTCGGGGGCGGCGGGCGGGAGTACGACGGGCGCGGCGCCGCCCGCGCCGCGCACCCCGCGGTGCCCGTGGCGCCCGGCGAGGAAGCGGGGTACGGGGACGAATCCCTCGACGATCCCGGAGGCGAGCGCGACCCTGGCGAGCGACCCGGCGTCCGCGTAGCACAGGAAGCGCGGGAACCACTGCGGCCGGTACTTCACGTTGGAGCGGTACATGGCCTCCAGCTGCCACCAGCGGGAGAAGAACAGCAGCAGCCCGCGCCACAGCCGCAGCACCGGTCCCGCGCCGATCCTGGCGCCCTCCTCGAAGGCCGAGCGGAAGACGGCGAAGTTGAGCGAGATCCGGCGGACGCCGAGCCGGGGTGCCCGGTCGCACAGCTCGGCGACCATGAACTCCATGACCCCGTTGGGGGCGGCGCGGTCGCGGCGCATCAGGTCCAGGGAGATGCCGTCGCCGCCCCAGGGGACGAAGGAGAGCAGCGCGATCAGGCGGCCCCGCGCGTCGACCGCCTCGACCAGCAGACAGTCGCCGTCGGCCGGGTCGCCGAGCCGGTCGAGCGCCATGGAGAAGCCGCGTTCCGCCTCGGTGTCCCGCCAGGCGTCGGCCCGCTCGGTCAGCTCGGCCATCTCCTCGTCGGTGAGGGCCGAGTGACGGCGGACACGGGTGGTGGCGCCCGCTCGGCGGACCCGGTTGACGGCCTGCCTGACGACCCGCGTCTCGCGGCCCGCCAGTTCGAACCGGTCGGGGCGCAGGATCGCCTCGTCGCCGAGTTGGATGGCGCCGAGCCCGGCGCGCGCGTAGGCGGTGGCGCCCGCCTCCGAGGCGCCCATCACGGCGGGGGCCCAGGCGTAGCGGCGGGCGAGTTCGAGCCAGGCGTCGATGGCGGGCGGCCACGCCTCGCGGTCGCCGACCGGGTCGCCGCTGGCCAGGCAGACCCCGGTCTCGACGCGGTAGGTGACGGCGGCCTTGCCGCTGGGCGAGAAGACGACGGCCTTGTCGCGGCGGGTGGCGAAGTAGCCGAGGGAGTCCTGTGCCCCGTACGCGGCCAGCAGGGCGCGGATCCGCGGCTCCTCGTCGCCGTGCAGGGCCGACTCCATGCGCTGGGAGCGGAAGAGGGAGCCCGCGGCGGCGAGCAGCGCCAGCGCGCCGAACAGTCCGAGGAGGAAGAACAGCGGCCGGGGCGGGGCGCCGTCGAAGTTGCCGCCGGAGGCGAGCCCGCCCAGCACCCGGTCCGCCGCCCACGGCAGCCGCTGGCCGGGGACGAGGGTGCCGGGGAACGTCTCGACCAGGCCCCAGCCCAGCAGGATCCCGGCGGCCAGGGAGAGGACCAGCACCAGCAGGGCGCGCAGGAAGGCGCCGTGGCGGGTCTCGGCACGGAAGTGGCCGCGCGCGAGGACGAGGAGCGCCAGCGCGGCGCCGCACACCACCATATTGGGGATCGCCGCCCACTCCTCAAGGGTCACCAGCGGTACGTCGACCAGGACGAGCAGCCCCAGATAGACGATGACCAGCCACCAGGCGACGCGCTTCCTGGCGCCGAGGGCCGCGGCGAGAAACAGCAGGAAGACGGCGTAGGCCAGGTTGGCGCTGACCGGCACGACGACGAGGTCGAGGAAGAGGGTGAGCGGGGCGGCGGCGCGGCGCAGCGGGGCGATGAGCGCGATCACCGCGCAGTAGAGGCCGAGGACGACGAAGAACATCGCGAACGCGCCCGGCACCCGGCGCAGAAAGCGGTCGCGGGCGGACGGGGACTCCTGCGCGCGGACACTCATGATCCGACTCTAACGATCTGTGTGCGCCGGGGAGCGGATCAGCGCGCGGCGTCGGATGCGGTGCGTCGCGAGGCGCGGGGGTATTCCCGTACCGGGCGTAGGGGAATGTTCCGACGACGCGGCGAGCTGCCGTGGCCGTCGGCGCGCGCCCGCCGGGGATCGCGGGACAGCTCTGGGGGAGACCGCCTCCGGGGCGGCCGTCGGGAGCCGGTAACCTGCCTGCCGTGACCGACCAGCAGCACACTCAGTTCGAACGCGGGACCGACGGCCCGAAGGTGATCGTCGTCGGCGTGGACGGCTCGCAGTCCTCGTTCCGCGCCGCCGCGTACGCGGGCGGTCTCGCGCGGCGGCAGAAGGCGCTGCTCGCCGTCGTCTACGTACAGCCCGTGATGGCGGCCGGTGCCTCCCTCGGTGTTCCCACCGTGGCCACGACCGGGGAGATCGCCGAGGAGCTGGTGCGGGAGATCCGTACGGCCATAGAGCGCGTCAAGGACGTCTGGGACGTGCGCTGGGAGTTCCACACGTTCCACGGCGACCCGTACAACGGCCTGGTCACGGCGGCCGAGGAGCTGACGGCGGACGCGGTGGTGGTGGGCGCCTCTGAGTCGGCGGGACACCGGATCGTCGGCTCGGTGACGGTGGTGCCGTAGGCGTGTGTGACCCGAACGCCGACGCCGCTTTCTGTCGCCCGGCCAGTCCGGCGGTCTCCCGGTCAGTCCGGCAGTTTCTCCATGTGTGTGAGGACGCGCTGGGAGAGATTGCCGAGTGTGCTGAGCTGGTGTGGGGTCAGGGCGTCGACGAACAGACGTCGGACCTGCTCGACGTGCGGGGGCGCGGCCTCTTCGATCGCCTCGTAGCCGGCGGGGGTGGCGACGACGAACGCTCCGCGCCCGTCTTCGGGGCAGTCCTCCTTGGCCACGAGCCCGCGTTTGGTCATCCGGGTGACCTGGTGGGACGCCCGGCTCTTCTCCCACTCCAGAAGTTTGGCCAGCTCCAGGAAGCGCATCCGGCCGCCCCCTCGCTCGGTGAGGCTGACCAGCACGACGAAGTCGGAAGCGGACAGTCCGGACTCTGCCTGGATATAGCGGGAGAGCCGTCCGACGAGCGTCTCCTGCATACGGATGAAGCTGTCCCAGGCAGCCTTCTCTTCTGGATTGAGCCAGCGTGGCGTCGCGTCCATGACCGCACCATAACAAAATTGTTGATAGCTCACCTACTTGCATGAATCGCTCGTCGGCTTCCGGGGGACTCAGATGGGGGCCCAGGCGGGGGCTCAGGTGGCTCAGGCGGGGGCTCAGGTACGGACGAAGACCGACCAGACCATGCGGATCGGCCGCAGCCGTGAAATGAAGCGAAGTCCGTGCCGCGTGGCGGCCGGTTCGGTGGTGAGCGCGAGGTCGTAGCGGTGCTCGGCCACGGCTCGGGCC
>NZ_QQNA01000407.1 GCF_003346515.1 Streptomyces corynorhini
CCCCCACCCCCACCCCCAACGCTGGCTCATCCTCGGCGTCATCGTTCTCGCCCAGCTCACCGTGATGCTCGACAACACCGTCCTCAGCGTCGCCATCCCCTCCCTCACCCGCGAACTGCACGCGTCGACCGCCGACATCCAGTGGATGATCAACGCGTACTCCCTGGTCCAGTCGGGTCTGCTGCTCACCGCGGGCAACGCCGCCGACCGCTACGGCCGCAAGAAGCTGCTCATCGCCGGTCTCGCGCTCTTCGGGATCGGCTCGCTGGTCGCCGGGTTCGCCCAGTCCAGCGGCCAGTTGATCGCCGCGCGCGCCGGAATGGGCGTCGGCGGGGCGCTGCTGATCACCACCACGCTCGCGGTGGTCGTCCAGATCTTCGACGACACCGAACGCGTCAAGGCCATCGGCATCTGGTCGACCGTCAACTCCCTCGGCTTCGCCGCCGGACCGCTGATCGGCGGGGCCGTGCTCGACCACTTCTGGTGGGGCGCGATCTTCCTGATCAACATCCCGGTCGCGGTCATGGCGCTGATCGCCGTCGCCACGCTCGTACCGGAATCCAAGAGCAAGCAGGGCGAACGCCCCGATCTGCTCGGCGCGCTGCTCTCCACCGTCGGGATGACCGCCGTCGTCTACGCGATCATCTCGGGGCCCGACCACGGCTGGACCTCCGGCCAGGTCCTGCTGCCCGCCTCGGCGGGAGCGCTGGTCCTCGCGCTCTTCGTGGGCTGGGAGCTGCGGATCCCGTACCCCATGCTGGACATGCACTTCTTCCGCAACCAGCGCTTCGTCGGGGCGGTCGCCGGTGTCATCCTGGTCGCGTTCGGGATGAGCGGCTCGCTGTTCCTGCTGACCCAGCACCTCCAGTTCGTGCTGGGGTACGGGCCGCTGGACGCCGGGCTGCGTACCGCGCCGCTCGCCATCGCGGTCGTCGTCCTCAACCTCTCCGGCGTCGGGCCCCGGCTGATCGGCAAGCTCGGCACGCCGGGCGCCATCGCCCTCGGGATGACCCTGGTCTCCGCCGGACTCGGCGCGATCGCGGTGCTCGGGGCGCACGGGTACGGCGGGATGCTGATCGGGCTGGTCGTCATGGGGACGGGCATCGCGTTCTCCATGCCCGCCATGGCCAACGCCATCATGAGCGCGATCCCGCCGGAGAAGGCCGGGGTGGGCGCGGGCATCAACGGCACGCTCGCCGAGTTCGGCAACGGCCTCGGCGTCGCCGTCCTGGGCGCCGTGCTCAACTCCCGCTTCGCCGCGCTCGTTCCGGCCGCCGTGGGCGCGGCGTCGCTGCCCGCCGCGCTCGCGGCGGCGGAGAACGAGGCGGAACGGCTGCGGATCTCCGACGCGTTCGCCTCGGGGCTGGAGACCAGCCAGCTGGCCGGCGCGGTGGCCGTCCTGGTGGGCGGGCTGCTCGCCGCGCTGCTGCTGCGCAGGGCGGACCGGGTGGCAGGGCCGGACGCCCCGTCGGCGGCCCGGGAGAGGGCGGCATAGCATCGGAACCGGCCGGACCGCCGGATTCCGGTGGATGTCAGAAGACATGTGCGGTGGCCCGGGGGCGCCACGCCGGGGCCGGACGGCTCGTGAAAGCGGAGCCGGTCCGGACGGAACCGAGGAGGCTCACTGATGGCGTCGGAACCCGACAGCGGACGCGACGGCACGAGTGACGGCGTGAGTGACGGCGCGAGTGACGGCACGGTCCACGGCGACCGGGCGCCGGAGGCCGCCGCCGAGCGGCCGACGGCCCGTACCAGCGTGTGGCTGGACGGCAAGCCCGCCGCGCGCGGCCGCAGGAACGACCGCACGGACGCCCCCTCCGGGCTCGACCGCGACCGCATCACCTCCGTCTCCGTACGGCTGCTCGACACGGAGGGCCCGGCGAAGTTCTCCATGCGTCGGCTCGCCGCCGAGCTGGGAGTGACGGCCATGTCCCTCTACTGGTACGTCGACACCAAGGACGACCTGCTCGAACTGGCCCTGGACTCCGTCTACGCGGAGATCACCGGAATCGGGGCGCCCGCCACCGATGTCACAGCCGGTCCCGACTGGCGCGAGCGGCTGCGCGAACTCGCCTTCCAGCACCGGGACTTGCTGGTACGGCATCACTGGGTCTCACCGCTCGTCGGCAAGTACCTGAACATCGGGCCGCGTTCGATGGAGTTCTCGGCGGCCGTCCAGGAGGCCATGCGCGGTACGGGCCTGTCGCCGCGGGGGCAGGCGGGCGCGATCGCGGCGGTCTTCCAGTTCGTCTACGGATTCGGCACGGTCGAGGGCCACTTCGTCCAGCGCTGCGCCGACGCCGGGCTGAGCCAGGACGCGTACTTCCGGCGGGCGATGGGCGCCATCCGCGAACAGCCCGGCCTGGAGTCGGCGTTCGCGAACGCCGACTCCAGGCCGGGCTGT
>NZ_QQNA01000408.1 GCF_003346515.1 Streptomyces corynorhini
CTCCTCGCCGGGGCCGGGGTCCTGGCCGGTGCCGGGGTCCTGGCCGGGGCCGAGGTCCTGGCCGGGGCCGAGGTCCTGGCCGGGGCCGGGTGCGGGATCCCGCTCCGGGCGGAGCATGATCAGGCGCGAGACCGCGAAGGTGATGGGGACGGCCACCGCCGCCGTCACCAGCGGCGAGTAGCGGCTGCTGTAGTGCGCCACGTCCACCAGCAGATAGACCCCCACCGTGGTGATGACGAAGTTCGCGGCGTTGGTGAGCGGGAAGAGCAGGAACTTCCGCCAGGTCGGCCGGGTCCGGTAGGTGAACCTGCTGTTCAGGAAGAACGAGCCCGTCATGCTCAGCAGGAACGCCACGACGTGCGAGACGACGTACGGCAGCCGGTGCAGCAGGAGCAGATAGCAGCCGTAGTACGTGCCGGTGTTCACCACCCCGACCAACGCGAATCTGACCAGCTGGATCCGGACCGTCATCTGCGTACGCGCTCTCCCTCGACTCCGGCGCCACGGGGATGACGGCCACGAGGAGTGTGGCACAGCGCGGGGTGTCCGTCTTGTCCGCACCGCTCCGCACCGCGCGCCGGGCGCGCGCCTGGATGCCCGGCCGCCGCCGTCAGCCCCGGAACTGCTGCTGCCGGTCGAGCGCGCGCCGGATCTCGGCGGGCAGCGGGTGGTAGGGGCCGTAGGCGCGCTCGGTGTCCAGGAGCAGATTCCGCAGCTGCTCCCAGGCGCCCGTGTGGTCCCCCGTCGACAGCAGCAGATGGCCGATGCGCCGACGGATCTCGAAGGCGCGCCCGGGGTCGGCGCCCGCCGTCGCCCGCCGCTCCCCGTCCGCCCGCTCCCCGTCCGCCCGGTACCCGTCCGCCCGGTACCCGTCCGCCCCGTAGCCGCTCTCCCCGTGCTGCTCGTAGTACGGGAGGAGCGCCCGGTACTCCTCCAGCGCGGCGACCGCCTCGCCGAGCTGCTCCAGACAGAGCGCGGCGTCGTAGCGGAACCCGAGCACCTGTCCGTCCGCGGGGCCCGCCTCCGCGCTCCGGTCGTCGGCGAGGCGGCGCAGCTCGGGGAGCGCGCGGCGGTACTGGCCGTCGTCCAGCAGCGTCGACACGTACTGCTTGCGCAGGATGCGGACCACCGGGGAGTGCTCGCCGTGCTCGGCGGCGGCGGCCGGGAGGATCGAGCCGAGGATGTCCACGGCGCGGGTGATGCTGCCCTCCCCGAGCAGCCGCTTGACCTCGTCGACGGCCGCCGCGACATCGGGCCGCGGGGCGGGGCCCGATGTCGCGGCGGCCGT
>NZ_QQNA01000409.1 GCF_003346515.1 Streptomyces corynorhini
CGGCCGAGCGCGCGTACGCCAGCGCGTCGACGACCTCCTTGGGGTGGCGCGGCAGGGCGAAGCAGAGCAGCGCGCTCGCGCCCGCGTGGCGGGCCGTGTCGATCCGGTCGGCGAGCATCGTGCCGCCCTCGTCCAGCAGCCGTACGTCCGGGTGGACCTTCGCGGCGAAGTAGGCGAAGCCGCGCGCCTGCGAGGAGGCGGCGCGCAGGCCCAGGACCGGGAGCGGGCGGGAGGCGGCGAGGAGGCGGCCGGCGCGTTCGACGGGGGCCGGGTCGGCGAGGAGTTCGGCGAGTCGGCGCAGGTTCTCGATCTCGCCCTGTACGGCCTGCTGGTACTCGTTGTACGAGGAGTCCTGGGCGGCCGGCCCGGCGGGCGCGACCTCCCGCAGATGGCGGCGGAGCGCCGGGTAGCCGTCGAAGCCGAGCGCGACCGCGAAGCGGGTCACGGACGGCTGGCTGACCCCGGCCAGCTCCGCGAGTTCGACGCTCGACAGGAACGGCGCGTCGGCGGCCTGCCGGACCATGCTGTGGGCGATGCGGCGCTGGGTGGGGGTGAGCCGGTGGCCCTCGAAGAGCTGCTGGAGTCGGGCGGCAGGGCTGTCGCTCATGCGATCCCCCTTGGGTGGTGGTCGGTCGGTTCGGCGGCTGGGGCACGGCCCGCCTCGTACGTCGCCTCGTACTCCGCGGTGTCCGCCAGCTCCGTGAACCGGTCGAGCAGCGCGGCGGCCGTGGTCACATCATCGGTCAACGGCCTGTCGACGACCGCCTCTTCGAGTGCGATCTCGGCCAGTTCGAAGGCCCGGCCGACCGGGAGTCCGGGCTCCGGGCGCAGTCCGCGCTGGCGCAACGCCCGTACGGCCGCGACCAGTTCGCAGCCGACGACCAGCCGGTAGGCGTCCGTGAGCCGTAGCGTCTGGCGCGCGGCCAGGGAGGCGAAGCTGGCCTGCTCCTCCACCCCGCGCGACAGGACGGCGTGGCCGAGCGAGGCGGGCGCCGCGTACGCGCGCAGGTCGCCGAGGGCCGCCCCGGCGGCGTACTCCAGGATCATCACGCCGGAGCTGGCGGGTTCGGCGTCGGCGAGGAAGGGCCGCAGGCGGGTGAAGCCCGGCTCGTTCAGGGCGGACAGCCGGGAGGTGGAGAGCCGCGCGGTCTGGACGAGGGAGAGCCTGAAGTGGTCCAGCGCCAGGGCGATCTGGGCCAGGTAGAAGCCGCCGTGGTGGTACGCGGCCGGAATCGGGTCCTTCTCGGTGCCCGGGAAGATCAGCGGGTTCTCGGCGGCGGCGTTGATCTCGACGGCGAGGGCGCTCTCCAGCGCGTCGGCCGCGTCGCGCGCCGGGCCGTGTATCTGCGGGACGCAGCGGAAACCGTACGGGTCCTGGATCCGGCCGAGCGGCGGCCCCGGCCGCTCGGGCGCGCCGAGGAGCCGCCGCATG
>NZ_QQNA01000041.1 GCF_003346515.1 Streptomyces corynorhini
GGTGCTCCTCAAGCGGCTTGCCACCGCCCCGGGCCGGCGGCAAGCCGCTTGAGGAGCACCGAGGCACCACCAACCGAGGCACATCACCTGACCTCATGATCAACCAGCCAATAGCCGCTATGGGCTAAATCCCCGCCAGGTGCCCGTAAAGCACCGAAAGGGTGTGCTGTCATACCCCTGCCATATCGCCCCGCTTGTCTCATCGCACAAAGGAAGGCAGGGACATGGGCAGATTCGGATTCACGTGCAGACCCGCGGTTTCAGCCATCTCGCTGACTGCCGCGGGAGTGCTCGCGGCGGCAGGAGGTACGGCTCATGCCGAGGCTGGTCAGGACACCATCGGCATGTACAAGCAGGAGAAGAACCAGTGGTGCTGGGTCGCCTCCGGCCTGACGATCGCCAAGTTCCAGGGATTCGGCTCCACACAGGCTGACTTCTGCAGCCGGGCGCAGCCCTCCTACGGCTGCGACAACCAGCCCGCCACGCTCGGCGACATGGCCAGGGGCTGGAACAGCCTCGGCATGAGCAACACGGGCTCCGGCCTGAACAGTGCGGCCACGTTTGACCAGGTGTACACCGACGTCAAGGCGGCGCGGCCGATCGGTGCCCGCATCGGGTGGGCGGCGGGCGGTGGCCACATGAACGTCGTCTACGGCTTCGACACCTCGAACAACACGATCGGTGTGGCGGACCCGTGGCCCGACACCGCCACGTACACGTGGTGGAACTACAGCGACTACGTGAGCAACAGCTCTTCCAAGTGGACTCACTCCCGCATCGGTATCTCCCGCTAAGGCAGGCCCTCATGCCCCACACCAGTGCTGCCGGAACGTCCAGCGAGCGGGCCGGATCTCGCGTCTCCCGCCTGTCCGCCGTCCTCGCCCTGAGCGCATCCGTGCTGCTGTCCGTCGGCGGCCCGGCCCACGCGGCCCCGGCCAAGGACCCGCTCCCGGCCGACATCCCCGACTACGGGGCCGCTCTCGACGTGGTGAAGTCCGCCGACGTCCGCGACGCCGTCTGCCGCTTCCTGAGCATTCCGGTGCCCACCGACAGCACCGGCGGTACGGTGCAGAGGATCCCCGAAACGCCCGAGCCCTGCCAGGGCCTCCCGGCCTTCACGATCAAGGACCCGGTGGCGCTGAACGAGATCACCCCCGGATTCGTCGCGGGCACCGCCCAGCCACTGCCCACCGAGGCGGTCAGGCTGGCATCCCTGGTCTCCACGCTGAGCGCCACCGTCAACGGCCGCACCGCCACCGTCATGCTCGCCCCCACCCAGGGCGGCGGCTGGCACCTGGCGGCCGTGCGCGACGGCGACAGTGATGTGACCTATGCCGGCAAGGCCACGGTGGGCACCCTGGTCTTCACCGAGCCGCAGCTCCGCGGCTGGTACCGGCTCAGGCTGACCACCGTCGAGCCGCTCAACGACCAGGCGCGGCAAGGGCTGGGCGGCCGGGCGTCGATGTCGCTCAGCGACTACCAGAAGCTGGTCAAGGCCCAATACCAGTGACATAGGGGCCAGTTCGGCGGCCTCACCTGCGGAAACACGGTCCGCCGACAGCCCCGGCAGCCGCAAAGTCACTGGTATTGGGTCAAGGCCCGGTACGCCGACAAGCTGCCCGGCTCGGAGTACGACACGGCGGGGTACTCCAGCGGCTACAGCCCTCAGCGCGAGGCGGACGAGCCGTCGTACGCCACCCCGCTGCTCGCCGGTTCCGGCGCGGCGCTCGCCCTCGCGGGCGCGGCCGTCGTCCTCCGTCGGCGCCGACGCGGCGGCGCGACCACCGGCTGAGGCTCGGGACCTCGCACGGAAGTGCCCGGCGCCCCCGGGGATTCGGGGCGCCGGGCGGGTCGCGCGTTGCGCGCGTTGCGCGCGGCGGTCGTCGTACGGGTACGGGTCCGCGGGTACGGGTCCGTACGGGTACGGGTACGGGTCAGGCGGCCGTAGCGCTACGGCGTCGGCGTACGAACACCGCCGCGACGCCCGCCAGGATCAGCAGGGCCGCCGTACCGGCCAGCGGGAGAACGGAGCTGCCGGTGGAGGCGAGGCCGCCGCCGGTGCCGCCGATGGTGTCGGCGCCGCCTACCGTGCCTCCGGCGGTGGTCGAGTCACCTCCGGTACTTCCGGCTGCGGTACTTCCGGCTGTGGTACTTCCGGCTGCGGTGCTGCCGCCCGCTGTGGCACCGGCCGACGTGGAGCCGCCGGATGTCGCACCGCCGGACGTGGTGGTCGAGCCTCCGGCCGTACCACCGTCGGTGCTGCCACCGCCGTCCGTGCCGCCGGCCGTGCCGCCGTCCGCACCGGCGTCCGTGCCGCCGCCATCGGCCGCGCCACCGCCCGTGGCGCCCCCGTCGGCGCCCCCGTCCGTACCGCCGCCGTCGTCAGCGGGCGTCACGGTCAGCCGCGCCGCCGTCGTGCGGGAGCTGCCCACCGCGTTGCTGAACACCGCCCGGTAGCGGTAACCGTCCTGCGCGGCAAGGGCCTTGAAGGAGAGCGTGGCGTCGGCGGAGTCCGCCACCGTGTTCCAGGACTGCCCGCCGTCCGGGCTGACCTCCCACAGTACGACCGGGTCCGGAGTGCCCTCGGCCGCCGCCGTGAGCGCGACCTCGTCGCCGGTCGTCACCGTGGTGTCCTCGGGGGACGTGGTGACCGTCGGCGAGACCTGGCGCTCGATCGTGTGGACCTCCCCGCCCGCCACCGCGTGGACGCTGTGCCGGACCGGGTCCAGTGCCAGGGCCGTCGGGCTGCCGCCGACCTCCACCGCGTCGATGACCGGGCTCTCGGCGGCCGGGTCCACCACGGCGACCGTGGTGCCGGTGAGCCGGGCGACGTACAGCAGCCCGGTGGCGCGGTCGTACACCATGGCCTTCGGGTTGCCGCCGACCGGGAGGGTGCCGGTCACCCGGTTCGCGGCCAGGTCGACGACCGAGACCGTACCGGCGGAGAGGTTGGCGACGTAACCGGTGCGGGACGTCCCGTCGATGGCCACGCCCTGGCTGCCGAGGGCCGTGTCGCCGATGCTGAGCGTGGCGGCCAGGGTGCCGGTGGCGCCGTCGATGGTGTTGAGGACGTTGCGGTAGACGACGCTGCCGTTCTCCACCGCGCCGCCCACGTAGGTGGCGTAGCCGAGGTGGTTCTCGGTGTCGACCGCGAGGCCGAACGCCGCGAACGGCAGGACGACCGGGGCGCCGACGGGCTGCCGGGTCCTGGTGTCGTACACACTGACCGACTTGGTGGTCTGGTTGGCGACGTAGAGCCGTTCGGCCGCCGGGTCGACCGCGAGGTGGCCCGCGCTGCCGCTGAAGGTGATCGGCTCGCCGGTCTCCGCTCCCGTAAGGGAGTCGTGGACCGTCACCGAACCCGTGTGGCCGACGTAGAGCCGTTTGCCCGCCGCGTCCAGCGCCATGACGCCGGTGGACGGGGTGACAGGGGCGGCGTCGCCGACCCGCTCGCCCGATCCGCCGTCGTACGTGGTGAGGAAGTGGTCGGTCCCCGGGCTCGCGAGGGTGTGCACGCGGCCGTCGGCCGGATCCACCGCCACCGCGCGGGCGGCGGTGCCGAACGTACGGGCCACGGTGTGGCGCACGGTCCCCTCGGGGACCTCCGGGGTCGGCTCCTCCGTACCGCTGCCGAAGGTGACCGGGACGACGACGTCCTGGTCCCGCTCGGTGAAGTGCGTGTGGTCGGCCTTGGTGACCACGGCGCAGCGCAGCCGGGTGCAGTCGATGTCGCCCTCGGTCGCCTTGACGGTGAGGTTCAGCTCGAAGGAGCCCTTCCCGTCGGCGCCCACGGCGAACGGCTTGACCAGGTCCTTCGCGTACTCGGGCGGGTTGTTGGAGATCCAGAAGGACGATCCGGTGATGCCGCTCATGTCGGCGCCGCCGATGCACGGCGTCGGCTGCTCGCCCGCCTTCTCGGGTACGGCGCAGAAGGCGAGGTAGACGCCCTTGTCGGGGGCGTAGCCGGAGCCCTTGACGGTGAGGGTCGCGCCCTTCGGGGTGAGGTTCTCGGTGTTCGAGACGGTCAGGGTCTGGCCGGTGGGCCCGGTGGCCGAGCCGGGAACGGCCGCCGCCGCGACGGGCGCCGCACCGGTGAGACCGGTGATCAGCAGACCCGCCGCGGCGGCGGCCGCGAGAAGGCGGCCTCTTTTCGAGAGGTTTCTCGGATGGAGTGGTCTCACTGGAAGGTCACCGGCACGTAGGTGTCGAAGTTGCGGTTGTTGGTGTTGTAGTGGTCGGCGCGGGTGACGATCGCGCACTTCACACCGTTCTGGTCGCAGGTCACGCCGCTGGCGACGGTCGGCTTGACGTGGATCGGCACGGAGAAGCTGCCGCCGTCGTCGTAGGGCGAGGAGTTGTTCGGCGACAGCCAGTACCAGTCACTGTTGATCCAGTGCGAGGCGCCGGTGGTGCCGGCCTCGTCCTGGCCGCCCAGACACGGGGTCGGCTTGTTGGTGAAGGTGGCCGGGTCGGCCGGGTCGACACCGTCGGGGATGACGCAGAGGCCGACGTATATGCCCTGGGCGACGTTGAAGCCGCTGCCGGTGACCGTGACGTTCTCGCCCGCGACCGCGACGGTGGAGGGCGCGGTGACCGAGAGGTTGTACGTCACGCCGCTCTCGGTGACGGTACGCCCGACGGTCGCGGCGGAGGCGGAGGCCGCCAGCCCGACGGTGAGGGCGGCGGTGCTGAGGCCGACGAGGGCGGTGCGGGCGAGAAGAGCGGTTGGGCGCATGGAGACAGACACCTTTCAACGCACAGCGCGGAAGCCACCGGCCGGACGACCAGGTGGACTTAGGTAAGGCAAACCTAAGTATATGGCCGGCAAAGCGTCAACACCTCAGCTGCCTCCAGTCACCCGCCAGTCACCCTTCCTTGACGCGCCTTCAGTCGCCCCGACGGCCCCGGACCGTCAGCGCGGCAGCCGCTCCGGGGCCGTCGCCCAGGCCGTGTTCGGGCGGTCGGTGAGCCCGAAGGCGAGCGGGCCGCCGTCCCGTACGAGGGAGCCGTCGACCCACGACGCGTCGCGGGTACGGCCGTTGAACCGTACGGAATCGACGTACCGGTTCGCCGCCGACGCGTCCGGCGCGCTCACCGTGATGGCGCCGCGCCGCCCCGCCGGAGCGATGACCGCGCGCGGGAAGAGCGGGCTCGTCAGGAGGAGTTCGGCGCGGCCCGGGGTCTGCGGGTAGACGCCGAGCGCGGCGAAGACGTACCAGGCGGACATGGTGCCGAGGTCGTCGTTGCCGGGCAGCCCGGCAGGACCGGTCCCGTACACGGCGTCGACCAGTTCCCGCACCGTCTCCTGCGTCTTCCAGGGCCGGCCGAGCGCGTTGTAGAGCCACGGCGCGTGGATACCCGGCTCGTTGGTGGCGTCGTAGCGCAGCGGGTCACCGCCGCGCAGCGACCAGGAACCGTCGGGCTTGTGGAAGAACCCGTCCAGCCGCGCCGCCGCTGCCTCCCGTCCGCCCATGGCCCCGGCCAGGCCCTGGACGTCCTGCGGCACCATCCAGGTGTACGTGGCCGAGGTGCCCTGGGCGAAGCCCCGGTCGGAGGCCGGGTCGAAGGGCGTCACCCAGGAGCCGTCCAGGTTCCTGGCCTGGAGGTAACCGGCGCCCGGAGTGGCCTGCGGGTTGAAGACATTGCGCCAGTAACCGCCGCGCTCCGTCAGCTCCTCGGCCTCCTTGTCACGCCCGAGCAGCTTCGCCCACCGGGCGAGCGCCGAGTCCGCCACGGCGTCCTCCAGCGTCTCGGCGGCGCCGCCCCAGCAGTGGCACACGTCCTGCGCGGCGTAGCGCGAGTCGAGGTACTGGGCGAGGTTGGGGCGCTGGCCCTCGCACTGGCCGGGGCAGCCCGCGTCGGACAGCCCGTCCGGGTGCGGGACGGTGGCCTGGCGGTAGAGGGAGGCGAAGGCGCCCTCGGCGTCGAAGTCGCGGACACCCATGGCGTAGAAGGTGGCGAGGGTCGCGGCCGTGGGGTCGCCGGTCATCACGTGCGTCGCGCCGCTGATGTGCACCCAGCGGTCCCAGACGCCGCCGTTCTGCCGGGCGAAGTTGAACAGCGACTGCGCGAAGTCGCCCGCCACGCGCGGTTCGAGGAGCGCGAGCAGCTGCACCTGGGCGCGGTACTGGTCCCAGCCGGAGAAGTTGCTGTACTGGGCGCCCTGCCCGCGTACGACGCGCTGGGTCTCGCCCATGCCGTCGGCCTTGTCGTCGGGATCACCGCCCATGCCCGGGTAGCGGCCGTCGCGGTCGCTGATCAGGTTGGGCTGCTGGAGCGCGTGGTAGAGCGCCGTGTAGAAGGTGGTGCGCTGCGCCTCGCTGCCGCCGCTGATCCGTACGCCGCGCAGCTTCTTGTCCCAGACGGCCCGCCCGGCCGCCGCGACGTCCGCCGCGCTCGCGCGCGGGGCTATCTCGCCGCGCAGGTTGGCCTCGGCACCGGCCAGGGAGACGTACGAGATGCCGAGCCGCATCCTGACATCGTTGTCGCGACGGGTGTCGAAGCTGACGTACCCGCCCGAGCCGCGTCCCGCCCGGCCCGCACCCGTCAGGTACCCCTCGCCGCCGTCGGCCGTCGTGGAGCCCGCCGAGAGCTGGTCGTCGTGCCAGGTGCCGCCGCCGGAGAAGGCGCGGTCGAACGAGGCGGTGAAGTAGAGGCGGTAGTAGCTCTTGCGGTTGTTCTCCCCGCCGTTGGCCCGTCGGCCGCAGAACGCGCCGGTCTCCACCCAGCCCGTCACCTTGCGGTTCCCGGCGTCGATGTCGACGTGCGCGTCCCGGCTGCCGTTGAGGGAGTTGGAGACGCGGAAGAGCAGACTGGCCGGCTTGTCCGCCGGAAAGGTGAAGTCGGCGACGCCCGCCCGCCCGCTGACGGCGAGGTCGGTGCGCACGCCGGAGTCCAGCCCCACGCGGTAACGCCCCGGCTCGGCCTTCTCGTTGTCGTGGCTGAAGCCCGACGCGTACTTCTGGTCCTTGGTGTCGGCGGTCGGCGAGGAGTCCACGTCCCCCACGAACGGCATGACCGGTACGTCACCGGCCGCGCCCGGATGGCATCCGGCGCCGTTGACGTGGGTGAGGCTGAAGCCCCGGACGCGGGTCGTGCCGTACGCGTAGCCGTTGGCGGCGGCGGTGTTGGTCTGGTCGCCCGCGGTGCTGGTCGGGGACCAGGCGATCATCCCGAAGGGCAGGTTGGCCCCGGGGTACGTGTTGCCGCCGTTCGCCGACCCGATCAGCGGATCGACGTACGCGGAGGGGCTGCGTACCTCCGCGGCGGACGCGGCGGACGCGGTGCCCGCGGCGGGGGCGCCGACGAGGAACGGGGCGAGCAGCCCGGCGGCGACGGCGACCACCACTCCCCCGCCGAACCGACCGGCGGGCCGACCGCCGAACCGCCCACCGGGCCGAGCGTCCAACCGCTCACCGGGCCGACCGCCGGGCCGTCTGCCGAACCGCCCGCCCGCGCCGGGCACCGCCGGACCGCTCCGGGAACTCCCCCTGGAAAAAGCGCTCATCACGAGCCACACCTCTCGTCTGTCGCCGTGCGACGTCAGTTGAAGACCGGCAGTGACGATAGAGGCACCCGGTGGTCATGGCCATGCCCCACGGGACACGCGTCGTGAAGCTTGGATGAAGTCGCCTCCGCGGCGGCCGACGCCCCTCAGTAGCCGACGGAGAAGGTCGCGTCGGCCAGCTCCGTCGCGGTGGCGACCGGGTCGATCCGCAACAGGTTGTCGGCGTGCCGGATGTACCGCGTCGGGAAGTTGTACGAGCGGAAGGACGACCAGGAGGAGTCGGCCAGCCCGGCGGTCCTGAGGAACGTGGCGTCGGCGGCGAACGCCGAGGTGCCGTCGTTCTCGTCCAGCCGCAGACTGTAGCTGTAGTGCCGCAGATAGCGGGCCGGGTAGTTGACCGACTGGAAGGACACGCCCGCGCTGTCGGCCAGGCCGGGGACGAGCTTCCACCGCGCGTCGGTGTACGGGTCGAACGGGTAGGGGTCGATACGGCCCACGAAGCCGGAGTGGCGGACGTAACGGCCCGGGTAGTTGTAGGACTTGAGCCGGTTCCAGGCGGGACGGCCCCAGTGTGCCGCGAGGTTGTCGTACTCGGTGGCGGTGATCGTCGCGATGGTGCAGTGCTTGGAGTTGAGCGGCTGCGTGTAGCGCCGCTGGTCCACCGCCGTCCAGGTGCCCGCGGCGAGGTTGTCGCTCTGCCAGGCGTAGAAGACGCCGTTGGGCGTGTACGTGTCGCCCCACAGGTACCAGGTGCCGGAGGTCAGCGACCTGACCAGGGTCGGCGCCTCGGTGCCGCCCTGCGCGACCGGTGTGCTGAAGGGGGTGAAACTGCCGGGGGCGAGGGTGCTGGAGCGCGCGCCGACGAGGGCCTGGTCTTTCTTGTAGTACAGGTAGTTGACGCCGTTCACGCCGACGGCGAGGTCGCCGTCGATGACGTCGTAACCGGGGTCGAAGAAGACCTGCGGGGCGGTGACCGTCCGGAAGTCGGCGGTGTAGTTCACCATGATCACGTGGTGACCGCTGGAGTTCACGGACGAGTAGATGATCCCGTACTGACCGCGCCCCGCGTCCCAGAACGCCTCGGGCGCCCAGCTGTGGGTGGTCATGTCGTGCAGCTTCAGCAGCCGGTAGCCGGTGAAGGTGCGCAGGTCGGCGGAGTCCCAGACGTGGATGTACTGGCTGTTGCGGTTCCAGTCGGTGCCCTTGAGGTCGGTGGCGATGACGACGAAGGAGCCGTCCCGCTTGCGCATGATGAACGGATCGCGCAGCCCGGCCGCGCCCGCGGTGGGGACGACCACGGGGTTGTTCTGGTTCAGCGGCATCCACTGGAGGCCGTCGGAGCTGACGGCGAGGTGCAGACCGTAGTCGTCACCGAGCCCGCTCGGGGACTCCGTGAAGTAGCCCATGACATAGGCGGAGTCCGCGGCGTACGCGGGCGCCGCACCGACTCCCAGCGGCACGGCCAGGGCCAGCGGTACGGCGGCGGCCACGCCGAGGAACAGCCGTCGCGAGGGCTGCGGGCCGAGACCGGCTCGGGCGCCGATGGTGGCGCCGGTGCCGGTGGCGCCAGTGGTCTCAGTGGTCTCAGTGGTGCCGGTGGTGCCGGTGGTCTCGGTGGTGCCGCTGCTGTCGGCGCTGCTGCTTACGCTCATCTGCTCTCCAGGGTCCGAAGGTCCGTACGGGGAGGATGGCCGATATATCGAACACAGTTCGGCGAACCGATCAGAAGGTAGGGGTGGGGCGGGTGCGCGTCAATGACTCCGACGCACCTCGACCACTCCGACGCAGCGCCCCCGGCACAGAGACAAAGGCCCCGCCCACCGTCCAGAAGGACGGCGAGCGGGGCCTTCGCTGATTGCTCCGGGGAGCTACCAGGTCCGATCGGACCCGATCATCCGCAGAGGATGATCAGACGTTGATCTTGGTGACCTGGCCGGCGCCGACGGTCCGGCCACCCTCACGGATGGCGAACTTGAGGCCCTCCTCCATGGCAACCGGCTGAATCAGGTTGACCGTCATGACGGTGTTGTCGCCCGGCATGACCATCTCGGTGCCCTCGGGAAGGGTCACCACGCCCGTTACGTCCGTGGTACGGAAGTAGAACTGCGGGCGGTAGTTGTTGAAGAACGGGGTGTGACGGCCACCCTCGTCCTTCGACAGGATGTAGGCCTGGGCCTCGAACTCGGTGTGCGGCGTGACCGAACCGGGCTTGATGATGACCTGGCCGCGCTCGACGTCCTCGCGCTTGATGCCACGGAGGAGCAGACCGACGTTCTCACCGGCCTGGCCCTCGTCGAGCAGCTTGCGGAACATCTCGATGCCGGTGACCGTGGTGGTGGTCTTCTCCTGCTTGATGCCCACGATGTCAACGGTCTCGTTGACCTTGAGGACACCACGCTCGATACGGCCGGTGACGACGGTGCCACGACCGGTGATCGTGAAGACGTCCTCGATCGGCATCAGGAACGGCTTGTCGACATCGCGCTCGGGCTGCGGGATGGACTCGTCGACGGCCTTCATCAGGTCGAGGACGGTCTGGCCCCACTCCTTGTCACCCTCAAGAGCCTTGAGCGCCGAGACCTTGACGACCGGAAGGTCGTCGCCCGGGAACTCGTACTCGGAGAGCAGCTCGCGCACCTCGAGCTCGACCAGCTCAAGGATCTCCTCGTCGTCCACCATGTCGGCCTTGTTCAGGGCGACGACGATGTACGGCACGCCGACCTGGCGGGCCAGGAGCACGTGCTCCTTGGTCTGCGGCATCGGGCCGTCGGTGGCCGCGACCACGAGGATGGCGCCGTCCATCTGCGCCGCACCCGTGATCATGTTCTTGATGTAGTCGGCGTGACCGGGGCAGTCGACGTGCGCGTAGTGACGCGACTCCGTCTGGTACTCGACGTGCGCGATCGAGATCGTGATACCGCGCTGGCGCTCCTCGGGAGCCTTGTCGATCTGGTCGAAGGCCGAGGCCTCGTTCAGGTCCGGGTACGCGTCGTGCAGCACCTTGGTAATGGCGGCCGTGAGGGTCGTCTTACCGTGGTCGATGTGACCGATGGTGCCGATGTTGACGTGCGGCTTAGTCCGCTCGAACTTCGCCTTCGCCACTGGGTCCTCCTGGAGTGGTTCTGTACGCCTTACTCATCGGCGCCAGGTGATCTTTGCTGGGATGCCGGGGCCCGGAGCGCTCCCGCCGCGTGACGGCGGGGAGTGCCCCCAGGGCCTACCGGTGACAAGCCTAAAGCGTGGACTCGGAAGAGTTACTCGCCCTTGGCCTTCGCGATGATCTCCTCGGCGACGTTCCGGGGAACCTCGGCGTAGGAGTCGAACTGCATCGAGTAGCTTGCGCGACCCGAGGTCTTGCTGCGGAGGTCTCCGACGTAGCCGAACATCTCCGACAGCGGCACCAGGCCCTTGACGACCTTGGCGTTGGACCGGTCCTCCATGGCCTGGATCTGGCCACGACGGGAGTTGATGTCACCGATGACATCGCCCATGTAGTCCTCGGGCGTGGTCACCTCGACGGACATCATCGGCTCAAGGAGCACGGGAGACGCCCTGCGGGCACCTTCCTTGAACGCCTGCGAACCGGCGATCTTGAAGGCCAGCTCCGAGGAGTCGACCTCGTGGTAGCCACCGTCGAGCAGCGTGATGCGCACGCCGGTCATCTCGTAGCCCGCGAGGATGCCGAACTGCATGGCCTCCTGCGCACCGGCGTCCACCGAAGGGATGTACTCCTTCGGGATACGGCCACCGGTGACCTTGTTCACGAACTCGTACGAGGTGTCGCCACCCTCGATGGGCTCGATCATGATCTGCACCTTGGCGAACTGCCCGGTGCCACCGGTCTGCTTCTTGTGCGTGAAGTCCACGCGCTCGACGGTCTTACGGATCGTCTCACGGTAGGCGACCTGCGGCTTGCCGACGTTCGCCTCGACCTTGAACTCGCGCCGCATCCGGTCGACCAGCACCTCAAGGTGAAGCTCGCCCATACCGCCGATGACGGTCTGGCCGGTCTCCTCGTTGCTGTGCACCTGGAAGGAGGGGTCCTCCTCCGCGAGGGACTGGATGGCTACACCCAGCTTCTCCTGGTCACCCTTGGACTTGGGCTCGATCGCGACCTCGATCACCGGGGCCGGGAAGTCCATGGACTCCAGGATCACCTGGTTCTTGTCGTCGCACAGCGTCTCACCGGTGGTGGTCTGCTTCAGGCCCATGACGGCGACGATGTCACCGGCGCCGGCCGACTCGATCTCCTCACGCTTGTTCGCGTGCATACGGTAGATCTTGCCGATGCGCTCCTTGCGGCCCTTCACCGAGTTCAGCACCGCGGTGCCGGACTGCAGAAGGCCGGAGTACACCCGGATGAAGGTCAGCTTGCCCAGGTGCGGGTCGCGCATGATCTTGAAGGCCAGCGCGGCCAGCGGCTCGTCCACGGAGGGCTTGCGCTTGACGACCAGCTCGGGGTCCTTCACGTCGTGGCCCTCGATGGCCTCGACGTCGAGCGGGGTCGGCAGGTAGCGCACGACCGCGTCGAGCAGGGGCTGGACGCCCTTGTTCTTGAACGCGGTACCGCAGAACACCGGGGTGACGGTGGTGCCCGAGGACTTGCCGGAGGCGATGGTGATACGGCGGATCGCCGCGTACAGCTGCTCCACGGTGGGCTCGGTGCCCTCCAGGTACAGCTCCATCAGCTCGTCGTCGTGCTCGGAAACCGTCTCCAGCAGCGTGCCGCGCCACTCCTCGGCCGCCTCGGTGTGCGTGTCCGGGATGTCGACGACGTCGTACATCTCGCCCTTGGCGGCCTCGGCGGACCAGACAAAGGCCTTCATCGTCACGAGGTCGACGACGCCCTTGAAGTCGGCCTCGGCACCGATCGGGAGCTGCATGACGATCGGAACCGCGCCCAGGCGGTCCTTGATCATGTCGACGCAGCGGTGGAACTCCGCGCCGGTCCGGTCGAGCTTGTTGACGAAGCAGATACGGGGCACGCCGTAACGGTCGGCCTGGCGCCAGACCGTCTCGGACTGCGGCTCCACACCGGCGACACCGTCGAACACGGTGACGGCACCGTCGAGGACGCGGAGCGAACGCTCCACCTCGACCGTGAAGTCCACGTGGCCCGGGGTGTCGATGATGTTGATGGTGTGGTCGACGTCGTCGAGCGGCCAGTGACAGGTCGTCGCGGCAGACGTGATCGTGATGCCGCGCTCCTGCTCCTGCTCCATCCAGTCCATCGTGGCTGCGCCGTCGTGGACCTCACCGATCTTGTAGCTCACACCGGTGTAAAAGAGGATGCGCTCGGTGGTCGTCGTCTTGCCCGCGTCGATGTGGGCCATGATCCCGATGTTGCGGACCTTGGCCAGGTCAAGCGAAGTGGTGGCCATAAGGCTCAATCTTCTCTCGGTCTCGATGTGGGTAGCGACTACCAGCGGTAGTGCGCGAAGGCCTTGTTGGACTCGGCCATCTTGTGCGTGTCCTCACGCTTCTTGACCGAGGCGCCGAGACCGTTGGAGGCGTCGAGCAGCTCGTTCATGAGGCGTTCGGTCATGGTCTTCTCGCGGCGGGCGCGGGAGTAACCCACGACCCAGCGCAGCGCGAGGGTGGCGGCGCGACCGGGCTTGACCTCGATCGGCACCTGGTAGGTGGCGCCACCGACACGGCGGGACTTGACCTCAAGGGTCGGCTTGACGTTCTCAAGCGCCCGCTTGAGGGTGATGACCGGGTCGTTACCGGTCTTCTCGCGCAGGCCCTCCATGGCGCCGTACACGATCCGCTCGGCGGTGGAACGCTTGCCGTTGAGCAGAAGCTTGTTGATGAGCGACGTGACAAGAGGAGAACCGTAGACCGGGTCGATGATGACCGGGCGCTTCGGGGCGGGGCCCTTACGAGGCATTCTTACTTCTCCTTCTTGGCGCCGTAGCGGCTGCGGGCCTGCTTGCGGTTCTTGACACCCTGGGTGTCAAGGGAGCCGCGGATGATCTTGTAGCGAACACCCGGCAGGTCCTTCACACGGCCACCACGCACGAGCACGATGGAGTGCTCCTGCAGGTTGTGTCCCTCACCCGGAATGTAGGCCGTGACCTCGATGCCGGAGGTCAGACGCACACGCGCGACCTTACGGAGGGCCGAGTTCGGCTTCTTCGGGGTGGTCGTGAAGACACGCGTGCAGACGCCGCGACGCTGGGGCGAACCCTCAAGCGCGGGCGTCTTGTTCTTCTCGACCTTGTCCTGCCGGCCCTTCCGGACCAGCTGCTGGATCGTAGGCACTACTTCTCCGGTTTCTGTGTGCCGTTAGTGAAACTAACCTGGAACACCTCCCGACCCACGCGGTCGGGTGTGTCGAAATACTGCAAAGCCCTCGCCGAGAGCGAGGAAGGCGCAGATCGCGGTGGCCCGTACTCGGAAACCCCTGATGCGGCTGAAGACACGCACAGGAGCCCGGGCACACCCCAGGCACAAGGTCTGAGCGTACCTACCTCATCCACTCCGGTCAAAACAAATGCCCAGGCCCGGAAACCGCCCGCGACACCACCCGCACCACGCGACACCGCGCCCGTCGCCCCGGGCCGCCCGCCGCGGGTCGCCGCGGGTCGCCGCGTACCGCTATCCGGCGCCGCCGCCGGGGCCCGCGGGGTCCCCGGGCTCCCCGGGCTCCACCGGTTCCATGGGGTCGGCCGGCCTGCGCGGCCGTCTGGGAGGCGTACGGGGAGAGCCGAGACGCGGAATCGTGGGAACCCGGGAGGTGGGGCTCTTCGGTACGAGACCGGCGGGCGCGCCGGGGGGCGGCACGCCGG
>NZ_QQNA01000410.1 GCF_003346515.1 Streptomyces corynorhini
GGGGGCGGGGGTGGCGGGGGGCACACGCCCTACCCGTCCCGTACCCCCGCACCCGTCGCCGAAGGCGACGCCGCGGCTACCCGAGGTCGCCCGACGCCGCCCGCTCGGCCAGCTTGACCAGCGTACGGACCGAGGAGCCGGTGCCGCCCTTGGGCGTGTAGCCGTAGGGCGCGCCCTCGTGGAAGGCGGGGCCCGCGATGTCCAGGTGGGCCCAGGTGATGCCCTCGCCGACGAACTCCTTCAGGAAGAGACCGGCGACCAGGCCGCCGCCCATCCGCTCGCCCATGTTGGCGATGTCGGCGGTGGGGGAGTCCATGCCCTTGCGCAGGTCGGCCGGGAGCGGCATCGGCCAGGACGCCTCGCCGGCCTCCTCCGCCAGCTCGTGCAGCGTGGTGCGGAACGCGTCGTCGTTGGCCATGATGCCGAACGTACGGTTGCCGAGCGCCAGCATCATCGCGCCGGTCAGCGTCGCCACGTCGACGATCGCGTCCGGGTGCTCCTCCGAGGCGCGGGTCAGCGCGTCTGCCAGCACGAGCCGGCCCTCGGCGTCGGTGTTGAGGACCTCGACGGTCTTGCCGCTGTACATGCGCAGCACGTCACCGGGGCGGGTGGCGGTGCCCGACGGCATGTTCTCGGCGAGGGCGAGCCAGCCGGTCACGTTGACGCGCAGCCCCAGCCGCGCGGCGCTCACGACGGCGGCGAACACGGCGGCGGCGCCGCTCATGTCGCACTTCATCGTCTCGTTGTGCCCGGCGGGCTTCAGCGAGATGCCGCCCGAGTCGTACGTGATGCCCTTGCCCACCAGGGCGAGGGTCTTCTCCGCCTCGGGGTGGGTGTAGGCGAGCTTGACCAGCCGCGGCGGGTTGGCCGAGCCCTGGCCGACGCCGAGGAGACCGCCGTAGCCGCCCTTGGCGAGCGCCTTCTCGTCGAGGACCTGCACCTTGATGCCGTTCTCCTTGCCGGCGGCGGTGGCCACGGCGGCGAAGGCCTCGGGGGTGAGGTCGTTCGGCGGGGTGTTGATCAGGTCGCGGGCGCGGTTGATCTCCTCGGTCAGCGCGATCGCGCGCTCGGCAGCGGCCTTGTGCGCCTTGTCGCGCGGCTTGGCGCCCAGCAGGGCGACCTCGGCGAGGGGGCGCTTGGGGCCCTCGCCCTTCTTCGCGTTCTTCTCGCCGCCCTGGTACGCGGTGAAGGCGTACGCGCCGAGCAGGGCGCCCTCGGCGATGGCCGCGACGTCCTCGGCCGCCTCGACGGGCAGCGCGAACGCGGCCTTCTTCACACCGGACAGGGCGCGCGCGGCGGAGCCCGCCGCTCTGCGCAGGGTCTCGGCCGGGTACGCGTCGCCCTTGTCCGGGAGGGGGCCGAGCCCGACCGCGAGGACGACCGGCGCCTTCAGCCCGGCCGGCGAGGGCAGCTTGGTCACCTCGCCCTCGGCGCCCGAGGCACCGAGTGTCTCCAGTACGCTGCCGAACTTTCCGTCGAACGCCTGGTCCACGGCCTCGGATCCCGGCGCCGCCACCAGGCCCTTGGTGCCCTTGGCGATGCCGACGACGAGCGCGTCCGCGCGCAGTGCCGCCGCGCCGGAGGTGGAGAGAGTGAGAGCAGTCACGGTGGTGAAATCTCGCTTCCGTAGAGTTCTTTGGCGGTCGAGTGGTGGGCCGACCGTGCCCGCCGCGTCGTCGTCAGTGCCCCCATGGCCGTGATCCGGCCGCGACAGCGGCGGTAACGAGCCTACGCTCAGTGATGGACGTCTCTCACGGGGGCGGCGGTTCGCCCGGCCGTGGGCGGCCCGGCGGCCGCGCGGACAGGCGGGGCGGCTCCACGCGGCGACGGGCGGCACGCGGCGGCGTCGTCGTCGGGCCGCGACGCTCCGCGACGCCGCCCTCCTCCGCCTTGCCCCGCTCGCCCCTCGCCCGCTCACCTCCTCCCGCGCACCTCTCCGCGCGGCCTCTCGTCCGTGCGTGCCCGCGGCGTCAAGTCCCGCCGCCCGTAAGCCACTCCGTGCCCCGGGCCGGTGGCCGGTCGCCGCAGGCGCTACCCGAGCGCCAGCGCGACCAGCGCCGCCGTCGCCGCCGTCTCCGCGAGCGCGCCGAGGACATCGCCGGTCACCCCGCCGAAGCGGCGTACGCAGTGCCGCAGCAGCAGATGCGCGGCGCCGAGACCGACGAGGACCGCCAGCGCGTGGTGCCCGGCGCCGAGGAGGCCGAACGGCGCCCCCGCCGCCGCGCCCGCCCCGGCGCAGAGCAGCGCGGCGGCCACCGCCGCCCCTGCCGGTACGGCCCCGGCCACCGCCGCGCCGAGCCCGTCGGGGCGGGCCGGCGGTACGCCCGTACGGCAGGCCAGCGTGAGGGCGAGCCGGGCCGTGACCCCGGCCAGAAGGACGGCGAGCGCGCCGTGCGCCCCGCTCTGCCCGTACAGCGCGCTCACGGCGGCCACCTGCGCCAGCAGCGCCAGCAGCAGGGTGACCACCCCGAACGGGCCGATGTCCGACCGCTTCATGATCCGCAGCGCGTCCTCGGCGGGCTTTCCGCTGCCCAGGCCGTCGGCGGTGTCGGCGAGCCCGTCCAGATGCAGCCCCCGGGTGAGTACGGCCGGGACGGCGACGGCGGCGACGGCCGCCAACTGCGGCGTCGCACCCGCCCACAGCGCCAGCGCGCCCGCCGCCGCGGCCGCCCCGCCCACGACCAGCCCGGCGGCCGGCGCCCACAGCATCCCGGCGCGGGCGGCCGGACGGTCCCAGCGCGCCACCCGGACCGGCAGCGCGGTGAGGGTGCCGAAGGCGAACCGCGCGCCGTCGGCCGACGAGACGCGCGCGGCCCCGGTCCGGCCCGCCGCGCCGTCCGCCCGGCCGCCCGCCGCGCCGTCCGTACCGCCGCCCGGGGCGCCGTCCATGGAAGTCATCGCGCGAGCGTAGTCCGGGCGCCGGAACGGCGAAGGCGACGAAAGCCTATAAATTACCCGTACCGCACCAGTCGGAAGCAGGTGGCATGGGTCACTGGTTTCACCAGAACATCGTCGAGCCGGGCAAGCTCCCCACGCTGCTCGCCCTCGCGTCCTTCGTCCTCGCCTTCGCCCTGACCCGTACGGTCACCCGGCTGATCCGGGCCGGCAAGGGGCCGTTCCGGAACATCACCCCGGGCGGGGTGCACATCCACCACGTGGTGCCCGGCGTCATCCTGACCGTGATCGGCGGCTTCGGCGCCGTCGGCAGCGGCCGGCACGGCGTCGGCGCCTCGGTCTGCGCGGTGATCTTCGGCGTGGGGGCGGGTCTGGTGCTCGACGAGTTCGCGCTGATCCTGCACCTGCACGACGTGTACTGGACCGAGCAGGGACGGCAGAGCGTGGAGGCCGTCGTCATGGCCGCCGCGCTGGCGCTGCTGGTCCTCAGCGGCTTCTCGCCGCTCGACGTCGGCTCCCTGACCCCCGGTGAGCGGCAGAGCCGGGGCTCGGTCGCCCTGACGCTGGTCGTCAACTTCGTCTTCGTGCTCATCACCCTGGTCAAGGGGAAGCTGCGGATGGCGCTCGTCGGCACGCTGGTGCCCTTCGTCGCGGTCGTCGGCGCGCTCCGGCTGGCCAAGCCGACCTCCCCGTACGCCAAGCGCCTCTACCGCGACCGCCCCAAGGCGCGGGCCAGGGCCGCGCTGCGGGCCTACCGGCGCGACGCCCGCTGGGCGGGCCCGCGCCGCCGGATCCAGGACTGGATCGGCGGGACGCCCGACGAGGAGCGGGGACTGCCGCCGCGCTGAGCGTCCGCGCGGCAGGGGCCTCCCGGGTCAGGTCCTGGCGGTCCCGGCCTGATCCAAACGAAAGACCCTAACCGCGCGGCCCGCGCACCCGGGACAGCGCCGCGCACACCACCAGGACGGCGGCCGTCGCCGCCAGATGCTCCCGCCCCGCCAGGTTGTCCTTGACGACGCACTCGGCCACCAGGGCGATGATCACCACCCCGGCCGTCCACCACGCCCGGTAGCGGCGGCACACGAAGAGGGCCAGCCCCACCACCGCCGCCGACGGGCCGGTGTCGACGATCAGCGCGTCGGAGGCGGGCAGCCCGAGGAACGCGTCGGGTCCCAGGGCGATCCCCACGCGTGCGTAGAGCGTCCCGGCCAGCGTCGCCACGTACGCGATGGCCAGCGTGCGCCACCGGCCCAGGCAGATCTCGGCGAGCCCGAAGACCACCAGGATCTGCCCGAGCGCGCCCCACACCGGAAGGTCGAGCGCCGGTACGAACAGCGACAGCGGGGTACGCAGCAGCGCCACCCACAGCGGGTCCTCGGCCCGTACCGCGCCGAGGTCCATCACCGGGCGGTAACCCCAGGGCTGGTTCTGCACGAGCTGCAGGAGCCCCGTCAGCAGCACCGACCCGACCGTCAGCGGAACGGCGCGGAGCCCGCGCGCGGCCAGCGCCTGCCGTACGGCCCTGACCGGTGGTCCCCATTCGCGGCGCGCGATCTCGCGCGGTCCCGCGCGGTTCACCGACGGCTCTCCAGCCGTCGGCGGTGCAGCCACCCCGGCAGGGCGGGCGCTTCGAGGAAGCCCTCGGCCCGGCCCGCCGCCACGCCGATGCGCAGCAGATCGGCGCTCTTCTCGAACAACATGAAACGCGGCTCCCAGATCGGGCGGTACTTGGCGTTGGCGCGGTAGAGCGACTCGATCTGCCACCAGCGGGAGAAGAAGCTCAGCAGCGAACGCCACATCCGCAGCACCGGACCCGCGCCCAGCTTCGCGCCGCGTTCGAAGACGGACCTGAACATCGCGAAGTTCAGTGAGACCTGAGTGATCCCGATCTCTCCGGCGCGCTGGAGCAGTTCGATGACCATGAACTCCATCAGGCCGTTCTCGCTGTCCCGGTCCCGGCGCATCAGATCGAGCGAGAGGCCGTGCGGCCCCCAGGGCACGAAGCTCAGCACCGCCTTCAACTCGCCGGTGCCCGGCCCCTCCGGGCCGTTCTCCCGGCATTCGAGCATCACGCACCGCCCGTCGGCCGGGTCGCCGAGCCGGCCGAGCGCCATCGAGAAGCCGCGCTCGGTGGCGCCGTCGCGCCAGTCGTCGGCGCGGCGCAGCAACTGGGCCATCTCGTCGGCGGGGATGTCCTCGTGGCGCCGGACACGGACCTGGTAACCGGCGCGCGCCACGCGGTTGTACGCCTGGCGCACGGTGCGCATCGCGCGCCCCTCCAACGTGCTGCGACTTCCCGGGGGGTGACCCCCGGACCCCCACCCGGCGGTCTCCACGATCGCCTCGTCGCCCAGCTCCAGCGCGTCCATGCCGTGCCGGGCGTAGATGGTGCCGGCCTCCTCGCTCGTTCCCATGACGGCCGGAATCCAGCCGTGTTCCCTGGCCTCGGCCAGCCACTGGTCGATCGCCCCCGGCCAGGCCTCCGGGTCGCCGATCGGATCGCCGGAGGCGAGCGAGACCCCGCCGACCACGCGGTAGGCGACGGCGGACTTCCCGGTCGGCGACCATATGACGCTCTTCTCGCGGCGCAGCGCGAAGTACCCCAGGGAGTCGCGCTCCCCGTACCGGTCGAGCAGCACCCGCAGCCGTGCCTCGTCGTCCTCGGTCAGCGGATCGACGGCCCGACGGGAGCGAAAAGCCGCGTACAGCACGGCGAGCAGCAGCAGCGTGGAGAGCACGTTGATGGTGACGTTGACCCAGCCGGGGGTGGAGATGCCGGGGAACCGGGTGCCGTCCGTCGACAGCGAGACCAGCCGCATCCCGCCGTAGCGCCAGCGCTCCGCGAAGGACGAGCCGCCGTGGCCGGTGTTGGTGAGGGTGACGAGCAGGTCGGCCAGCAGCGAGGCGGCCAGCAGCCCGCCCACCGCCACGGCCGCCGCCAGCTTCGGATTGGACCGGTCGCCCTTGGCGTAGAACTCCCGCCGCCCCAGCAGCAGCGCGCACACGAAGGCGGCGGTCAGGACGAGGGAGGCCCAGTTCTGCGGGTAGTGCCGGATCTCCGGGAGGAGCATCACGAAGGCGAGCAGCAGCAGGAAGGACCCGGCGATCACCAGGTTGAGGATCCACGCGGCGCGCTTGCGGCGGCGCATGGTGATCGCGAGGAAGAGCGTGAAGACGCCCGACGCGAAGCCTGCCGTGAGCAGGTACGGGGTGAACAGGTCCTCGGTGTTGTGCCGACGCAGATCCTGGCCGAAGGAGACCCAGAAGGCGCTCAGGAAGTTCATCGACGCGACGACGCGCAGATACCAGACGGCGAACGCCGCGCTCCTGCGCGAACGCGCGGTCCCTCGCTCACCGGTGACACCCCGGGCAGAGACCGGGGCCCGGCTCGATCGGTCGGCAGCCAACTGAACATCTCCCATGAAAAGCGATCATATGGGGCATCGCGTTCCACGTTGGACGGTGCGACCGCCGACCGGCGGTCGCACCCGATGTCTCACTCGGCCCCGATGGTGTCCTTCTCGGCGCCGGACCGCTCCGGCAGCTCCGCGGCGAGCGCGGCGGCGGCCTGGACGAGCGGAAGCGCGAGCAGCGCCCCGGAGCCTTCCCCCACAGTGACGCCCTGGTCCAGCAGCGGGTTGAGCGCCATCCGGTCCAGTGCCTTCGCCTGCGCCGGCTCGCCGCTCAACTGGCCCGCCAGCCACCAGTCGGGCGCCCGGAACGCGGCCCGCTGCCCGACCAGCGCGCACGCCGCCGACACCACGCCGTCCAGGATCACCGGCATCCGCCGCACCGCGCTCTGGAGCAGGAAGCCCGTCATCGCCGCGAGATCGGCCCCGCCGACCGCCGCCAGCAGCTCCAGCTGGTCCCCGAGCACCGGCCGCGCCCGGCGCAACGCGTCCCGGACCGCCGCGCACTTGCGCATCCACGCCAGATCGTCGATGCCCGCGCCGCCCCGCCCGGTGACCACCGACGCGTCCGTGCCGCACAGCGCGGCGATCAGCGTGGCCGCCGCCGTGGTGCCGCCGACGCTCAGATCGCCCAGGACCACCAGATCCGTACCCGAGTCCGCCTCCTCGTCCGCGATCGCCATGCCCAGCCGTACGGCGCGCTCCGCCTCCTCGGCGCTCAGCGCGTCCTCGATGTCGATCCGCCCGCTGCCGCGCCGCACCCGGTGCCGTACCACCTCGTCGGGCAGCAGCTCCGGATCACAGTCGAGACCGGCGTCCACGATCCGTACGGGCACCTCCGCGCGGCGGGCCAGCACGGCGACCGGGCTGCCGCCCTCCAGTACCGCCCGCACCAGCCGGTGCGCGCCCTTCGCGGGCCGCCCCGACACGTCGAGGGAGGCCACCCCGTGGTCCCCGGCGAACAGCACCACGCGCGGCTGCCGGATCGCCCTGACCGGTACGGCGCCCTGCGCGGCGGCCAGCCAGTCGCCCAGCTCGTCCAGGCGCCCGAGCGCCCCGGACGGCACGGTCAGCCGCTCCCGGCGCTCTTCGGCGTCGCGCCGCACAGCGCCGTCGGGGCGCTCGATCAGGTCGGAGAAGTCGTCGAGATTCAGCGAACTCATCCGCCGACACTATCTCTCCTTTTTGAGGGCTCGGTTCGCCTCCGGGGCGCCCGAGCCGGCGCCGACGGTCGACCGTGCTCGGTTTGTTCGTCCCTCACAAACCTCCGCGCGCTCTCCCTTTCGGCACCGACGCCCCCCTTCGGCCACTCGCCGGGGTTCGTGGCGGCGGGCGGAGGCCGAGAGGGCGCCGGAACCCCTGCCACACCGGGCAGTTGGGCAACAGGACGCCTCCCGGCCCGCCAACCGCCCCTCACCGCAGGGGCAGCGCCTGGCCCGCCACCACCAGCAGCACGTGCTCGCACTCCGCGGCCACCGCCGCGTTGAGCCGCCCCAGTTCGTCGCGGAAGCGGCGGCCCGCGAGGGTCGCGGGGACCACGCCCCCGCCCACCTCGTTGGTCACGGCCACGACCGTGCGCCGGGTCTCGCGCACCGCGCGCGCCAGCTCCGCCGTGCGCTCCCGCAGCGCCTTCTGGCCGCCCGCCGCCCACGCCGCGGCGTCGGTGGACCACGCGTCGGCCCGGTCCATGGCGTCCGTCAGCCACAGCGACAGACAGTCGATCAGCAGCGGCGGCCCGTCCCGCGCCAGCAGCGGCACCAGGTCACAGCTCTCGGTCGTCCGCCAGGACGACGGCCGCCGCTCGCGGTGCAGCCGTACCCGGGCGTCCCACTCCGGGTCGCCGTCGCGCCCGCCGCCCGTCGCCACGTACAGCACCTCGGGGAAGGCCGCGAGCCTGCGCTCGGCCTCCCAGGACTTCCCCGAGCGCGCCCCGCCGGTCACCAGCGTCCGCCGGGGCACCTCGGGGACGGGGTGGTACGCGCCGACCGTCAGCGTCGTCCCGTCCGGCACGGCACGCGCCCCCGCCGCGGCCAGCCGCCGGTCCAGCTCGGCGCCGGGCGGCACGTCGTGGTCCAGATGGACGGCGAGCACATCGGTCGTCGGCCCGATCGCCCCGGCCGCCCGCAGCCGGGCCACCGCGTCGGGCCGCCCGACCACGTCCGCGGCGACCATGTCGTACGGCGCCGGTACGGGGGCGGGCGCCGAGCCGCCGTTGTCCGTCACCCCGGCGGGCGCTCCGCCCGGCGGCAGGTACAGCAGCCGCTGCCCGCCGGACGCCGTCACCTCGTACCCCGTGCCCGGGGCGTCCATCGCCACCGCCCGCACCCGGTGCCCGCCGAGCAGCGTCAGCACCCGGCCGTCGGCGACCCGGCCCGCCGTCGGCAGCCCGGCGGGCAGCTCCACGGCGGGCCCGTCGTGCGGATGGGTGAGCAGGACTTGGCGCACCCCGGCCAGCGAGTGCCCCGCGCGGGCCGCCGCGAGCGGGGCCCCCGGCGTCAGGTCCAGCAGCAGGACGCCGTCCACCAGCAGCGCGGTGGCGGCGCGGGCGGAGGCACCGCGCGCGGTCGCGCACGCGGCGCACGGGCAGTGGGGGCGGGGGAGTCCGGCGGGGGCGCCGGTGCCGAGCAGAGTCAGTTCCACGAGGACGATCCTCCCGCGTCACCGCTCAGGGTGCGCGCCCGGCTACGCTGCGGGCAGGAATTCGATCACTTTCTCGGGATCGGGAGGCGCACATGGCGTGGACGTGGCGGTTCGAGACGGCCGACGGGACGGAGGTCGCCCCGGCGGTGGAGCCGGAGGAGTTCACCACGCAGGGGGACGCCGAGTCGTGGGTCGGCGAGGTCTGGAAGGACCTCCTGAAGGGGGGCGCTGAGCAGGTCACGCTCTTCGAGGACGGCAGCGAGATCTACGGCCCGATGAGCCTGCGGGCCGACGGGAGCTGACCCCGGGTACGACGGTCGCGGCGGTACGGCCGCGTACCGCAGCCGCGAGCCGCGTACCGCAGCCGCGAGCCGCGTACCGCAGCCGCGAGCCGCGAGCCGCAGCCGCGAGCCGCTAGCGGCAGCCGCGAGCCGCAGCCGTCGTCGTCGCGACGTCCGCCTCCGCTACGCCTTGCCGAGCGTGACCTCCACCGTCTTCGCCGTCCCCGACCGGCTGTAGGTCACCTTCACCTTCTGCCCCGGCCGGTCCGCCGCCAGCTCCTCGGACAGCGACTCGATCGTCGTCACCGGAGCGCCGCCCAGCTTGGTGATGACGTCCCCGGCCCTGATCCCCGCACCGGCCGCCGCGCCGCCCTTCGCCGTCGCCACCACCGCCACCCCCGAGGGCTGGAGATCCGCGCTGAGCACGGTGCGGCCCGTGATGCCCAGGGCCGCCCGGCCCGAGTCGGTGACCCGGCCGTTCTTGATGATCTGGTCGGCCACCGTCTTGACCATGGACACCGGGATGGCGAAGCCGATCCCCGGCGCCGCGCCGTTGCCCAGCTGCTGATCGGTCGCGGCGAGCGTGGGAATGCCGATCACCTCGCCGTTCAGATTGACCAGCGCGCCCCCGCTGTTGCCCGGGTTGATCGCGGCCGACGTCTGCACCATGTTGGCGATGGTCGCGCCCGTACCGCCGCCCTCCGAGCCCTCGCTGACGGTCCGTCCGACGGCCGAGACGATGCCCTGGGTGACGCTGCCGGAGAGCCCCAGCGGAGACCCCATGGCCAGCACGATCTGGCCGACCGCGACCTGGGTGGTGTCGCCGAACTTCGCGGCCCGCAGCCCGCCGGGCACCGAGTCGAGCTTGATGACGGCGAGATCCTGCTGCGGGTAGCTGGCGACCAGCGACGCCTTGAGCGGCTGCTCGCTGTTGGCCACCGTGACCGTGAACGCCCGCTGCTTGTCCACCACATGGGCGTTGGTGACGATATGGCCCTGCCCGTCGTAGACGATGCCCGAGCCGAGGTCGCGGCCGGTCTCGATCTGGACGACCGACGGCAGCACGTTCTTGATCACCGTCTCGTAGTCCGTCTGGAGGTCGCTCCCGCCGCGCCGCTCGGCGGCGGCCCGCGTGGTGGTGCCGGACATCGACGTACCGGAGCCCGCGGCGGTGGTGCCCGAACAGCCGCCCACCAGTGCGGCCAGACAGATCGCGGCGGTCATGGCGAGCGGGATCCGGCGCCGGGGGCGGCGGTGAAGAGAAGCAGTCATGCCCGGAGTATCCCGTTTGTCCCCGGGGTGTGGCCTGCGATGCGCCGCCGATCAGGGGGGCGGGGAACGGCGCGGAGAGCCCCCGCGTCGCCCCGGCTCCCCGCGCCGCCCCGGCTCCCCGCGTCAGCGCGCCGCCGCGAGGAACTGCGTCGCCGCCAGCTCCCCGTACAGCGCGTCCCCCGCCACCAGCTCCTCGTGCGTGCCCACCGCCCGCACCCGCCCGGCGTCCCGCAGCGCCAGCTCGTTGACCGCGTCCAGCTGCGAGGTCGCCTCGTCGAGGAGCAGCAGCCGGGGTCTGCG
>NZ_QQNA01000411.1 GCF_003346515.1 Streptomyces corynorhini
GTTGCGCAGCTCGACGGCGGTGAGCGAGTCGAATCCGAGGTCGCGGAAGGGCCGTTCGGCGTCGGCGGGCGGCGCCCCTGCGGGGTGGCCGAGGACGGTGGCGATCTCGGTGCGCAGCAGGCGCAGCAGGGCGGCCGTCCGCTCGGCCGCGGGCAGCGCGGCGAGTTCCCCGGCGAGGCGTCCGCCGGAGCGGGCGTCGAGCCGGGTGCCGGGCCGGGCGGTGCGGCGGGCGGTGGCGGCGGGGTCGCGCAGCAGCGGCGGGACGCTCGTGGCGGTGCGGGCGGCGGTCAGGTCGAGGCGGACGGGCAGCAGGACCGCGCGGTCCTGGGTGAGGGCGAGGTCGAGGAGGGCGAGGGCGTCGGGGGTGGGCAGGGCGCCGACCCCGGCCCGTGCCGCGCGGTCGCGGTCGGTGTCGGAGAGGTCCGCGGTCATGCCGCCGTCCTCGGCCCACAGTCCCCAGCCGAGGGCGGTCGCGCGACGGCCCCGGCCGCGCAGGGCGGTGGCGTAGGCGTCCAGGAAGGCGTTGGCGGCGGCGTAGTTGCCCTGTCCCGGGCCGCCGAAGGTGGCGGCGGCGGACGAGAAGAGGACGAACGCGGACAGGTCGAGGTCGCGGGTGAGCCGTTCCAGGTGGACGGCCGCGTCCGCCTTCGGCCGCAGCACGGCGGAGAGCCGGTCCGGGGTGAGGGCGGTGAGCACACCGTCGTCGAGCACCCCGGCGGCGTGGAAGACGGCGCCGAGGGGATGCTCGGGGGGAAGGCCGTCGAGGAGTGCGCCGAGGGCGTCGGGGTCGGCCACGTCGCAGGCGGCGAAGGTGACCCGCGCCCCGTGCGCTTCGAGGTCGGCGCGCAGCTCGGCCGTTCCGGGCGCGTCCGGTCCCCGGCGGCTCGCCAGCAGCAGACTGCGTACGCCGTGCGCGGTGACCAGGTGCCGGGCGACGGCGGCGGCGACGGTGCCGCCCGCGCCGGTGATCAGCACGGTCCGCAGCGGGTCGAGGGCGGGTACGTCCGGTACGGCGGTGGGCCGGTGCCGGACCAGGCGGGCGGCGTACGCGCGCCCGGCGCGTACGGCGATCTCGCTCTCGTCGGCGGGCAGGGCGGCGAGGGCGGTCTCGGGGTCGGTGTCGCCGTCGAGGTCCACGAGCAGGAACCGTCCGGGACTCTCCGACTGCGCCGAGCGGACGAGGCCCCGTACGGCGGCGGCGGCCGGGTCGGTGACCGGGTCGCCGTGCCGGACGGCGACCGCGCCGCGGGTGACGAGGACGAGCCGGGCGTCCCGGGTCCGCTCGTCCGCCAGCCAGCGCTGGATGGTGTCCAGGGCGGTGGCGGTCGCGGTGTGCAGGGCGGCGGGGAGTTCCGCGCCGTCGGTGTGCACGGTGAGGAGGACCAGATCGGGGACGGTGCCCCCGGTGGCGAGGAGGGCGTCGAGGTCGGGGTGGTGACGGGTGCCGTCCGGTACGTCGCCGGGCGCGCCCTCGCCGGTGGCGGGCCCGGCAGCCGGGTCGGCGCCGACGAAGGCGACGGTGGGCGGGGAAGCCGGCCGGGGCGCGGCGGGCAGCTCCGCCCACTCGACGGTGAACAGGTCCGAGGCGGCCGGTCCGGTGAGGGCCAGGTCCGCCACCGGGGCGAGCGTGACCGCGCCGACGGAGGCGACCGGCGCACCGGACTCGTCGGCGAGGTCCAGGCGTATCTCCCCGCCGGGGCCCGGCCGCAGCCGTACCCGCAGGACGTCCGGGGCGGCGGCGTACAGCGTGACGTCCCGCCAGGTCACGGGGGTCTGGCCCGGGTGGCCGAGGACGGGTGAGGCGTGCAGGGCCGCGTCGAGCAGCGCCGGGTGGAGTGCGACCCGCAGGGCGTCGGCCGACAGCTCCTCCGGCACGGCGACCTCGGCGTACGCCTCGTTCCCGGCCCGCCATACCGCCGTGAGGGCGCGGAACGCGGGGCCGCGGTCGAGGCCGTGGAGCCGGGCCGTCTCGTGGAGCGCGTCGATCTCGTCGTCGTCGAGGGCCTGGGCGCCGGGGGGCGGCCAGGCGCCGTCGTCCTCTTGGGGCTCCTCGGGCGTGCCGGTGGCGGGGGCGAGGAGTCCGTGGGCGTGCCGGGTCCAGGGCTGGTCGTCGGCGGTGCGCGCGTGGCAGGCGAACGGCCGGGAGCCGTCCGCCGCGGGTGCGTCCAGGACGACCTGGATCTCCGCGGCACGGTCCCCGTCGAGGACGAGCGGGCGTTCCTGGTCCAGCCGGACGACGTGGTCGCAGCCGACCCGGCCGCCGAGGTGCAGCGCGAAGTCGAGGTAGGCGGCTGTCGGCAGCACGGTGCGGCCCGCCACCGTGTGGTCGGCCAGCCAGGGATGGGTGCGGGCGGAGAGGTGGGTCGTGGAGACGACGGCGGTGGAGTCCGCCAGGGTCAGCGCGGAGCCCAGCAGGGCGTGTCCGACGCCCCGGCTCCGGCCGGGGAGCGGGTCGAGCCACAGTCGGCGCTGCAGGAAGGCGTAGGTGGGCAGATCGACGCGTCGGGCTCCGGGGTGGAGCGCGGACCAGTCGGGGCTGTGTCCGGCGGTGTGCAGCGTGCCCACCGAGCGCAGCACACTGCGCGTCTCCGATCCCTCGCGCCGCAGTGCGGGCACGACGACGGCGGGCGTCTCCTCCAGCACACCGCGTGCCAGTCCCGACAGGGTGGCGTCCGGGCCGAGTTCGAGATGGCGGACGGCTCCCAGGCCCTTCAGGCCCCGTACCGCGTCGGCGAAGCGCACGGGGCGGCGGACGTGCTCGACCCAGTACTCGGGGGTGGTCAGTTCCCCGGCGGTCGCGGCCCGGCCGGTCACCGTGGACACCACCGGCAGGGAGGGGCTCCGGTAGGTCAGTGACTCGGCCACGGCGCGGAACCGGGCGAGCATCGGGTCCATCATCGGGGAGTGGAAGGCATGGCTGACCCGCAGCGCCGTGACCTTCCGCCCCTCCTCGCGGAACGGCGCGACCACGTCCTCGACGGCATCCGCCGCGCCGGAAACGACCACGGAGCGCGGGCCGTTGACCGCGGCGAGGCCCACGCGCCCGTCGAGCGGCAGCGGCAGCACCTCGTCCTCGGCGGCCTCGACCGCCACCATCGCGCCGCCCTCGGGGAGGGCCTGCATCAACCGGCCCCGGGCGACGACCAGTCGGCAGGCGTCCGCCAGCGACCACACACTCGCCACATGCGCGGCGGCGATCTCGCCGATCGAGTGCCCGGCGAGAGCGTCCGGGCGCACACCCCACGACTCCAGCAGCCGGAACAGGGCCACTTCGAGGGCGAACAGGGCGGGCTGCGCGAACTCCGTCCGGTTCAGCCGCTCGGCGTCGGTGCCGAAGACCACCTCACGCAGCGCGAAGGGAAGTTCGGCGTCGACGGCGTCGAAGGCCGCCGCGAACGCCGGGAACGTGTCGTACAGCTCCCGGCCCATGCCCGGCCGCTGCGACCCCTGCCCGGCGAACAGGAACGCCGTACGCCCCCGCACCGCCACGCCGCGCACCACGCGCGGGTCCGACTCCCCCGAGGCCACGGCCGCCAGCGCCGAACGCATGTCGTCCAGGTCCGCGCCCACCACCACGGCGCGGTGCGGGAACATCGAGCGCGTCGTACCCAACGACCGGCCGACGTCGCCGAGACGCTCCTCGGGCGCCCGGTCCGCGAGCCATCCGGACAGCCGCTCCGCCTGCCCGGGGACCGCGTCCGCGTCACGCGCCGACAGCGGCCACAGGGCGAGTCCCGGCCCGCCCGAGACGCCCGCGGCGTCGGAGGCGGGGGC
>NZ_QQNA01000412.1 GCF_003346515.1 Streptomyces corynorhini
GGCCGGCGGGCGGGGCCGCCGGTCGGGCCGCGGGGGGCGTCAGGACGCGGGGACGGTCACGGCCGCCCAGCCGGCCGTCATGAGCCGGGCGTCGCTGTCGCGGCGCGCCCAGATCTCCAGGTCGACGCGGAGGCCGCCGTCGACCGGGGTGACGTCGGTGACGACGCCGGTCGACGTGAACGGCTCGAACACCTCCAGCGGGGCGAGGAACTTGACGCGCATCCATCCGGAGGTGAGGAAGGAAGGGCCCGAGCGGAGGGTGAGCAGCTGGGCCAGTACGCCGAACTGCTGCTGCCCCTGCACGATCGGCACGGGCAGGCCGCCCGCGCGGGCGGCGCCGATGTCGTTGTGGATGTTGCGCACGTACTCGCCGACGCGGCTGAACACGGCGGCCTGCTCGGCGGTGACCGACTTGCCCAGGGGCGCGAGCACGTCACCGGGGCGCACGTCCGGGCCCAGTGTGCCGACGACCCGCGCGTTCTCGGGCACCTCGCCGGTCACCCGGCGTTCGGGGGTCGCCGATCCACGTCCGCCGATGTCGCCGGGCACGGTCTTGAGGATCTCGACGCCGCGATGGCGCACGATGCTGCGCCCGTCCTCCCCCGTGGCCCCGGCCTCCATGACGACGTAGCCCTGGCCTCGGCGCCGGTACGCCTCGGTGTAGGTGCCGCTGAGCGTGACGACCTCGTCCAGCACGGCCGGGCTGTCGAACCACATCTGCTCCTCGGTGTGGTAGCCGACGACCTGGCTGGCCGCGTACACGAGGGTGAACAACTGCACGAGGTCGTTGCCCAGCAGGGCCGCGTGCCCGATCCGCCGGCCGCCGAACGGGCTTCCGGTGAGGTGCCAGGGCGCGTGGTCGTCGTGGGCGAAGGCGTACCGCTTGATCTTGTGGTCGTCGATCACGACCCGTACGGTGCCGAGTTCCTCGGGGATGGCGAGGTTCTCGAACTCGGGCTCCTTCAGGCCCGCTTCGAGGTCGCCTGTGGTGCCGGCGCGGCGCGGATCGGTCAGGTCCCGCCAGGGGCGGGCGGACTGGTCGGTCATCGGGACTCCTCGGGGTCTTCCCCCACGCGTGTCATGTCGGTCTTGTTGGTCTCGGGGGCCAGGAGCGCGCACACCATGCCGATGAGCAGGGCGATGACCGTGATGAGGGCGATCGGCCAGGGATCCCCGTCGGTCGCCGCCAGCAGGGCGGTCGAGGCGAGCGGCCACAGTCCGATGAAGACGCTGGGGATCTGGGCAGAGAGGGACAGGCCCGTGTAGCGGACCTTCGTGCTGAACAGCTCGGAGAAGAAGGCGGGTTCCACGCCGTAGAGGGCGCCCACTCCGATCGCGTACGCCACCACGTAGATCACGTAGGTCAGCACCAGCGCGTCGGCGTCGAGGATCCAGAAGAACGGGAAGGTGACGACGATGCCGACGAGTGAGCCGATGACGAAGACCGCGCGTCGGCCGATCCGGTCGGACAGCTTCCCGAAGAAGTAGTAGGTGTAGATGGCGAACGCGGCGGCCACACTGCCCGCGATCAGGACGTGGGTGCGGGGGACGTCGGTGTAGTTCTCGGCGAACGTCAGACCGATGGTGAGGATGATGTAGCCGAAGACCGCCTCGCCCAGGCGCATGCCCATGGCGAGGAGCAGCGGTCGCTTGAACCGCTTGAACAGCTCGGCGATGGGCATGCGCTCCTTGCCCTGTTCCTCGGTGGACTGCTGTTCCAGCTTTTCCTGGGCGGCCTGGAAGGTGGGCGTCTCCGTGAGCTTGAACCGGATGAACAGGCCGACCGCGATGAGTACGGCGCTGAGCAGGAACGGCACGCGCCAGCCCCAGCTGAGCAGTTGGTCGTCCGGCAGCATCGACACCGCGGCGAAGACGCTCGTGGACAGCACGAGCCCGATCGCGTTGCCGATCTGGGGGAAGCTGCCGTAGGCGCCTCGTTTGTGCGCCGGGGCGTACTCGACGGCGACCAGTGAGGCGCCGCCCCACTCGCCCCCCACACCGAAGCCCTGGACGAGCCGCAGCAGGACGAGCAGGATCGGGGCCCATATCCCGATCTGGCTGGTGGTGGGCAGGAGCCCGATGAGGAAGGTGGAGGCGCCCATCATGATGAGCGTCGTGACGAGAGCGGCCTTGCGGCCGAACTTGTCGCCGAAGTGGCCGAAGACGACCCCGCCGACGGGGCGGGCGAAGAAACCGACGCCGAAGACGGCGAACGCCGACAGGGTGCCGATGATCGGGTCCTCCTCGTTGGGGAAGAACAGCTTCCCGAAGACGAGGGCCGAGGCGGTGCCGAAGATGAAGTAGTCGTACCACTCGACCGCGGTGCCGACGAGGCTGGCCACGGCGGCGCGTTTGGCGAGTGTGGTCCGCTCCTGCTCGGCGGCGGAAGGGGTGATGGCTGATGGCGCCATGGATGACTCCGTTGTCGATCGCATTGACGGGGGCGGCTCGGCCCTGTCCGACAGATCCCGCCTGGCTCGCGGTGTCCGGTACGCACGCGCGCCGCGTGGTCGGAGTCATCCGAGTACGTCCCGTACCCGGGTGATCCTCCGCCTCGCGAGAGCGCTCGGCGTCCGGACGACGCATCCACAGCGCCGAGGCGGAGCGAGTGCGACGCACCGGACGGCGCTATGTGTCGGACAGGGCCTGGGACCGGTGGGGCGGCGGGGCCGGTGGGACTGGTGAGGACTGTGGACCTTGTGGGGATTGTGGGACCTGTGGGGACTGTGGGGTGTTTCGGGTCTGCTCAGATCAGGCGTACGGGACGGTCTTGGGCATCCTCGACGCGGGCCGAGGCCCAGCCGAGCGCGGTACGGGTCCCGTCGGCCTTGTCGACCCATACCTCCAGGTCGAGGCGGTCGCCGGAGGCGCCCACGACGGCACCGCCGGTGGTGAGTTCGTCACCGACGAAGGCGGGTGAGACGAACCGGAGATCCAGCTCCCCGGAGGTGAAGAACGACGTGCCGAACACGTCGACCAGGTTGGCGATGATGAACCCGGTCTGCTGCTGCGCCTGGACGATGGTGCGGTCGAGCCCGGACGACCGGGCCTTCCCCACGTCCGTGTGGACGTTGGCGTAGCCCTGCCCGGCCCAGGAGAACACCGACATCTGGTCCTGGGTGAAGACCGTCGTACGCGCAGGCAGCGCGGCGCGCGCGGGAGCGTCGAGGCGGGCCCGGTCGAGGACCGGTACCGCGGGGTCGACGGTGCCGAGGACCGTACGTGGCCGCGCGTCACCCGCCGTGCGGTGGCGGCCGGTGACCTCGCCGGCCACGGTCCGCATGATCTCCTTGCCGACGTGCCGCACCAGCAGCCGTCCGTCGTCGCCGCGCGCCTCGGCCTCCAGGACGACGTAGCCCTGTCCGCGGCGCTCGTACTTCTCGGTGTAGCCGCCCTCGACCGTCACCGTCTCGCCGACCTTGACCGGCGCGTGGAAGGTGAGGTGTTCGTGGGTGTGCAGCCCTTGGGCGGTGTTGCCGTCGTAGTTCTCGTAGAAGAGGAACAACAGGTCGTTGGCGAGGACGAGGGGATGGCCCACGGGGCCCCCGAATGGGGAGTCCTCGAAGTACCAGGACCCGAAATCGTCCTCGCTGTAGGCGTAGTCGAGGACCTTGCGCCGGTCCACGGTCACACGGACCGGGCCCATCGGCTCCGGGGTCTCGACCAGCTCGTAGCGAGCTTCCTTCAGGTGTGACGTCTGCGGCTCCATCGTCACCTCCGGGTAAGGGCCCGAGTGGGCCAAATTCGTCTAGACGACTAGCCCTTAGGCTAGATCTGGCCAATCGGTCGTGTCAATAAGCCGGTCGCGGCTGAATTGAGTTCCTCCGCGCCGCCCCGTCGAAGCGGCCGATCCACCGTCGGCCGTGCGCCCGCTTCCGCGCAGGTCCGGGCAGGTACGGGCGGGTCCGGCCGGGTCCGGGGCGGGACGCGCCGACCGCGCGCCGGGCGGAATGAAGGCCACGGCAGCGGCGTTGTGGCTGGTCGGAACGGGCCCGTCCGGGGCCCGCGCGGAGGCGGAGGCATGGGCGTGCACGGTGAGTACAAGGTCCCCGGCGGCAAGCTCGTCGTGGTCGACCTGGACGTGACGGACGGCGCGCTGCGCGGGGTGCGGGTGGCCGGGGACTTCTTCCTGGAGCCCGACGACGCGATCGGGGCGATCGACCGGGCCCTGGAGGGCGCCCCCGCCGACACGGACGCCGCCGGGCTGACCGCGCGGATCGAGGCGGCCCTGCCCGCGGGGACCGTGATGTACGGGCTGAGCGCCGAGGGCGTGGCCGTCGCCGTGCGGCGGGCGCTCGCGGGGGCCACCGAGTGGAGCGACTACGACTGGCAGCTGATCCACGACGCGCCGCAGTCCCCGGCCCTCCACATGGCGCTGGACGAGGTCATCACGGCCGAGGTCGCCGCCGGGGTACGCCCGCCGACGCTGCGGGTCTGGGAGTGGGACGCGCCCGCCGTGATCATCGGCAGTTTCCAGTCACTGCGCAACGAGGTCGACCCGGCGGGCGCCGAGCGGCACGGGGTGACGGTGGTGCGCCGGGTCTCCGGGGGCGGCGCGATGTTCGTCGAACCCGGCAACACCATCACGTACTCCCTCTCCGTGCCGCAGTCCCTCGTCTCCGGCCTGTCCTTCGCGGACAGTTACGCGTATCTGGACGACTGGGTGCTGACCGCCCTCGGGGACATGGGCATCACCGCCTGGTACCAGCCGCTCAACGACATCGCCACGGAGCACGGCAAGATCGCGGGCGCCGCCCAGAAGCGCGTGGTGGACGGCCGGGGCGCGGTGCTGCACCACGTGACGATGGCGTACGACATCGACGCGGAGAAGATGCTCGACGTGCTGCGCATCGGCCGGGAGAAGCTGTCCGACAAGGGCACCCGCAGCGCGAAGAAGCGGGTGGATCCGCTGCGTCGGCAGACCGGGCTGGCGCGGGCGGCCGTCATCGAGCGGATGATCGACTCCTTCCGGGGCCGGTACGGTCTGACGACGGGCAAGGTCACCGACGCGGAACTGGCGCGCGCCGAGGAGCTGGTCGCGGCGAAGTTCGGAACGGCTGCGTGGACGGCACGGGTCCCCTGATCCGACCGGAGGCGATCCGCCCGGCGGCCACCCGCCCGGCCCCCGGGGCCGGAGGCGACCCGGCAGGACCTCAGCGGGCGGCGGGCAGGTCGACCGGGTAGTCCGCGCCGGTGTCGGCGGAGGAGGAGACGGCCTGCCACGCGGTGGCCTCGGCGATCTGGTCGCGGGAGTGGTCGAGGGCCATGCGCACCGCGCCGCCGCCCAGGAGCAGATGCGTGGGCGGATCGCCTGCTTTGACGACGCGGACGAGGATCTCCGCCGCCCGGTCGGGGTCGCCCGGGGCGGCGTCGCCGCCGCGCAGGACGTCCGCTATGGCGCCCACCGTGGCGCGGTACGCGGCGGGGACGTCGTCGACCTCCATCGAGGCCCCGGCCCAGTCGGTGGCGAACCCGCCCGGCTCGACGACCAGATAGCGGATGCCCAGCGGCGCGGTCTCGGCGGCGAGGACGCGGGTGAGGCCGTCGACGGCGAACTTGGCCGCCTGGTAGGAGCCGAGCCCCGGGGTCCGCCCGACGCGCCCGCCGGTGGAGGAGAACTGGATCACCGTGCCCGCGCCCTGCTCCCGGAGCAGCGGCAGCGCGGCTCTGGAGACGTGGTAGACGCCCCAGAAGTTGGTGTCGAACTGGCGGCGGAAGTCCGCCTCTTCTGCGGTCTCGACCGGTGCGAGGTTGGCGTAGCCGGCGTTGTTGACGACGACGTCGACCCGGCCGAACGTCCGCCGCGCGGCGGCGAAGGCGCTCTCGGCCGCGGCGGCGTCGGTGACGTCGAGTGCCACCGGGAGGACGCGCTCCCCGTACCTCGCGACGAGGTCGTCCAGCCGCTCGGGCCTGCGGGCGGTCGCGACGACCCGGTCGCCGGCCGCCAGGGCGGCGGTGGCCAGGGAGCGGCCGAAGCCGCGCGAGGAACCCGTGATGAACCATGTCTGCCGGTGCGCGTCCATAGCCCTAGTGCAACACTGTTGCGCTATTAACGCAACACCGTTGCATTGTTAATGCAACGTGGTTTCTCTATGCAACATGGTTTCTATATGATCGGCCGGTGACCGCATCCGACTTCCAGCGCGCCCGCACCCCCGAGGCCAAGCTCGCTCGCGAGCACGCGATCCTCGCGGCGGCGCGGCGCCTCGCCACGGCCCACGGGGTACGGGAGGTGACCGTGACCGCCATCGCCGACGAGGTCGGCATGCACAAGTCCGCGATGCTGCGCTACTTCGAGACGCGTGAGGACATCTTTCTGCGCCTGTCCGCGCACGCCTGGGAGGAGTGGGCGGCCGGGGTCTGCGACGACCTCGGCGCGGTGTCGCCCCGCACGGCCGCGACCGGGCCCGAGTGGGAGCGGGCGGTCCGCTCGATCGCCGGGGTGCTGGCCGGATCGCTGGTGGCCCGCCCGCTCTTCTGCGACCTGCTCGCGCACACCCCGCTGAACCTGGAGCGCAACGTCTCCCGGGACACGGTCCGGGCGTTCAAGGTGCGCGCCGTCGCGGCGGTGGCGCGCGTCGCGGCCCTGCTCCGCACGCTCACCCCGCTCGACGCGGAAGGGGCGCGCGGTGTGGTGGTGACCGCGACCTCGATGGCCGGGGCGCTGTGGCAGATGGCCGCGCCGGGTACGGAGCTGCGCGCCTTCTACGAGTCCGATCCGGAGCTGTCCCGCTCCGTCGTCGAGGTCGAACCCCGCCTGACCGACATCCTCGTCGCCCTGCTCACCGGCTACGCGGCCGGGCGGGCCCACTCGACGTGAGGCATCCGCGAGGCGGGCCCACGAGCGGTGCGTTCCCGCGCGGAGGAGGCTCCGGGGCACTGCGCGAGCGCCTTCACTGGAGGCGCTCGCGCAGTGCCCCGG